>JANLQO010000592.1:0-9158 GCA_031367855.1 Planctomycetia bacterium | reverse complement strand
CAACTGAAGGCAATTGGCCTGGGACTGGTCGACTCGCAATGAGCCAGAAAAGATTAAAAGGTGTCAGGTACCGTTTCAGGCAAATTAGTGGAAAAGGTACCTGACACCTTTATGCTTTCCAACCACTTTGCGAGCCAGCGCGCTGTATGAACTACTTGGAAATGAAAGGCCATTACTTTTCCAAGTAGTGGCTCACTTTACCCGAGCAAAAGCCGGTAAATTCTCGTGAGCGGTATAGGTCAGGACCTTCAATTTGGGTGATTATCGCATTAACGGAACCATTTCGGGTTGTGAAGCTATTCCGGAGACGGGATCGGAGTTGCCCCAATCCAGCACGCGAATGGTGTTACGCTCAGGTTGCGAGGCAGGCTGACGTGCGGCTTGATAAGGTTGCGAGGGAAAAGTTCGATCGGAACCTGCAGCAGGTGCAACTGCGCGTAATGTGGAAGCGGAGGCTTGGAGCGCGGATGCGGGATCCGTTACTTCTGGGCTTGGCAGCGTACCGCTTGTAACGGCTCGCAGTCGATTGCGATACCAACTAGCTCCACTGGCATAGCTCGCCCCTTCAAGTCTCTGCACCGATGACGGTGTAGCCTGAGCCAAAACATCTGAATCTGGGGCTCGTCGCTCGAACGAACCGAGTCTGGCCTTTGCCGGAGTTGGCCCGGTTGCGGAAGCCAAAGCGATTGAGCTCGCAGCACCTTCGCCCTGAATGCTAGGTGCATAGCCAACAAGCGACTTGGGGCTACCGTCGCGCAGCCAGCGATTCCACTGCGTTTGCAGTTCGCCGATGGTTTCGTATTCGTAATGCGTTTTCATTGCAACTTGCCAGGCACCGGTACGCATACCATCCTCGAGGAAGCCGACAAACTTGCGCGGTCCGCCTTGATCGAGCAAGAATTGAACCACTGAATGCCCCTGAGCGTAAAGAGGCAGTATGTCTTTGGGGTAGTCTTTCAAGCTAAACATCTTATTGAAAGCGATGCCACGCCCGGTACGAAGAAAATCTTGCAAGAAGTGTTGATGCTTACTCTTCTCTTCGATGTGCTCGACTGTTGTGCATGCACCCTCATCAGCCCAGCGCGGCAAGTATTTGTCGAAGGGTGGAGCGCGATTGAAGGGAGCGAAGTGGCTCGCGAAAATCGTGTGCGTGATTTCGTGCGGCAAAACGCTGTCAAGCACGCGCTCTTCGGTGCCCTGGACTTGCATCATCCAGTTGCCAACACCACCTGGAATGGGTGAGAATCGCGTTTCACCACCAGCGCCCAGCTTAGGACTCGAAACGATATGAACCGGACAGCGTTGTGACCAGGGAGGTAATTCCTCACCCAGCCAGTAAATAGCCAACTTGCTGCGGTAATCCTCAGCGGCTTTCGAAGCCTGTGCAGCGAACTGCGGGCTACTGGCAAAAACAATAAAGTTCTGTGAGTGGGCAACATGCTGTTGCTGCGGGCCAAACTGGGCTATCGCTTGAGAGCTGACGAGCAATGCGACGACGGTGGCCAAGCCCCAAATAATTGGGTGATTGCGACGAGCTTCCATGCTCGCAACTCCTTTTGTGATCCTCATGCGATTAGCTCAATCCGTTGAGCCCATGAATCGCAGAAGGGGTTTATATGCCGTCATATTGAGTCGCGAGAAATGCGGTTTCCACGACTCGTTGACTGCGAAACAGGGTCTAACACACAAAGCGGATTTTCGCCGCCAGGTTCCTCCGCCTGTCAACGAATCTTCGCCTTTGAAACTCAATCGGCGGCCACGCCCATTTGAGTTTCGCGGTACCTCTTGCTCCTCAAGTGGCAGGCCGCGGTGCGAAGTCTAGAAAGCCCGACCGCTGACCGATAGGCCAATTCTTGAATCGAATATTCGGATTTTTCGGAAATACTGACCTAGGCGTGAAATTCGATGCGGCTGAATACTGCTCGACATGGGTAGCGAGGTTAACAAAAGTGCTAGCCTTTGTTTGAGGGGGCTGAAGGGGTCAGCCCGCTTTCAAACTGAGCCTGCTTTCAATGTCCGGACTTTGAGGTTAACCATGCGTCAGTCCCAGCTTGCTGGATTGCTCCACCAAGCGTTGCACTCGAATTTGCGTGTGGGCCGCTCGCGCGATGTCATTTTGATTGCCTGGCTATTATTGGCTGTTGCCTGCGGCTTCCTCGCCTACGTTGCTCGGGTTCATGAAGTGACCCATGATGTATTCCATGAAATGGCATTGTTTCGCGAGACGCTCGTCAGCGGCTCCTTTCCGACCTATGACCTGTTTGCGTTCACGCCTACCGTCAACCCGTCTGTCCACCACGAGTGGGGCACTGGCGCCATCCTCTATTTGGTAAGCGTCGAAAGCGGTTTGGGTTTGGCTGGAATTGCGATACTACGCCTGCTACTGATCGGAGCCCTCTGGTTATTGCTATATCGCGTGGCTCGCATGCGAGGAGCGCACCCTTACATTTTTGCGTGCGTGGCTGCGTTCACATTTCCGTTTTTCTGGGTTGGTTTCTCTACGATCCGCGCGCAGTTGTTTACGCTGGTATTTCTCGCGGCGCAGATGTGGATGCAAGAACTGGATTGTCGCGGGCGTCGCACTTGGGTGATCGCTTGGTGGCTGATGCTGGTCGCTTGGTTGAACATTCACGCAGGATTCGTAGTCGGAGTGGGCATGTTTGGGTTTCATTGCTTGGAGAGATTCGCAGCGGTTTGGTTGCAGAGTCGGTCGTTTGCTCGGGCGTGCCGAGCCACGTGGCATCTCATGCTGGCTGGCGTTTGCGTGGTGCTCGCGCTGCCGATCAATCCCTACGGCTGGCAATATATTCCGTATCTGTTACACGCGATTGCAATGCCGCGTCCCCTCATTGTTGAATGGCATGCGCTTTGGCACACCTATTCGCCCGTGCTTACTCTGCTGGCATTTGCAGTGTGTGTATTACTGTTCGTTTACTGCCAGAGATTTGTACGCGTCTCTCGCTTGCGTGGGGCTGCCTTTTTAAGTCTGACAGCCTACGAAGCGCTACTGCACATTCGCCACGGGTCGCTATGCGGCGCGGTGTGGTTAGCGTACGTCCCCGCTTGGTTAACCCATACGCCGCTGGGTAGGTCGATGATTCGATCTGTGGACACGTATCGAGCGTCGTTTGTACGAGTTAGCCAGGTGATTGCGGTTACCTGTATGATATTCGCCGGTGCGAATCAATTTTGGCGACCGACCTTGCCCCCCGCTGCAAAGTATTCGGAGGCGAGTTTTCCTGCAGGAGTCGTAGAGTATCTCGAACAGCATCAGTTCCGGGGAAATTTACAGACTCCGTTCGCACAAGGTGCGTACATTTCTTGGACGCTGTATCCCAACGTTCGCGTTAGCCTCGATGGGCGCTACGAAGTCGCCTATGAAGATCAAGTGATGCTGGATCACGACCAGTTATTCAAAGGTACAAAGGATTGGCCTCAATTGTTGGAAAAATATCCTTGCGATGCGGTGCTGGTCGATCAGAACTCTGGTTTACGACCGTTACTGGAAGTCTTCCGCGAAGAAAATGCGGGCCAACCACTACCCACCTTAAGTCGCTGGCAATTCGTCTATGAAGATGATGCGTTTGTTGTTTTGGCAAGGAATGCTACTCCAACCCTGCCCTATCGGGATTCGCGTTCCGAGCCCTTGCTCGATGGAGCGCATCTGGCATTTTCAAATAGATATTCAAGTCGCGCACGCCGGCTGAACAAAGGTTTAGTCTCGCAAGTACTGTCGCCGACCATCGCCGCTCAGTAGATACGAATCGATGCTGCTGACTTCGACCATGCAGATACGTCAGTTTCGATGCACTGATCAATGGCGCGATCGTCGCATGCATCCAAAGCGATGCGCAAACGCTCACTGCCGCTGAGCACTGATCAAGCCCAACTTCGACGCGGGCGAGATTTGCAGTGCTCATTTCGCGTCAGCCATTGCGGTCAACTGCAACACGGAGCGCTGCTGTTCCTTTTGTAGGAACTCGCGACCCGATTTCACATTGACGTGATCCCACGGCAGTTTGGCCATCACTGCATAGGGCTCATGGAGCTGTTTTTCGATATCGACATTTGTATCTGCCAGGGCTTTCCACCAGCGATCTGAATCCATCATCTCATCCCAACCATCCATGCGGGCGCCCCGTTGCCAAGCGAGTTCGATCGCATCTCCGGTACGGCGATCACCGCGACTTAAGACACCCTCTAGCAGGCTGGTTTCGACGTTGTGACATTTGATATTCACCGAGCGAATGGTGCGATGTTGCCACAAGTATTTATGCGCCCACTGGAAATACTCGCGGCGTTGCATACCGTTCCATTGATACGCCGTATGCGATTTGGGCACAAAATTCGAAACGCTGGCCGTGACTTTCGGGTAGCGTCCTTTGACTTCACGACCTATTTTGGCGATCGTCTCGGCCATTTCGACAATTCCCTCGAGATCTACTGGGCGTTCGCCCGGCAGGCCGCATAGAAAATATAGCTTGACGGTTTCGTAATTATTCTTGAAGGCAACTCGACAGCCTTCATACAAGTCGTCGTTCTTGATCTTCTTGCGAATCTGTTCGCGCATGTCATCTCGCGCGACTTCGGGTGCAAGCGTCAACCCCCCGCTACGACCATTGCCAACCAAATCCGCCAACGTGCGCAATTGCTCGTTCACTCGCAAGCTAGGCACCGAAATGTTGACACCCATCGGATTGAAGGTGGCTTTCATCTTCGTTACCAGCTCTTCGAAGTGCGGATAATCGCTGCTCGAGAGTGACAGGATGCTAATCTCGTTGAAGCCCGTGTTGCGATAGCTTTCCAGTGCAGCCTGGATGATCGTCTCAACCGAGCGAATGCGCAGCGGGCGCTTGATCACAGTGCTCTGACAAAAGCGACATTGCCATGGACAGCCACGCATAATCTCAATCGCGATGCGATCATGCACGCATTCGACAAAGGGCACAACGGGAGCCGTTGGCAAGGGAATGCCATCAAGATCGCGAATGACGCACGGTTCAATCGTCTCGGGTACGTCATTGCGTGATCGATTAAGGGCGACGATGCGACCCTCGCGATATTCTGGAATGTAAAAGCGCGGCACATACGCGTAGGACAAGCGGCTGGCAAGCTCCGCCAATGCTTGTTCGCGCTGATGGCGACCCGCCTCGCCGCCCAGCCAACCGCCCTGCTCGCGAGCAGCCTGGCGTAGGCTCAGCCAAAGATCACAGATTTCAGGAAGCGAGGGTTCCCCATCGCCAGTGACAAAACAATCAACGAACTCAGCCATCGGTTCGGGGTTTTGAGCGCACGGTCCACCGGCTAGGATTAGCGGGTCAGCCATCGTGCGCTGACTGCCGCGCAGTGCGATACCCCCGAGGTCGAGCATCGTCAACACGTTGGGGGAGGAGATCTCATACTGAAGTGAAAAACCAACGACATCAAAGTCCTTCAAGGGCGTGAATGTCTCAAGGCTGTAAAGTGGCAGATCATATTTGCGCAATTGTTCTTCCATATCGGGCCACGGAGTAAAGCAACGCTCAGCCGCCCAGTCCGAGCGACGATTCATTAGCGAATAGAGCACCTGCAAGCCGTGGTGACTCATGCCGATCGTGTACGCATCCGGAAAACACAAGCAGAGCTTGCCTGCAACCTCGTCATGTCGCTTAACAACGATATTGCGTTCGCCGCCGATGTATTGGGCTGGCATGCGAACCTTAGATAGCACATGCCGCACGAGGCGATCTTTGAGTTGCGTATTAATCATCGCTAAGCTTTGGATTTAAAATCGACTGTTTTGATGGAAACTAGTGCTTTGCCAACTTAAAAGCTCGGGGTAGCAAGTCCCTACGTCTTCGACCGCGCATGGCTGGCGTGGGAGTGGAGTGGATTTTCCACGCCCTTCGCAATGCCTCAGAGCGTGCCACCCAACATTCATCAAACCAGGAAATTGGAGTTGGAAGCAGACATCAGTTTAGCAGAAGCGACAAACGGCACGATGGAGGCGCTAGCAACTCGCAAGTGTCCATAAAAAAACGCAGCGTCTCGCCGCTGCGTTTTTCCAAATCTCTGGTTCTTACGGCTGTCAGATAGACGAAACCGATGTCAAGGCCGTGCTCACGGACAGTTTCCAATCAGTAGAGAATCTGCACGCCAACACTACCACCATGTAAAAACACTTGATCACCATTCTTGATACTGGTTCCAGTGTTGGGGGTGATGCTTCGATAGTTTTGCCCAGGAACCGTGGCAAAGCCTGGCAAGTACATGAAGTCGTAACCGGCGGTCAAACGTACGCTAGGCACAATTTGATAATTTGCGAACATGCCCGCTTCGACTAAACCAGCTAGGTCCACGGTGTTTTTGTTTGCATTGAGAACCAAATTGCCTGCGTTGCTCATAAACGCGCTAGCTTCGTCGAAATTGGCGAACACGGCTGCCTTGCCTTTGAATCCGTAGTTGGCTCGCAAGCTCGCTGGGCGGATGAGCTGTGCGCCGATTTGTGGTCCGACCGCCCGGTTGATGATGCTGGATTGGAACAAGCCGTTGCCCACTCCGACCTTGGCGGATGAGAGAGCGTAGTCTTCTTTGTAATCGATATAGCGCACACCGACCATTGTTTGCAGAACATCCCAAGTCCACCACGTGCGGTTGATTTCATAGCTGCTAAATCGAGCTTGATAGGTTTGAACGTGTTGATCGGCGTTATTAAATGTGTTGATCGTGGCGGCGTTATAGCCAGCGGATGGCACAAAATTGCTATTGAGGTTTGCGTTGCCAGTTACATTGCGGCTGCGTTGCCACTTGTAGGGCCCAGTGTAAACACCTTCGATGCCATTGGTGCAATCGAACAAGCGGCCTGCCGTAATGCGGCCACCAAAATCGCCGAGCTCGTAATCGAACTTGGGGATGCGATTAAAGCGTGTCAGGGAGAAGTTCTCATCTCCTGCACGGCGCAACCACAGTGCTTCGTAGCCGACATACCAAGAAACATCACAACCTGGTGTGTAGCAAGGACTGCCACCCGAGACCATGCCGTCGTCGTAATACTCGCTACCGCCCCTAATGGATGGCATCGAAGCCAAGGTTGCCGGTACCGCCCTAGCCGACGTTCGACCCGAGCCGGTCACCAACCCCTCGGATTCGTCGACCGGTGCACCGCTGACTAAGCCGTAGCTTTGTTCGGAAGTGTCGTCCAACGACAGCGAGGAAGGCGTCGCACCGTAGGGCGACTGTGCGGTTGCAAACTCGGCGCTGGTTGCTGAGAGCGAAGTCGCCAGCATGGCAGCTAAACAAGTTCGGCGGCCAACTGCGGCCAAAGCCGACAAACCGCTTTTAGTAGTTGTTAGGATATTACGCATGGTAATCCTCAAATTGGCATTCTTGCTAGTAAAGCCACCCTGTCAACGTTCGCCAACGGATTGCGCGAACAAACGATTCCGATTATTTTCGCTGCGCGTTCGCAGCCCTTTTCGCTCGTACAATGTCGGCAAGGACTTGCACGATGCGAGCAAACTATTTGTATGTTGCCAAGCGGTCTACCACCGGTTGCAACGATGTTCGGCGGACCAAACCAATGATCTTCTTGGCTTCTTCTTCTGTCCCTGCATAACCTTGTACAGTCAATCCATCGGCCTCGGCAATCACTTCGATTTGACTGTGGGGATACATGCTGTGCACACTCCGTCCAATTTCAGTCGCGAGTGATTTCATGTCGTCCAGGCGATTTTCGGAACCCGCGATGACAACTTCGCGAATTTCGATTTTGCGTTCACCCGAGGCGTCCGTTGTGAAAAGCGCTACCCGCGTTTGACCTGCCTTGAGGCCAACAAACGAGAGGCTGCGTTCGCCACTTTTCAGTACTTGGCAAAGCTCCGGATGCTCCACCGACAAGCCACTGATGACCTGCGCCGTGTCCACGTTGGTTGATTCGTGCAGATTCACTTCTAATCGGTCACCCATGGTCGTCGCTCGATCTGTGCCTTTATCGGACAGCGATTTAGAACCAACGGTGCGCTGCGAAGCTTTGACAGATGGCTTGTGGGCCGCTACAGGAGTTACCGTAACAGGAGTTGCCGTAACAGGAGTTAGGGCTAAAGCAGTTGGCTTGGCAACTGCTAACACTGTCATTGGCTCGCCTTCGATTCGCACGTTCATGGGATTTACGTTTGCCGCTTGGACTACGGTCTTAGGCGACAGAGGCTCGTCAGAGTCGCTGAGCGAAAACCTGGTTGAAGCGGATGCGAGTTGCTCCGCAGCATGCTTCGTAGGCAGGCGGCCTGCGTTTCCACCGATCTGCAGTTGCATGGCGGGCGGGCGCTTTACAAGTTCAGGAAGCCGCGGCGCAGCATCTTGAACCGACTGGTCAAAGCTGGTTGGGATTGCAATATCGATGAGTGAATCACCGAGAGATTCACTCAGTGATTCTGTCTCCACCTGTGCATCCGACGCCAACTCGGATTCCTCCACTACTAGCGTTGGCTCGGCGGCCTGCGGCAACGATTCGTTCGCCGAAGCTAGCATTACGTCACTACTGCTTGCTTCCGTTTTCAGGCATTCTGACTTGCCGCTTGTCGAGCGACATATCGTTGGAGCGTGCGTATTCGATGCAACTGCTGGTTCGGTACTCCACGGCGATAGGGTACGCACCGGTTCGTTCGATGGGAACAACGGTAGAGCGAGCGCCGGACTGGATTGATTAGCTGGGCTGGCTGGTGTTTGCTTCTTCATTCCCAAGAGTTTGGCAACACGCTGCGAGGCGGTTGCGCGGTGTGACACTTGGGACATAGCAGTAAATTGGGATGCGGTATCTTGAGAAACGCTTTGCGACTGAGAAACTGAATCGGTTGGGAACGAAGGGAATGTCAGCCCCGTTTGTGCGGAGGCAGAACTAACAAAGCCGGCTACAGCACTTGCAGCGAGGGCTAAACGCAGTAACCGCCTGGCGTTGAAGTGCTGGGCTGAAATGGTTGAAATGTTAGTCTGTGTGTGTTTGGACATGACCCCATCCTCTGCCGCCAATTGTGAATGTAGTCGGTACTCAGATGACTGAGAACGAGCCACTTAAATTGCGTTACTGTGGGGGTATCGGGATTCTTGGATGTGAAAGTTGAACGATTCTAAGGGTAGAGTCGGTCGTAACGAGATTTACCACTCTACTGAGTGTCGACGTAGCG
>JANLQO010000591.1:0-32475 GCA_031367855.1 Planctomycetia bacterium | reverse complement strand
AACTAGATTGAATTGCGATTGGCAGATTTATTGTAACCAAATTTTGTCTATTCCCCACGTAGTGCTCATGATGAACGACAATCCCTATCAGCCACCGATGATACAAGTTGTACACGCAGGCTCGAACCCACTTTGGAAATCGGCCGCCAGATTCTTAATTGTTTTGTATGGTTTCGTTTTTATCGCGATGGTTGTAAACGGACAATTCGAAGCATCGCTTGAGTTCACCTGGAGAAATGCGTTGTGGCGACTAACCGCAAATAGCTTGGACGCACTCACCTGCTATGGAATATTTGCCTTAGCGTTTCGCAGTATCAGGCTTCCTTCACTTTATCGGATTTGGCGTGTGCTCGTTTGGATACTGCCCATTTTTTCAGTCGGCGAGGCAGTATGGGAGCTCTCCCATCCCGATTCGCTGGATGCTGAAGATGCATTTCTTTTATTGGCCTTTGGTTTGCCAGTCGTCTTAGTTGTCCTTGCGCCCTCGCTGGCATTCAATTTCATGCTCGTCAGCCGATTACGATCACTTTATGAACAAAAACGCGACCAAGAGCCTGGCCGAAAAGGGGGCTGAACCATTGGGGGCAACACGATTTCAAGGCGTTATTGTCTTTGTCGGCGAGGGTCGTGCGAAACTGGCAAGGCTCAATCGCAAGCTGGAAGCTTACGCCACTTATCGAACCTGACTATGGTCGCGAACTTGCTTGAGCTTCTCGGTTAGCTGTTTCACTTTTTCGGGCTCTTGTGAATAGAGATTTCTTTTCTGCGCGAGATCGTGGCGGAGGTTGTAGAGTTCCCCTGCATGTTCATTCTGGGGATAGCCATTTGCCTTATCGAACCATTCGGGAACTTTGGAAACCGCACCCGTCTTGGCGGCAATCAAGACCCATTCACCGTGACGCAGCGCGTAGCCATTCGCATTAGTATTATGTACTAAAGTTTCGCGAGCACTTGGACCTTCGCCTGTGATCATTGCAAGTTGATCGTAGCTATCCTCGGCTGAACCCACTGGAATTTCGGAACCGACGACACGTGCGAGCGTTGCATACAGATCGATCTGACTGATCAGACCGTCATTGATCTTGCCCGCCGGCACCATCTTGGGCCAGCGAATAATCGTGGGAACTCGATGTCCGCCTTCCCAGATGTCTCGCTTCACGCCTCGCAAAGGACCGGAACTACGATGATCGAAATCCTTCAATCTGGCGTACGCGTAATGCTCCGGTCCATTGTCGGCGCTGAAAATCACCAGCGTGTTGTCAGCGAATCCACAATCGGTGAGCGCTTGCAGCACACGGCCCACCGTGTCATCAGTCTGCGCGACGAAGTCTCCAAAACCGTTGGCCTTTGATTTGCCTACGAATTCCGGCGTAGGAATGATCGGGGCGTGTGGCGAAGTGAATGGGAAATATAAAAAGAACGGCTCGTCCTGCTTCTGCTGGCCAATCCAGTCGACCGCTCGGTCAGTGAGCGTTGGCATCACTGCCCAGAAATCCCAATCCTTCACCGATGGACCGGGCCGACATTCCCACGCACCTTCAGCAGTTTTTTTTGGCGTAGTCATCGATACAGTGGGCTCAGTAATGACTCGATCATTTTCGAACCAGGCGTAGGGGGGGAAATTCGGAACATCATCGCCAAAGTAGTAATCGAAACCATGTGACAACGGCCCGCCTGCAATGGGCTTGCTCCAGTCGAACGCTTCAGGCGCAAAACCTTTTTGCTTATCCGGCTCCGCACCCGAGCGTTGGATTGACTTCCAATCCCAACCCAAATGCCACTTACCGATACACGCCGTCTTGTAGCCTTTCAGCTTCAGTAGCTCAGGCAACGTAGTACGTTCGTCATCAAGGATCGGTTGATCGAACGAATTCACAATGCCATGAAACTTGCGCCAATGATAACGTCCATGCAGCATTGCATAGCGGCTGGGTGTACAGACGCCCGAGGAACTGTGCGCGTCGGTGAAACGCGTTCCTTGCGACGCGAGCCGATCAAGATGCGGCGTTGGTATTTTTGAAGCCGGATTCTGAATACCCAAATCGCCATAGCCCATATCGTCCGCATACAGAATGATAATGTTGGGCTTCGCGGCAGGGGATGCCGCGTGAATCAAATTGCTGGCGATAGCGAGCAAGTATATGCAGGTGATTCTGAGCGTCATGATGCAGGCGGTTTCAAGGTCAATTGGTAAGCGAATTGCGATGCCTGATTGCAATCATGCAGGCGAAGCATAGGATCCAACCTACGGTGTCGTCGACAATAGATTATAACAGAATACAAAACCTCCCTTTTTCGGCGACTGCGGTGAAACAATTGGGAGGCGGCACAAGGTCACTCTCGGCAAGAGTGACCCACGGTGGGCCGCATCTGCCGGATGCGACCTGTGAGGAACTCTGTCGCGAAGCGATTGCCAACCGATATTAAGGACCGTTGATGCCCAAGCCCTCGCGCCAGCCACTGCGTTGGTACAAGAAAGTGATCTTCTCGCTGCTAACGACAATTATGGCGTTGGTGGTGGTGGAGTTTGCATTGCGGGTCGCTGGCATTCAACCGGTCACAGATTCGCGTGATCCATTGGTTGGGTTTTCGCAGCAAATTCCGCTGATGGAATCGGTCCGCGACGAAGCGGGAAAAGAATTTCTGCGGACCGCGCGCAGCAAATTGAATTGGTTCAATGATCAGGTTTTCCCAAAGCAAAAAGAGAGCGACGTGCGACGCGTCTTTTGCCTCGGCGGCTCGACCACTTATGGTCATCCGTACGACGACAAAACGTCGTTTAGCGGTTGGTTGCGGGAATTCTTGCCAGTCGTCGATGGAGCTCATCGATGGGAAGTCATCAACTGCGGTGGAATCAGTTACGCGAGCTATCGTGTGGCGGCGCTCATGCAGGAACTAGTTCAGTACGATCCCGATTTGTTCGTGGTCTTTTCCGCTCACAACGAATTCTTGGAGCGACGAACATATGCGGATATGTTCGAGCGCTCGGCGGCGAGTCTACAGATTCATGCAGCTCTCTCGCATACGCGGACTTATGCACTCGCGGACCGCTTGATCCATGGAGAGCCGGGGAATCCCCGCTCCCTGCTACCTGCCGAGGTCGACGAGATTCTGAATCACACGATCGGGCCCAGCGATTACCACCGCGATCCAAAGTGGCGCAGCCAAGTAGTCGCCCACTACGAATTGAACTTGCGCAGGATGGTGACCATCGCCCGCCGGGCAAATTGCCAGATCGTTTTCGTGGTACCTGCTTCCAACGAACGCAATTGCTCACCCTTCAAAAGTGAATTCGGCGAACAGGCTACTGCGGCTCAGCGAAGCGAGGTGCTCGACCTCATCGCACAAGCTGAACGCGAATCCGAACTTGAAAAAGCAATCAACACATTGACCAAAGCAACTCAGATCGCACCCGAACTTGCTGAGGCTCGCTATCGCCTTGGCAAGCTGCTCATGCAAGCCCAAAGGTTTGAGAATGCGCACATTGAGTTTATGGCGGCGCTCAACGCAGATGTCTGCCCTCTGCGGGCAGTCGACGAAATCGCCGCCGCAATTCGCAGAGTCGGCGCGGAACTGCATGTGCCTGTCATTGAATTCGAAAAGCAACTGCGGGCACTGTGCCAACAGCATTTCGGTCATTCGTGCTTGGGTGAAGAATACTTTCTAGATCATGTTCATCCGACAATCGAAGTCAATCGACAACTTGCGCTCTGGATCATCGACGAACTGCAGCGGGCAAAAATCGTGTTAGGGATAGATCTGCGCGCAGCTCAGATTCAGTCCGAACTCACCACAGCCACTGAGCGCGTCATGCATCGCATCGATCAGCGCGCCCATGGGGTAGCGCTCCGCAATTTGGCCAAGGTTTTGCATTGGTCCGGCAAGTTTGCCGAGGCCGCGCCGCGCGCGAGTGACGCGTTGGAGTTGCTAATCGACGATCCTGAAAGCCGATATGTTCTGGCTGATTGCCTTTATCATACCGGCGATGACAAAGGCGCGTTGGCTCAGTATGAGTTACTTTTCAGCGGCCCAAACGATTGGAGTAAAGCGTATATGCCCTACGCAGATTTGCTCGTTGAACGGCGTGAGTTCGCTCGAGCTAAACCCTACTTGATGCTCGCACTGCTCACCGATCCAACCAACGCCTACACACACTTTTTACTTGGTAGGACTCACTTAGAACTTGGCGAGTACCGTTTTGCAGTCGACAGCCTCACCGAAGCCAAGCGCATCTTTCCGGATGAACCCGAAACAATCAAGCTACTACATGCCGCGGAGTCGAAACTCGCCGAGAACGCACCCTAACATTCCACGCTAGGAAACACAGAGTTAAGGGGGACACGATTGCAGGTTGAATCTCATATTTTGACTGATGGAAGTAATGAGTGTCGCTATTGAACTGAGTTCTTGGAAATACGAAAGCAGTTGTGTGTCACAGCGACTGGGCAGCGAGTGATGTAAGAGGCTTGCGTTTTAGTCAGCCGTCGGCGTTAGTTTTGATGTTGCGCTAATTGACTTAGGGGCAAAGCTTCGTTCGTTTACCTAGCCCAGCCCAACGGGCAGGGTACAAATAAACAACACAAATCAAAGGGCCAACGGCCCGGCAGTTTGTTTTTTAGAATCACGTCAGTTGACAAATGCCCGGACCATTGGCCCTAAAGAACCATTTCGCCGAACACCCAGCCCGATGGGCCCGATGGGCTGGGCTAGGTAAATTGTTGGGCCATTGGCCCGTAAAGACAAAAAGTGCGCAACATCAAAAGGCGCAAGCCACGGGTCTCGACGTTGTGGTCGTTGGCGGTTCGCGGCTAACGCCGACGGCTCACTGCAATTGCTTCAATAACCGCGCGACTTCGTCTTCATATTTAGCTTGCCACTCGGCTGCCAGAATACAGTCGCAATCTTCCTGCGCACCGCCCGGATTTAGCAACTGTTCAGTGGTCGGCGCATAATAGATGTAGCCGTTGGTGTAACCGGCAACGAAAGTGTCTTTGATCGGTGAAGCCTGCTTGATGTTCAATCCGATCTGCACGGTCAATTCGCCTGGAAAAGTGGTTAGTACAAAATCACCCACTCGCAGGGCGGCCATTTCTACATCGATAGTTCGTTTTCCGGTTACCGCAAAACGGGCTTGATGCATGCGGAGTAGATCCAAATTGGTTTGCACGCGAGTCAGCTCTTCCATCGTGTGAATGTTCTCGATGTATGCTTTGATGTCGCGGCGGTTATTCGCGTCGAGTTTTCGGAAATCGCTTCGTCCCTGTTTTTCCTCGTGCAGGTAGCGATGCGAGTAGTAAGCAGGAAACTCATCTGCCAAACTGTACTTGACGGCTAGCGGTAGGAAGGTCTTGAGGTTGAGCGTAGTGCCCTTCAGCGATGCAAGCAACCGCTTTTGTTCGGCTTCCATGGCAATAATGCGCTCCGTGCGATCACCGCGGGGCAATTCGATCACTTTACTGATCAACTGCAGTCGACCGTCGTCGTGACATTCGAGCTTGCGAAGCGCTTGCAGGGCACTCAGTCCAAGTAAATTGCCGAGTGGCTCTGCGCTCCGCGGGTGTTCAACGTCTTTATAAAAGAGCGGATTGATATCGCCACCGCATCCTTGCAGGAACAGGGCCAAGGCCCCCTCGCTCAAGTTGTCCTCAATCGCTTTGGACGCAAAGCCAATAATGTCGGCGGTGTTGGCGCCACTCGGAACGCCTTGAATCGGGTGAACCGCGAAGTTGTAAATGACTGCTAATGTGCGACCATCGAGTCGATCGAGTCTGAGGATTCCAATCTGCGGGTCAACGGGTCCGACTTCGGCGACCTCGTCATCCGGTGGCAAAGAGTAAGCGTGTCGCACGTCAGCTGTTTTGCCACTCTTGAGCTTAAGGCGGCGATTCTCCATGATGCGATCCTCGTAACCGCTGCCCACGCCGACTGTGACCTCCACCATATGCTGCAGCGCCGTCTTGACGGCTTCCACAGTTCGCGCTGCTATATCGTCACATACAACTCCGTGACAATGGCTGGCATTGATTAGCACATTGGTCGGCTGGATGCCACAATCTGCTTTTAATCGGTCCCGGACTGAGGGCAAGTAATCATTCTTGATGTATCCAATCTCCCCGATGGCAACCGCATCGACAGAAATGATAACCACAGTAGTTCCAGCACCTCTCAAAACAATTGCTTTCGCATACAGCGGATCGTTGACCGGCCCCGCTTCGCGATTTGTGATGTCAACTCTGGCGGTACCCCCTTCCAACTTGGCTTCGCAATTGCGAGTGAATACAAGGACGAGAAGGGAAACGCACAATAGGCCACCTGCGTGTGCGCTCGGAGCGGTCTTGGTCAACATGCAAATCACTCCCTGGAAAATTTTAGGTATCAGTTGGAATTGTAGTCTAAGAGCCTGTCCGACGAGCAATTTCCCTTGTCGTCAAGTCGCATAGGTTTCGCTACGATATGTCAACTCTCCAACCGGTCATCTTTGAAACTCAAATCATGCGTGATGCCTCTCAAGTAGTACTTGGCCTCGATTTTGGCACCGAGTCGGTTCGTGCGCTGTTGGTCGATGTCAGCGGCAAGGAACTAGGTTCAGCAGTTGTACCTTTTGCGCATGGTCAGATTATTGATCGATTGCCAAAAAATGGTCGCAAGTTGCCGCCAGCCTATGCGTTGCAACATCCGCAAGACTGGATCGATGCGGCAGCGAAAGCAACTACGTTGGCCAAGCGTTCTTCGAAAGTCGATCCAAACGCGATCGTTGGAATCGGCGTCGACTTCACAAGCTGCACGATGCTGCCGACGAAAGCTGATGGAACGCCGCTGTGTCTGTTAAGCGATTTTGCGGATGAACCCTTGGCTTGGCCAAAACTGTGGAAGCATCACGGGGCTCAAAAGCAAACCGACCGCATCAACGAAGTGGCCCGCGCCCGCCATGAGCCGTTCCTAGATCTTTATGGCGGAACGATAGGTCTGGAGTGGTTCTTCCCAAAGATGCTCGAAACGCTGGAAGATGCACCGACGGTTTACCAGGCGGCTGACGTCTGGTTAGAGGCGGGCGATTGGTTCGTGTGGCAATTGGTTGGCGGACCAGCGACGGCGTTACCGCGATCCACTTGTCAAGCAGGCTACAAGGGAATGTGGAACGCCACGGACGGCTATCCCAGTGAAGCGTATCTAAAAGCCGTCCATCCAAAATTTGCAGACGTGGTAAAGAAAAAGATGCCAGGTCAATTGATTCCGCCTGGCAAAGTAGCTGGTGGTCTGGTCGCTACGATGGCCAAGCGGTTTGGATTGCGCGAGGACACACCCATCAGTGCGGCCATTATTGATGCCCATGCTGGCGTTCCCGGCGCGGGCGCCTCGACACCAGGAACTCTGGTCATGGTGATGGGGACGAGTTCCTGTCATATGCTGAACTCGGTCGAAGAACGCAAGGTGCCAGGCGTGGCGGGTATGGTCAAAGATGGCATACTGCCTGGATTTTACGGTTATGAAACGGGACAGGCCGCCGTGGGTGATGCGTTCGATTGGTTGCGCAAGCTGACGGGCGCAGAGAATTTGCAACAACTCAGTGCCGAAGCGGCGGGGATCGCGCCTGGCTCAGAGGGTGTGCTGTGTGTCGATTGGTTTAACGGATGTCGCACTCCGCTGATGGATGGAAGACTGCGAGGTGCGTTCACAGGACTGGCATTGCATCATCGGCCCGCACACTTGTATCGCTCCCTGCTGGAAGCATCCGCTTTGGGGTTGCGCTGGATCGTAGAAACGCTGCGCGAGGGCGGCGTTCCAGTCAAGAAGTTCATCGCTACAGGCGGATTGCCGCATCACAATCCATTGGTGGTACAAGTTTACGCAGATGTATTAGGCGAATCGATCTTGATTCACCCCAGTAAGCATGGACCGGCGCTCGGTGCTGCGATCCTCGGTGCGTTGGCGGCAGGAGTCTTCTCGTCGCCGGCCGCTGCGATGCGCGCCATGTCCGTCCCCAAACCGGGTGCTGCTCTACTGTACAAGCCGAACCGCGATTGCCGAAAAGTTTACGACAGCTTGTATGCGGACTATCGCGGACTGGGTGATTTCTTAAAATCGTAACCCGAAGTATCAGTGAGCGCGAAGGACTAATTCGAAAGCACAGCAGCATGACAATCACTCGACTGAAGAAAAAACAGATTCAATTGATCGCCAGCGGAGATCTGCGATTGTCGGCCAATCAAGTCTGCTGGCCAGCTCAGGCGGCGATGGAAAAGTCGCTCGGTACGGCGCTTGAGAGCGAGGGGTACAGCATCGTTCGCGCACACGCCTATGACGCAAAAATGAAGCATGGCTTTATCGCCAGCCAACGTCAGGGCATGGACGTGTTTCGCACCATCGATCCGGACGCTCCACTCATTGTGGCTGAAGCCGTTTGGCAATATTCACATCATGTGTTGGCTGGTTTGACGACGCACAGTGGACCCATTCTTACCGTAGCGAATTGGAGTGGTCAGTGGCCGGGATTGGTCGGGATGTTGAACCTCAATGGATCCTTGACTAAGGCCGGCGTCGCCTACTCAACTCTGTGGAGTGAGAATTTTACCGATGACGCGTTTTTGGGCAAACTTCGTGATTGGCTGAAGACAGGCAAGGTGTCGCATGAACTCGACCACGTGCAACCGTTCAGCCAACTATCGATCCCAAGTAGAGTTGCGAAGTTGGGGGCGATGTTGGCCAAGCAACTTCGCAGCGACAAAGCGATTATGGGGATCTTCGACGAAGGATGTATGGGGATGTTCAACGCGATCATTCCCGATCAGCTACTGCATGATGTCGGAGTATTCAAGGAGCGACTAAGTCAGTCGGCGTTGTTTTACGAATCGCAGCAAGTTACTTCGGGCGAAGCCGATGCTGTTTACAGTTGGCTGAAGAAACGCGGGATGAAGTTTCATACCGGTTCGATGCATGCCACCGATTTGACGGAAGAACAAATTCTCATGCAGTGCAAAGTCTATGTGGCTGCGGTGCGAATTGCCGACGACTTTGGTTGCGACACGATCGGCATTCAGTATCAACAGGGGCTGAAAGATCTTTTGCCTGCTAGCGATCTGGTCGAAGGCACGCTGAACAACCTGGATCGTCCGCCAGTCAAATCGCGCGACGGAAAGCGAGTCCTTTTTAAGGACAGGCTGCTTCCACACTTTAATGAAGTCGACGAATGCGCTGGGCTGGACGGGTTGCTGACGGCCCGAGTTCATCAAGCTTTAGAACAGCCACCCGAGAACACCTTGCATGATGTTCGTTGGGGCGCGCCGGTAGGTGATGAATATGTATGGGTGTTTTTGATCAGCGGTGCGGCGCCGCCTGAACATTTCATCGGTGGCTGGAAGGGCACCCATGGATACCGCCAGCCGGCCATGTATTTCCCCAACGGCGGTAGCACCATGCATGGCATTTCTAAACCCGGTGAGATTATTTGGAGTCGCATTTATGTGGCTGCCAACGCCCTGCATATGGACATCGGTCGCGGCGGCGTAGTGACATTGCCCGAGGCTGAAACCAAACGTCGGCTCGATGCCACCACGCCTCAGTGGCCCATTATGCATGCGGTTACCTACGGTGTCAGTCGCGATCAATTGATGGCCAAGCATCAGGCCAACCACGTTCAGGTTGCCTACGCCCACGATGCCAAAGCGGCTGACGAATGCATGCTTGCCAAAGCCAGCATGGCTGCGACCCTTGGTATCAAAGTCAACGTCTGCGGCACACGGTCGCGAACGCAAGCTTGGAAGTAGTCGTTCCCCGTTCGACTGTGCTTTTCCTAGCAAACCGCTATCGGCGAATGTTGAGCAATTCGTCGAACAATTGCTGTGTTGCTGTGATCACTCGCGCATTGCTCCGATACATGGTCGAAGCAAGCACAAGATCGACTAAGTCACCACCGACGTCGGTATTGGATAACTCCAAGGCACCCGCGGCAACCGTTCCGATCCCGTTCTCTCCAGGCCCACCGAGAACTGGCAGACCCGTGTTAATACCTTGCGCATACATGTTCTGGCCGCGTTGCTCCAGGCCCTCAGGATTGCTGAACCGAGCCAAACGCAATTGACCGAGATTGCGGGCGATACCGTTACTAAAGACGCCGCGGATCGCTCCATCTTCGCCGATCACATAGCTCGTCAGTTTGCCGGGAGGCGAGCCGTCTTGGCGCGAAGCAGCCAAAGTCGACTTCGTCGCGGCCAGACCCGACAGCGAGCTAAAATCGATGTCGAATTCAAGCGGCGAAACACTCGGCAACCCTAATCGATCAACGGCTACTGTGTTGTTCGAGGCGGTCACAAAGTTTCCATTGCCGTCAAAAGTCAGCAAGCCACTGCCAACCGCGATGCCCGATCCATTTCTCGTTGAGTTGTCTGCCGAGTCCGCAAACCAACGGTAAACGGTCGCGGTATCTGATCGACTTTCGAGAACCGAAGTGATGCGCATGCGAATGGGTAAACCCAGCGAGTCATAGGCCACAAAGTCGGCTACTGCGCTCTGCCCCTTCGCTTTTTGCGCGGAACCGAACGCCAGATTGGGTGTGGTTACAACTCCATTGGCATCTTTAATACGGAAGCTCGTCAAGTCAATATCGACTGCATTGTCGACACCGTTGTTTGAGACGAATCTCAATTGTCCGTTGCGAATGTAGGCCCCTGGAAGGATCGTGCCTGATTCGCCTTTGATGTTGTTTTCGGATCCGGAAATAGGATTTACCGAATCCGTGCTGGCAGATTGAATGCCGAGCGCATTTTTCATGAAATCGGCAAGTTCCTGAATTGTCGTGTTATTCTTGATCTCGAATTCTTTCGCCTCGAGACTGCGTCCACCCTTCCGAGCTTTGAACGACAGGGTGCCTGTATTAAAAGCGTTTTCGTAATTGAATCCATCGCGCTTTACTACATTAACGAGCAGCGTGTTGCTGTCAATTTGCGGACCATCCAGATCAAGCGTTTTGTTTCCAGTTGTGGCTAGATTGCTAATCTGGGCATCGCTCTTGGTATCGGTATAGTCCTGACCAGGAGTGATGGTATCGACGAGGTAGAACGAGTTCTGATTGCCAGCAGTGTTGCGATAAATGCGAACTTGATCGTAAGGAGGAAAGCCGCCGCCTGGCGGTGGTGTCGGTGGAGTAGGAAAATTCGAGAGGTGTACTCGACCATCCACAATATTCGATGGTCCCAATGCAACTGATGGTCGGGTCTCGGGATCACCGGCACGATAGTAGGTGATCATGTAGCTGTAGTTGCCATTCAGCAAACCCGTATTTAGACTTTGTGTCGACAGCGCGGTGTTGCCCGTATCGACGTACGAGCCGCCAGTCGGCACGGTTGCTAAGCGGAAGTACTCGCTGCCGCCTGGAGCGGTGCGATAAATGGCCAATTGACTGTATTCGGTTGACGTGGGAAGTGCACCGAGCGTGATCGAATTGTCGGCAGTGCCGTTACCCACTGGAACGGTCACATTGATCGCTGTGCTGGCTGGACTTTCTTTCCCTGCCGAATCTACGAAGACGATTTTGTAGCCAAAGACGCTACCTTCAGCGAGGCTGCCGGAGCCTTGATTGTGAGCCACAGTGACGCCAACAGCGCTGGGTGTGGGAGCCGCCCCGATTGCGATCGCTGAAGAGTCCGGACGAGGGACCAAATTGTCCCCAAGAATTGCGCTTTGAATAATTTCAGCCGTATTCGCCAAGTCGCCGCTGGGTGTTAAGGTGCCTTCCATAACCACATTTTTGGTCGCCTGAGCAACAGCTTCCGAGCCAAGCGGAATTTTCAGGGCCTCCAACTGTGTCGTTTGTATATTGAATTGATCATCGACGCCGTAGCCGAGCACACGATTGCCGTTCGTCGAGACCAATTCGTTTTCACTGTTTAGTTTAAAGATGCCATTGCGGGTGTAGAGTTGCTCTTTGCCAGTGCCTTCGACAATGAAGAACCCATCACCCTGAATCGCTAAGTCCGAGGGACTAGAACTGATTTGAATCGTTCCCTGGGAGAACTTGGGCGTGATCGCGGCAACTTGAACGCCAAGCCCAGATTGACGCGGATTCGTACCGCCGTTGTCGGTCGTAGGCGATGCGCCCAGGGAGAGCGTCTGCAGAAACTGGTTTGCAAACACTACGTCAGAAGACTTGAATCCGACAGTTTGCGAGTTGGCAAGGTTATTGCCGAGGACGTCGATCTGCTTTTCAGCAGCGCTCATGCCGGTGAGTGCTGTGCTCAGTGAGGATGCCAGTCCCATTGCAACCCGCCTTTTTTGCTAGCGTCAACTTCCGGTGCTTACAATCTCCCGAATGTTCTTGATATCGACGATTGAGTCTCCAATATGTACTTGGACTTTGCGAATATTGTTGTCTTTAGCATCTGTCTGGACTGCAACGCGATCGACAATTCCCTTAACGTCCTTTGAATTGATGTCCAAGGCGCTGACTTCTTTACCAATGAGGCCGCTGGCCATCGATAACTCCTGACCGATGGCAAGCGTTGAAAGTGTGTCCGTCAATTTGTTTGTGGATCCAATTTGACGAATCTGGCTAATCTGCGCAAGCATTTGGGCGTTGTCCATAGGATTCAACGGATCTTGATTCTGAAGTTCAGTAATCAAGAGGCCCAAGAATTGGTCAAGATCTACATCCGCTAAACCATTGCTTCCAGATTTCTTGTTGGTCGATCCACTAGCGGAGCTTGAATGGTTAACGCCGGGAATGGTGGTCATCGTGGAAATCCAGTTCGTGTGGGCTTACATCGCCACGGAATGCAGCGTAACCGATTGGTACTAGTTTGAAGCCAAGTGCGTCAATACGAGCGTCAAGCTTGCAAATCGATGCCGGAGCCGGATTGCCAAGCCTGGTTGGCGGCGGGTAGTAACTGACGAGTGCTTACCGTGCGGGCTTCGCGATTGGCGGCGAATCGACGGTAATCAGTTTGCGCTCCACTGGACCGATTCTCAGATTGTCCCGACTGCTGTTGGCCATTGGATTGAGCGAACGAAGCGTCCGCGCCATTGCTCGCAACATCGACCTGAAATTTTGTCACATCGAAACCTTGATCGGCCAGTCGTTGGCGCAGCGCGGGCAGGTCCTGCATGATTGCGTCACGGGCGGCAGCGGTTTCCGTCGACAAGCGCGCCGAAAGCGAACGGCCCTCGAGCCGCACTTGCATGCTGACAGAACCTAGGTGTTGAGGATGCAATCGCAAATTGATCGTGCCACCTTCGGTGCTCAAGCGATTAAAGCTGCGGGCGATACGCTGGATCACTCGCACGCGTTCTTGCTGCGATAATCCAGGTTCCGTCGCTTTCCCGTTTGGATTGGATTTCGTAGCTTGGCTTCCAACAGCGCGCGATGGACCAGGGTTTACTGCACTGGTCGAATCCGAGTTGGAAGTGGCAGTGGTTGTCGGGGCTGGAGTCGCTGTCGCCATCACACCCTGCGCGGCTGCAGATAGTGCAGCGGGCTGTGGCACTGTAAAGGGAGTGGCTGGGACGATGAGCGGCGTCGCAACGGACGTTGTGGCATCAGCAGTCGATGACTGCGTAGGGGTCTCTTGGGGCACTACCGTTGCCGGATCAAAATTCTCTCGGGACAAGCTCGAATCGGTTGGCGCAAATGGGCGTTCGTCAACGCTCACACGTAAAGGTTCCTCTTTCCGTTCAAACCATTTTTCCCTTCGATCGCCGCGACGATCATCCGTTTGATCCTTGGTTGGGCTCGTAGCTACTGCTGGTTTGTTTTTTTCCTCGCTTGGCGAGAGCGGGCTCGCGTTTGATTCTCGCTTGTTGTTGTCCGCCAAACCTGGTGTTGGATCGCGGTGAGCGCTTTCGAGCTTGGTTGCGGGAACTGCCTTTTTATTGTTTGAATCGTTTTCACGGCGCCCCAAAGCCGTTGTGGCATCTTCAGAGTTCAAGTCTGCAGCCGGTCCTGCAGCCACCGTCGACTCGGGCGCGAGCTTGTCAGTTTGGTCAACTTGTGTATCTGTTTGGACGGACTCTTGGACGCATACTTCCGAGTCGGTCGCCACCGCAACGATCGGTACAGTATCTCCGGTCGTGCCCAGTTCAACCGGTGTCAATGCTTCGGTGTTTGAATGGGTATCAACAACTGACGGATCTGCAACAGGCTCGGCCGGCTGTTCTGCGATTAATGGAATGGCGGGTGTCAGCAGCGCGACGGGAGGGGCTGCGGCATCCTCTTTTTCTTCATCCGCAGTCGCGACTTTCTTGTTATCAGTGTTCAAATTCGCGCCGGCGACTACTGAGGAATCGGCTACGTCTGATTCGGGTTCCCTTGGCGGCGGTTGAACTGTGAACGATAGACTCAATAGCTGCTCGAACAATTCACCGTGAGCGTTCGCTACATTGGCTGAGCGATTTTGGAAGGCTTGCGAAATTTGCAATCGCGTGCGTTCCGCCAATGGCGTAGTTGCCGACCCATCCATACTCAGGTCCCCCCGGACAGTATGTGTTTTGGTCACCCCTGCGCGGTAGAACGTGTCAATGGCTGATATAGCTAGGACGCAGGTTGATTGCGTGCCTGATCTATCAGACTCTTGGTTGGTTCGCCTTTTCGCAGTTCCCTGAGAATCTCGTGAAGCTTTTCCGATTCTTCGGTCTCGAGAAACTCTCCCAGGATCTTTTTCGATTTATCTGCTGGCATTCCTTTAACTATTGCGACAACATCCGTCATTTGGCCGTCTTTGATCAGTTTAAGCAGTTGGTCCTTGGATTGCTCCGGCGGAAGGGATTCTAGTGTTCGCCTTACGTCTTTCAGGCTCGAGTCTTCGATTCCCTTATTCAATTCATCCAACTTTGAATAGAAAGCGTCTTTGCGGTTATCAAAGTTCGTGATTTCTAATTGAAGCTCGCGATGTTTTGCTTCCAATTGATCTTTTGCAAGCTTGATCGAGCGTTCGCGCATATCCAAATTCAGACTCTTTTGCGCCCGTTCCTTAGTCACGTCCTCATAGCTTGGTATGGGCGCCTCGCGACCATTTCGAATCGCATCTTCCAATCGTTTGCCGGTGATATCAATTCCGTTCAGCAAGGCAAATCCTTGCAGGATCGTGTCGCCGTTCAAATTGCCGCGGTAGGCCGAGAGTCCCAGCACAATGCACTGGGCCAAGATCGTGGCAACACAAAATGCCCCGAAAAGGCGAAGCAACATTTTCATGAGGAAACTCCGTACGTGATGCTAAGACATGGGACTCAAAGCTCGTCTATTGATCTGGGTGGGGCAATGTCTCGCGGCAATCATCAACTTGATGGTTCGACCAATAGCGAAAACTCGACCACTGGTCCAGAGTGTTTTGATCTTTGCTAGCCTGTTGTGCGGTCCATTCCGTTCGCTGGTGCGTTTCGAGCTTCTCCAGCGAGCGGACGGCTTGCTCGCATTTAACCAATCTTGCGCGTCGACGTTCACACTCCTGATCAATCAATGAAATCTGCCCCTGCAAGTCCGCCATTTGGTTGTCGAGGTATGACTGGTATCTCTGAGCATCGATCATTTTCTGAAAATTGACCGTGCCCGTCTTCGATGCAAGTCGCAGTCCGTCTTGCTGGCTACGTTCGAGTTGTATGTCGGAAACCTGATTTTCTAAGATCTGCTTCGCCTGCAAACCCTGCCGCAACGCTTCGGCAGCCTCATCGCGATCGCGCTCGCGCAATCGCACAACACTCTGAAGCCGAAAGCGGAAATTATTACCCATGATTGAAACTTATGGTGCGATTCGCTGAGCGACTGAATTTGGAGAGGAAGTGTTACCGGGAAGCGACTGCGGCGCGCGCGGCAGGGGCCGGAACTGACGGTTTTGCGGTCTGTGCCGGAACGCCAGCATTCAGCGACGCTTGCTCTGCAAGATGCTTCAAGGCTGCAATCGAGGAGGACCAGTCAGCCGATTGTCGGCTGAGTTGCGATAGAAACTCATCGATTTGTGGTTTGAGTGCAATCGCTCGATCCACTAGCGAACTCGACCCTTTTTGATAGGCGCCGATGGTAATCAAGTCCTCATTCTCTTGATACGCCGATAGCATGGTGCGAACCAGCGTAGCACAGCGTTGATGTTCTGTATCGACTAAGTGGCTTTGCAAGCGACTGAGACTCGACAGGATATCAATCGCTGGATATCGACCACGATGCGCAATTTTCCGGGACAGCACAAAGTGCCCATCGAGCAAACCGCGTAATGCATCGCTGATAGGTTCGTTGTTGTCATCGCCCTCTACAAGCACTGTGTAGATCCCTGTGATGCTACCTTGGGTAGTTACGCCAGAACGTTCTACGAGCCTTGGCAGCATCGAAAAGACACTTGGCGGGAATCCTCGCGTGGTGGGAGCTTCACCGGCTGCGAGTCCGATTTCACGCTGAGCCATCGCAAAACGCGTTACCGAGTCCATCATTAGCAACACATTCTTGCCGCAGTTGCGATAGTATTCCGCAATAGCTGTCGTAGTTAACGCTGCTTGCACACGACGGAGCGCTGGTTGATCGCTGGTGGCGACGACGGTAACACACTTTTTGCGTGTCTCAGGCCCAAGTTCGCGTTGTAAATATTCTTGCACTTCTCGCCCCCGCTCGCCAACGAGGCCGATCACGACAACGTCAGCATTTGTACCGCGTGCCATCATGCCTAGCAACGTACTCTTACCAACTCCCGAACCCGCAAAAATCCCGATACGTTGACCGCGACCGAGCGTCAACAAGGAATCGATGGCACGCACTCCTGTTGCCAGGATTTCCGTGATCGGCGGCCTCTGCATTGCATTGACGGGATCATTATCGAGCGACACTTTTGAGGTAGCTTTGATGGCTGGCAAATCATCGATGGGTCGACCCGCTGCGTCGATGACACGGCCCATCAACTCCGCGCCAACTCCCACACTTGCATGCGATTGGACCAAGTGAACCGTATCGCCTGGCGAAATGCCCTCAGCACCGTCGAGCACCGCGAGCAGAGTTTTACTGCCTTCGAAGCCGATCACTTCCGCGGAGATAGCTGAACGACCTCGGCAACGGATCTCGCAAACCGCACCCATCGGCACTGGCAAAGCCATCGCTTCGATAGAGTTACGACCGACTGACCAGATGGTCCCCTGGATGTTGCTCGGCATGGCTTTACGCAGGGAACCGAGCAGTTGCTGAACATCGGGTAAAATGGGGAAAGTGGCGGTCACGTGGGTGTCTTGATTTGTTATTGAAGTTGTTCAACGAGCCGCTGCAGTTGCGTTTCCAACTGTTGATCAATGAAGCCGTGCATCGAACGCACGATACAACCACCGAGGCTGATCTCAGGATCAGGAATGACTTCTATCTGCGCGGCTTGAGGAATCATCTTTGTCAAGTTCTGCAGAAATCGACCAGCGACCGCGAAGTCATCAGGGTTCACTAGAATCCGCAGTTCGCGAGCGTCGCGCATGGCGATGATTGCTTCTTCAAGCCATACTCTCAAGACTTCTTCATTGTCTTGCATCGAACGTCGGACCAGTTTCTCAGCCATCCGCGCGGCGAGTTCCACGGTTAAATTCCTCCAGTTGGCCAGCCATTCGCTGGTTTCACTAGCGAGTCGTTGCACAGTCGCTTCGCAAGATGCAATGGCCGTTTTGCATCGCTGATCGCTGATTTGCTGCGCACGACGCTCGACCTGCTCATCGAACTCGGCTCGCCCGCTGTTTAATCCGGCTTGATGAGCTGTGTTAGTAATATCAACAGACCTTCGATTGGCTTCTTCAACAATCCGTGCAGCCTGTTGTTGGATCTCCGCCAAGTAGGCTCGCGCTCGCTCCTGCACGTCTTCGACATTGAACGCAATAGGATGCGCGCTCGTGGAGCTTTGTCCGGCCCGATCGCCTTTGAGAATCGTCGCCATCGTGAAGTCTCCTATGCCACAGCACGCAGTGCCTGGGAGTGGCTAGTGCGATGCGAAGGAGGTAGTAGCATCTTTGCAGCCAATTCGGCGATACTGCGTTGAGCTTCGTCGATGTCTCGCAATTTCAACGGCCCAATTTTGCTCAGCCGACTCGCCAACGCCTTGCCGTCAGCTTTCGTTAGCATGGCAT
Source organism: Planctomycetia bacterium (assembly GCA_031367855.1). Lineage (GTDB taxonomy): Bacteria > Planctomycetota > Planctomycetia > Pirellulales > Pirellulaceae > Aureliella. The sequence continues at coordinate 14,415 of JANLQO010000591.1, read as the reverse complement.
AAAACCGTTTCATAAAGGCGTGGCTCGCGCCGGCTAACGCAAGCATTACCGTTTGGGAGTCCGTGGCAGTCAGAACCTGCGCGAGCTGATGAGTTGAGAGTGACAAGATCTGTTCAAATTCCAACTGAATCAGCGAACGGTCCGTATTGCTCAGCGGAGGTGCGTCATTCGATCGAGGAAAGGGCAAGACATAGGGATCATCGTCGAAATTGGAATCGGTCAGCGACTGTCTCGACAAACCACCCAACTCTGTATCCACCGCGGTGATGCGGGAGCCAAGTGAACCGTCAAGCGACGGGGCTGCACTTGAGCCAGCCGCTGCAGTCGCTTGTTTTGGACGGGCAGAGTTGATAGGTGCTTGTGTGGCAACTCGTGGTGCACTCGCCTGCAACGTTGCGGAGTGCGGCGTTTCAGTGGACGAATCTTGCGAGGAATCAAAAGCGATATGAACGAACCTGGACCAAGTCTCCTGCAGTTCAGGCGGCGCGGCTGCCAACAACGCGGCGACGCGCCGCGTCCCCTTGGATTCACTTTCAACTTGCTGCTTATAGTCCTTTAGTCGCTCTGCGAGATGCTCCTCGATCGACTGCATCGCTTGGTTGTCGATGTCTTGAAGATTGGCGATCGCTTGTAGCACTTCTCGGTGCGTATTAGCTGGTAACTGCTGCAACAACGCAACGCCGGTTCCTGGCGATAACTGATTAATGACCACTGCAATCAAGGTTGCGCGTTCGCCCCGCAAAAAGTGACTGAGTGCTCGAATGTCCATCAGCTTCCATGAGGGCTGAGAACTCTCGGGCGAAGCAGACTGCGAAGCAGAAATCGACTCCGTGTGAGCTGGATGCAATGGAGACCCGTAGCGCTCGGAATGTTCGGCCAGCGATGAAAACTCGGCCTGCGAGTGCTTGTGGATGTGGTTTGTGTTGAGTCCGCCCTCTACGCTGTTCATTGACAAGGGCGCAACCGGTGCAGCCATGGCTTCGTTGGCAAGAACCTGATTCTGTTTCGCGGCCGTTGTTTGAAATTCAGTCAGGATCCGCTGTCGCTCGGCGGCACTGATTGGTCCAAGATTCTGTAGGGCGCGGCGAACATGCTTGGCTACCGAGGTGGGCAAGTGCAAAAGCAACTGACGCGCGGTCGCCGAATCCACGCTGGCCACCAGCACGGCAATCCGCCGAATGTTGTCAGGCAATGGTTCCGCAGTCGGCATAGCTATCAAATATCCAGGGAGTGAAGCAAAGTGCGACAAGCGTTTACGTTTAGCTATCCCAGGCTACGCCTGTCGAGAGCGATCAATGAGATTTGCGATCCAAACTTTAAGAAAAATCGATAATTCCGGAAAACTCTGCCGTCAACCCGTTCGACTTCAGCTCGCTGAGCCACGCGTTTGGCACGCTGCTTGCAAATATCCATCGACTGGAATCTGCTAAGTCTGTCACTTTGACAGCGAGCAAGGTGAACTTTCAATTCAAGTTTGGTGACGAAGTGGATGTCGAGAAGATTGACGCTAGCTACGACCTTGGTGTCCTGAAAATTGTCATCCCGAAAGCAATCAAGAAGCAGCCCAAAAAGATCGAAATCCGCACTGCAGTGAATTAACGACAAGGAAAAAAAAGTTGCACAGCGCCTCCATGGTTGTATGACGGAAAAACGCCCCGCATCGCTGCGGGGCGATCGTCATTCAAGCTGGGTTACGGCAGACCCAACTTCCAGCGTTACTGGCAACCTGCGCAGCCGCTGGCACAGCCAGTGCAACCAGTGCTTGGCATCGCTGGCGCTATTTCGGGTGAACCGCCACAACCGTTGGCACATCCAACCGCCTGTTGAACATCGGCGTATGGATAGATCGTCACCGGAACCAACTTTGGTATCATTCTGCAAACTTGAACCTGAACTTCTTTCGAAGTCGAGTATGGCACCGAAACTGTGTACGCTTCACTGACTTCTTCATTGACGGTCTCAAAACGAGTCGTTGTAAATGGTTCTACTTTGGTTTCTGGCACATTGACGGTATACGTAACTTCTTTAGTACGCTTCTCGTTGGTATAGCTGATCACAGGAATCGTTTCTGTACGAGTCTCCTGCTTGTAGCTGAGTTGTTTGCGTGTGCGAGTTCGCGTTTCATCATTGTACTGAACCACTTTGCGATTGCGGGTCCGTGACTCTTCGACGTAGTTTACAACTTTACGAGTTCCAGTCCGAGTCTCGGGACGATACACGATGTAAGTGCATTCGTAAGGAACCTGTTCGGTATGTTGTTCGTAGAGCGTGTAAGCAACTTCTTGCGATTGCGATACGTTTTCGACCACAGAAACTTGTTCGGTAACCACATTGGGAACCCAAACACGACGCGTCACCGCTTGAGTGGTGGGCGCGGTGTATTGAACAGCCTCACTGTAACCCGACGCACTGTAGTGCGGCACGCTCGGATGAACGTAAACAACTTGAGCCGATCCACAGCCGCCCATCCCCAAGCCGCTGCCACAACCAGCGCTGCTGCTACATCCTCCAGCATGTCCACAACCGCCACACAAACCCAGCGATGTTCCGCACCCACCACGACGGAACAAGCGGCAACCAGCATGGCCGCCGCAGCCGGTGTTGTGGCCAGCCCCACACGGGCCAGCGCCCACACCGCTTCCATAACCGGGAACCGCATAACTCACTGGCGACGCCTCCATGACTGGCGGAGAGTAGGCAGGCTGGGAGTATGTTGGTACGGAATAATCAACTACGGGAGACTGGGCAGCTAACGTAACTTCCTCAATTCGATCTTCCCAATGTCCATAATCTTTGGTTACCGATTGCATGCGCGTAACGGGTTGACAGTTCTGAACCGTACGAGTCTTAGTTACAGGGACTGCGTTCGTAACGGATTGTATACGAGTTTCCGTTACAGCCTGTGGAACTTGAACCGTATAAGTGAACTGCTGGTCAGCCAGTTGAGCCACTCGGACCTTGTATTCTTCTGGCACATCGATAACTTGCGGGACCTTAACGGTGTATTGTTCGGAGACTTCGGTCCATACCGGAACCGTGTCAACGACGTCGACAGTTCTTTCGCTTGTATGCGGTACCAGCACGGTGTACTCGATCGTCTTGGTCTCTGAACGAGGAACCATGACGGTAATCGTCTTGTAGTCTTGCGTTTCCACGGGCATCGTGCGAGGAACCACGCGAGTGCGGTATCGTATTTCGTTTTGATACTCGGTTGTACAAACAGCTCGGGTTTCAGTGAAATACTTGGGCTCAAGTACCACCTTGTACGAATTGACTGGTCCACAGTCCATCAGCGAACGTTGGTCCGTTGAAACTACCATAGCGCCATCGCCATTGGACATATTGCCATGCATCGTATTGCCATAGGCGATTACTGCGTTACCGCACGACGCACATTCTGGCGAGACGGCAGGCGGTGCAACTGGACCTTGATAGTAATTTGTAACCGGCGCTTGATAGTAGGTCCGTGCAGCCGGCGCTGCATACGGTATCTGGACGGATTGTACGCCAGGTCCCAGTGGTGCGAGGCAACCGCCACTACTACATCCACCGCGGTGGAACAAACCGACCGGATGTACCTCCGAGTCGCCAGCGTTGGTTGAAACCAAATGGATGCGTGAACCGCATGGCTTGGCTTCCGCAGTCGATACTTCTCGACTCGGCCCCGCGCCATACAGATCACTGCATCCCCCACTTCGTAACGATTCCGCGTGCAGGTTCCCAACCGTGCTTGCCAACAGCAGCAATGCAAGCAAATTCACTTTTCTCATTTTACGCATCCCATTTAGTAAATTTCCGCGGTACCGTTTACGCGGATCTGGAAGAATTTTCCAGCAGGACAGTTTACATAAAATGGGGTGTATGGGTTGGCAATTTAGAGAGATTTTAGAACTTGCGGATGCGGATGGCTCTCACCCCGATAGTGGCTCACCCCGGGTGGCACGTCCCGCGGAAATCTGGGAAAGCCCTCAAATCCGCACGAAAATCCGCTGGCGATAGAGCCAAAGCAGTATTAACCACATCATGAGCAAGACTGCGGAACCCAACAAAACGGGCTCCCACGAGCTGCCCAAAATCAAGAACATATTGTGGGGAAGATGCCTGGCAAGCAGTTCTTTCAAAGGTCTTTCCAATGTCCAACTCATCACATAGGCCACAATGGAGTTAGAACCAAAAATCATGAATGGAAAAACCCAAGCTTTCAGTTTCCAGCCATCGCAGATTGCATGGAGGGTAGCTAGCCAAATGAAACAAATTCCACCGCTGTATAGCGCGAACGCTGGCGTCCAGATGCGTTTTACATTGGGGCAGATTCCAAAATGGTCGAGCGCCCAGCCACCCGCAACCAGGGCCGCGCCCACGGTCGCCAAAAGCATCACTTGGAGTCCATATGAACGTTTGGGCGTGAGCGCTTCACGCGCCACAATGCCGCCCGCCAACAAACCCAAGGTCATCGTCGCAAGTGTTGGAATAAAGCTTAGCGTAACGTATCCACCAGGGTGGGCCGTGAAAACCTCCGGCCGTGGAAACAGGTTGAGGAACCATACATCAAACGCCCAAGCAGGGTTGGTGTTCTTATTCCAGTGTGCGGCAAAACCCGTCAATAGATGCGGCCAATCATTCGGCACACCGACCGCTTCATAGTTAAAATCAGCGGGGACCAACGGCCACATCGCGAACAATAACCAATAGCCGCCCAATAGCAACAGGACCGACAGGATTTGGTTCCAGCGCGGCGTGAGCGCGATCAAGAATAACAGACAGTAGCCGAGTCCAATCTGTGTCAACGTATCGTCGAAAGTGAAATTAGTAGACGTCTTGCCAAGACTTCGCAGCACAATGCCCAGCACTACTAGCAGTAGGCCGCGCCAGACTGCGTGCAAGAACATGGCGCCCATGCCTGCGCCTTTTTTACGACGCGAAGCAATCGAAAACGGCAATGAGACTCCGACCAATAACGAAAAACTCGGTTGAATCATATCGTGCAGCGAGCAACCAACCCAAGCCACGTGCGTCGTATGAAATCTCAGCCATGCACAAAAACTGCTCTCGGGGAACGCCTTCGCCAGCTTGTCCAATTCCAAAACCTCGGCCATCATCAAGAACATCACGATGCCACGATAGGCATCAATGGACGCTAGCCGCTGGACGACAGGCATGGCTCTTGGCGGCGTTGATGCTATGGGTATGTTCGACATCGATCGAGTCTCTTATGGCCGAACCACTGCCTACTTGCCGAGGATGGTTTTGACAATATTCTTGGGCGGCGCGAAGCTCATTGTAACCGCTTCGTCGAATGGCTTGCCGTCGCGCAATTGCTTTAGGAGCATATCGAATTGCCTTCGGCGGGAGCGATCCATCATGTAACTGGTGATCGCCATACCCACCAGTCCAGCAGATTCTTCGTCTACGCGTGCCTCTAGCAGCGTTTCCGCTTTATCGATCTTCTGCAATGCGATCGGCAACGATTGCTGCCACGCTTTGACGCGTACATCGCTACGTCGGTTGGCGGCAACAACGAGATTCCGAGCGACCCCTTCAGCAAACCACGTCGGCACCTCATTGAACGAACCCAAGTAGGCTCCACTGACCATTTGAAGAGCGAGTGCCGATTGTTGTTTTTCATCGGCAGAGCTATCGTCGGCCAACACCGCGTAGACATCGAGCGGATCGGCTTGCCAATGCCCCTGCCACTCCTTGGGCAATTCACGGCTTTCCGTCATCCGCCCAAATTCACCATAATCGTAGCGGCTCTTCAGAACGAAAATTGCTATGCCGCCCTTCACGAGTGGCTGATGCAAAGGTGCATCCAAGGATTTCACAGTTGCAGAAATGGCTTTTTCCAACTGCTTCAGCAGTTCTTCGATGCGGGCTTTGGGAACATTGCCCAAAATAAATACTTGATCACTTTTGGCCTTCGCGGGTTCATCATTGGGAAGGACCTTCACCCAGCGCGCTAGTGCTCTTTCCTGCCTGCGTGCAAACAATTCTTCGTGGCTCGCCTTGGCCGCCCAAGCTTGATTCACCACCGTTTCGATATTCGATGTGGCACTACTGCCATCGAAGGCAGCGCCTTCACGAATCCAGGTTGAGATCAACTCGATTTTCTCTGGCGAGAGCGCCGGGCGACCACCAGCCGGCATGCGCTGGCCGGATTCACCTTTGAGTTTCTTAACAATCAGGCTCTCGTCAGGTTTTTCGCTGACGATTACTTTGCCGCTGTCACCCCCTCGCAAGAATTGTGCAAAGGTATCCATGCGGAAGTTTCCTTGGGCTTGACGACCCGCAATGTGACAGCCTTTGCAATTGTCAACCAAAATCGGCGCGACGTCGCGCGCGAAACTTACCGTTTCCTTACCCGTTGGTTTCTTCGCCGTCATCTCGTCTGCAGCTTTTTTGGCATCGCCCTTGGCATAGCTGTTCAAGGGAGCAGTCGGATTTGTCCCATCAAATTTCGCTCCTTCAGCAATCCATTTGCGCAGTTTATCGAGTTGCTCTTTAGACACCTCACCACCACCTCGCGGCATATCGCCTGATTCGATCACTTCAACTATCCGATTGCCTTGTTCGCTTCCCGCAAATAGGACTCGTCCCGCTTTTGATCCCTTCAGCAAGTCGTTGTAGGTTGCCAGCGAAAACTCCCCGCTACGTTTAGCGATATGGCAATTTGCGCACAGAGTGATCATCCAAGGCGCAATATCGTCCTTAAAGCTGACCGTCGTCGCACCGCTCGCTCCCTTCAGGTTGCCTTCGGTGAGTTCTTCCCAGGTTGGCAATGGCTCTAAAACCGCGCCTTCCAATTCGAGCTTGCCGTGTGCGGTCTGTAAGGTGGTAAAAAGCCTGCGAGTCTCCTTTTGCAGGTCTGCGTCTTTAGTCTCCAATAGCTTGACAAGACCGGCCTGGATCGCAGTGACTTTCTCGGCAGACTCGACAAACTTGCCTTCGTTGAAGAGCTTGCCGGCTTCGCGAGCTCCGTCATTCAATTCCTTCAACTGCTTCCGCTGCTCCGCAGTGAGCGCCCCTCTAACTGAGGAACTAAACAAGCAAGTGAACGCGAGGCAAGCAACCGCAAATGTTCCCGCGCGCAAAATCGCTCGAGCATTTTTATGGATGAGACTTGGTAAAAAGCACATCGTTTCGTAGTTCCGATACGCAAGGATGAGTGTGAAAAGACGAGAACGCAACCCAGCGTAGAGCAATTGTCGCCATGGCTCCCCAAAACGATTGGGACAATCGTTCTACACTGAAGTGTGACAATCGTGTTAAACTGAAATGCGACAATCGTGTTACACGAAGTTGGACAAAGTACTGAGCAGCCCACGAGATCCATTGTACTAACGCTTCGCTTCCGATGGCTGTACTCAAACGAATGCCCTTGGGAAACGTCAACAATGGCGACTTCAAGCCGTCCGCGTCGTGGGGGGGCTCAATAACAAGTCCATCTGCACCGCCCCCGGCTTGCTCGGTGCCACTCTTCCCGGGATGGTCAGCACCGCGATCACGCCACCCAAGAAGATCGCCAAAATGAACATTAATACTAAACCCACGATCAACAGAAATCGCGATATTCCCTTTTCGGGCAATGCCGCCACAACCTTTTGAACGGTCGAAACTGAGTTCACCGCTGCAGTTGCGAAAGCAGCACCCTTCAGCGAAGCTCCACCGGCACTCGACCCTCCGCGACTCGCATTCGACCTTCGCCCAATCTCCGCTTCTAAATCAATCGTGCTTCCCGAATCCGAATCACCCGATTTCTTGCCGACCCGCACCAACACTCCGCTGTCCGACGGCGACAGGGAAAGCCCGTCCGATGATCGACCCGCAACCGTGTCGCCTCCCCGGTTACTAACCGTATCGACTGTCGAACCCAGTTTCGATCCGCTGGTTGGCTCGGCTTCATCACCCAAATTCAATGAGCTGCCGCCGCCCACCTTGGCAGTCTGCAAGGCTCGCTGCGCAGTGTATTTAGCCAGCCAAGCTTCGAGCACTTCAGCGGTGGCTGCCGCAGAAGTGTATCGGAATTTGGGATCCTTCTGTAACAACTTCACACAGATTCCTTCCAGTTCACCCGGGCACTGCGGGCGAATCTCCCGGATATCTTTGGGCATTTGCGCTTGATGCTTTGCAATCCGCTGTGCAATCGATCCATCGGGAAACGGCGGCTGACCCGTCAGCAGAAAATACATCGTGCAACCTAAACCGTACAAGTCCGCGCGATTGTCAACTTTGTGACTATTGAGGGCTTGCTCGGGCGCCAAGTAATCAGCGGTCCCAAGAACTTTGTCGTTGTAGTCCATCGTTAGCGAAGCTTGCTTGTCATCCGAAAACAAAGCCAGCCCCAGATCAAGCAGTTTGACACGACCAGCCGAGTTCACCAGCAAGTTCGCTGGTTTCACATCACGGTGAATCAAGCCGACATCATGAGCATGCTGCAAGCCATGAGCCGCTTGAGCGATGTAGTCGGCAACCTTATCAAAAGGCATGGGCCCTTTCTTTTTGACCATCGTTTGCAAGTCGTCGCCGTCCACGTATTCCATGACGATATAGTGCGTGTCGCCTTGATTATCAATATCGTAAGCACGCACTATGTTCGGATGATTCAACGATGCAATCGCTTTGGCCTCTTGCTGAAACCGAGCGAGATAGGATGATTTTCCCAGCCGGCTTTGGGGTAAGACTTTGATCGCGCGCTTCGTATGCATCATGCAGTGTTCAGCCAGGTAAACGCTGCTCATCCCGCCACTGCCGATGTGCCCAAGCAATTTGTGCTTGCCGAGAAAGAAGCCTTTGTACTTACCTTGCAACAACTTGTCACAGTGCCAACGCGTTACAACCTGATGGTGTTGCAAGGCTTTCGCAAGCACCGCGGCATCCTCGGGTAGCCCGCCGTTATTCTCGGCACGAATCGCTACGAGCGCCTTTTCAAGCACTTGTGGCTCCGCTAGCTCGCTCTTGCGAACCAACTCAACGAGTTTCTCAGATGTCACTTTGGTCATGCCATCCCTACCAGACAATACTAACTGCGAATCAATTCGAGTTTCCGCCGAGCAACACCCTGCATTGTAAGGAACATCCAGCTAGCTGGAGTTATCGAAAACAAAATTCTGTACAAAAGTTTTTGGCATTTATCCGTCTTTTGGCTACGCTCCCATCACACATGTCCATTAACTGATTTGCGATGATTCATTGTACCCCTGCGAACTAGTCTAATCCAAATCTTTCGTCTACCATGGATTCACGAGGCTCAATCGTGCATCTTCGAAGCCCCGTTTTCCCTGGGACGTTTCGACCTCCGAATGCAACGATTGTATGGCCCTAAGTCACCCCATCTCGGACTGTTTGATTATCGGAGGTGGCGTGGTTGGGCTGTCCATCGCGTACGAGTTGGCAGGTCGCGGTCTCAGCGTGCAGATTTTGGACCAAGCCGCAGTGGGACGCGGTGCCTCCTGGGCCGGAGCTGGGATTCTGCCGCCCAGCCCAACGCGTGGGGCAGTCGATCCGCTCGATCAACTCCGCAGCATGAGCCACCAGTTGCACGCGCAATGGGCCACTGACTTAAAAAAAATTACTGGCGTCGATACCGGCTATCAGCGATGCGGAGGCCTGTATCTCGCGCGTTCTGCGGCCGAAATGGCGACATTACATGCACAGCAAGAATGGTGGACAACGCACGGCATCGAAGCGGAGCTCTGGACCCATTCAACCGCCTGCAAGCTCGAACCAAGCCTCAAATCGATTCTCAACGACCAATCGGTAAAAGCGATTTGGTACTTGCCCGATGAATGCCAACTGCGAAATCCTCGCCACCTCAAAGCGCTCGCAGCCGCGTGCAGGTTACGCGGCGTCGAAATTCATGAGCACATGGCAGTCGAGCATCTCGTACCCACCGCCGACGACTCCATCGAAGCCGTTGCTCACGATCATCGTTTCAAGGCCTCTCGGGCTTGCGTATGTTCTGGAGCGTGGTCACGTTTGCTGCTCGATCAAATGGAAATTCCCACCGGCATCATGCCCGTGCGGGGCCAAATGGTTTTGTACAACACCGAAACGCCCCTGCTGCAACATGTTGTCAATGAAGGCAACCGCTACTTGGTTGCGCGAGACGATGGCAGATTGCTGGCAGGCAGTTGTGAAGAAGAGGTGGGATTTGAGCTTGCAACTACGGAGTCCATGATCCGGCAATTGCGAGCATGGGCCGAAGGTATCCTGCCACAGTTGCACGCAGCCCCGGTCGAAATGACTTGGGCCGGGCTGCGGCCTGGGACGTTCGATGGCTTGCCCTACCTGGGACAAGTACCAAATTTAAAACAAGTGTTCGTCGCCAGTGGACACTACCGAGCTGGCTTACATCTATCATGCGCCACGGCGGTCATAATCGCTGACTTGATGCAAGGCCGTCAACCGGCGATCGACTTATCCGCATTTCGCATTGGTCGTGGCTAACTCTACCAACCGTATCCCGAATTCCCAAGCAATTCCCCATCAGCGCGATTGCCAAGTTTTCGATAGGTCTCTTTGTCAATGCTGCTGGAAATGAATCGCGACGAACCATCCGCGAACACGAACTGAGCGCCGCCAGTGTGATAGCTGCCAAATCCGCCCACACGCAACGAACCCTCAGGCTCCTCAGGCTCGGGCATATTCACGGCATTCGACATGTCAAACGATTTCGTTTCGTTCAATATGCTGGTGTTTCTTAGGGTGGATCGCGTCCCCGAGACCCAACCAAGACTATCGGCGGTGTCCCGCATCTCGCCCAACAAAATCGTTTGCGACATTCCGTCAAGCACTTTGCTCAATCGCAAGCGACTGTTCAAGAACAACACTCCATTATTGTCGGCATCGATTGGCGCCTCAGAATCGTGATGGCAACCAGCATAGTTCGTTAACGCCACCAGGGCTCGATCTTCGCGTTCGCTGGGCGAATTGTAATGCGAAGGGCAGGTGAGTATCGACATAGACTCTTGCCGTACTGGCTTGTTCACTGCCGCGTAGGCACCAGCCGCTTGATCGAATTTGCGATAGGCGTTCGATTGCTCAATGTAAGGCAGAATACTTACGATCCAACTGACATGCTGCCCCACCGCTTCATCGCGAATGGGTCCATCGGGATTAATGACCCCCGAAGGCAACTGCTCGGCATTGAATTCGTAGTGATGCACAGCCAATCCGAGTTGCGACAAGTTATTTGAACATGAGCAGCGGCGCGCCGCTTCACGAGCCGCTTGAACCGCTGGCAGCAGCAAGCCTACCAAAATGCCAATGATCGCAATGACCACCAAGAGTTCCACCAAAGTGAACGCTCGCGAATGGCCCAAATTCATTCTCGTATACGGTGGCTGTTTTGACAAAGACATTATTTATTCTCCGCTGAAGTGGAAAGGGATGGAATTTGAACTGTAAAACTATGCGTACGTTGCATCGGACCATCCTGATCCAAGAACGAATCAAGCCAAGCGATGACCGTAACGTTCTTCGCAGACGCATGCGACGGATCAGCGTCCTTGCCAGCATTTGCAATTTGAATTTCAACCACCGCGTCGTGGTAGTTTTCCAGATGGAGTTCGGGTGTCCAGCGCTCGCCAGCGTACCCAGCAGTTGAGGTCTGGAGTCTCAGTACGGCCCGCATCACTCCCGCCTCGCACAACAACTCAGTTTGTCGAAGCTGCAATTGAAGTCGAGCTTCACGTCGGCCCCTAAGCGATGCTTGCACAGCCAGTCCGACCAGCGTAGAAGCGACCACCAAGCAGGCAATGACGCAGACCAAAACGGCTCCTTGGCGGGCTTTACGATTGTGACGCATCATGGCAAAGTTCCTCCAGTCGTTTCAACAGGCGAGTCGAGTGCTTTCTCGAGCGATTGCCAACGTCCAACCGAGGCAATAACCCGCAAGTCTAGCGGTGAGGGCACTTCGGAATTCTCTAATCGCCGCTCAATCTGCAACCTAACGCGGCTCTGGTTCGCTTCGGCGGCAAACGTCGCCACGCAGCGTTCGTCGAATGAAAACAACTCGCGAGCCACTTCTGCATTCGGCCCAGATGTCGCGCGCGTTACATTTGCCGCAGCACGCTCGTAAGTCACCGTACTTTCATCCGCTAATTTCAACGAAACCGCATCGGACGAAACGGAAACCAATGCGGACGCCAAATGAACATCACTGCGAAACTGTTGCGCTAACCGAGCGAGCGACCGATCGTGTTCGCCGCGAGTTTTCGACAGCTTGGACATCGACATCGATTGATGCACCAAACCGATCGCCAACAACATCAGCGAGCTGCCCATGGTCATCGTCATCAGCATTTCCACTAACGTGAACGCTCTACGTCGCATCATTCGAAACCTCCTTGGTAGAACCATTTTCTATTTGAGCAGGTGCTTCGGTGACCGTTGAGTTCAGCCAACCCACGATCTTGACTGGCTGTGACAGCGCCTCGCGATCCCAATTGAGCATCAAGGTCAGCCGCACGCCGTCAGCCTCCTGTGCAAGGCTTGCTGCCAGACTTGCGTTCTCAAGGCTTTGCCGCGATTGCTCGGATACTTGCAGCTGTGTCAATGCCAGCGCACGCTCCGCCGCGCCGAGGCTGCTGAGGTACTCGAACTGGTTGGATAGCTCATTGGTAGCAATTTGGTAATGACGCGCATCCCGCCAAATTCGCCCTGCTCGAACCGTCGTCGGCACAACCACGCCGATCATGCTGAGCAGCAGGGTCGCCGCGACAATCACTTCGGTTGCGGTACTTCCGTGTCGCTTTGAGACGATAAGTTGCTTCATAATAAAACCTTAAGCCAAGGACGTGATCAGTGTAAGCAAGACACTGAAGAATGAAACGAAGATGAACAGCACGATGGACGCGAAGACCAATACCATCAGAGGTTGCAACAGCGAGAAAACGACGAATGATCGCTGCTGCGCAGCAAGCTGCATGCCGCCTGCCAAGCGTCGCAATGTCCAGGCACGTATTTCGTTGTTGGGCGCCGTAGCCAGCGCATAGGATTGTGGCGGCGTCAACAAACCTGCCTTGGTTAAACCTTGCCAAGAGTCAACACCTTGTTCTATTTCGTTTCGAGCGAACAGCAATCGCTGCCGCACTCGCGAGTCAAAGTGGTAGCGTGCCAGAGTGGATAGTGATCCTGGCAGCGGGCGCCCCTCATCAACCCCGATCGCGAACAGTTTCAACAACTCTGCCGTTCGCATCTGCGCAAGTGGACGCATGAACCTAGGAGCAAGCGAGCGTCTTACGAACCTCCGCACTGCCGACGACCAGCAAAGGCCCAGCACCAGCATGCCTGCCAACATCCATAGTCCCGCATGCTTTGCAAAGACGTCACAAATGACTATCAACGCAAGCAGCGGCGGCGGCAAAATTAGCTCAAACTCGGAAAACATCTTTTTGAAAGTAGGCGTGATTACCACCATCATGAAATTCAGTAACAGTACAATCGTGAATGCGAGTACGCCCCAATAAGGCCACATTTGCTTGGCGTTACTGCTTGGATCAACGTCGCTTGCCGAATCGCCTGACAAGAGCATTCCCAAGGCACTTTGCAGCGTGCCAGATTGACTGCCAAAGCGCAGGGCTAGCACCGAGTCATCATCTAACGCATCCGGCGTCTGCTCTAAGGCATCGACTAATGACGTACCCGACGCCAATCGGCGAGCCAATCTTCGCAGCAGCCGACGGTAACGCCCTCGATGTTCCTGAGCTAGGCACTGAATCAGCGGTGCGAGCTCGAGCCGTTCCTGATGAGCGACCGCGAGCACACGCACGAGCGATCGCTGCTGAGTCGCTAAAGGATCTCCCAACCAGGTTGAAATGTACCATGTCGGCCCATGCAAATTCCAAACGCCAAGTCGGATATCGCTTAGCGGCGTCAGCCATTGCGAAAACGTGGGAAACATTTTTTCTGCCATTGCAATGATCGCTCGCTTTAGGCTCTGTTTGAAATAAATGACGTGATTCCAACCTGTAACTGTCTTGCGCGCCGACGGCGCTAACCGCGCGTTTCGCAGCATTATCTGTCTTGTGAGCCGACGGCGCTAGCCGCGGGTTTCGCAACACGTTCTGTCTTGTGAGCCGACGGCGCTAGCCGCGGGTTTCGTAGCAGGGATGCAACATCAGCGAGCACGTCAACCAACACCGATTCACAATCACGAGTATTCACTTAACCAGGAATTTGTTTTAACCAGGACTTGGTTTCCGATCGACCAAAACTTCCATACCCGCGGCGAGCGCCGTCGGCTCACCTAATTGACGAACCCAGACCCGCGGCAATTAGCAGCGTCGGCTCACCAAACGAATTCACTCATTTCCCGAACGCTGCCTAACTAAGGGACGTAATCATGTAAACCAAGGGCGAGAACAACGCAATTAACACAAAACCAACCAGCAAACCGAGCCCCACCAGGCTGATCGG
>JANLQO010000580.1:0-3774 GCA_031367855.1 Planctomycetia bacterium | reverse complement strand
TAACTGACCACTCCAGGCGAGTCCTTGGGCAAGCGAATCGCAACTCCAGGTCCATCGTAGCGTACGGGATTCGGCACCAATTCATTTGCGGACGCAGCCATGACTGCGCCTGTTGCGCTCAGGTTGCGATTTGCGGCTTGCGAACTGGGGCTGCCAAAGTTGGCTGTGCGACTACTGGAAGCCGCGCGCGCGGCCGCGACACTCTGCGGATTGGATTCTCGGCTGAGGGTATTGCTGTTCGCAGAGTTCGTATTGCTGAGTGGTTGCTTTGCAGAACTTTTGCCTAAGGCATTGAGGTTTGCAACAGCGCTGCGCTTTGCAGCCGCCTGTGTAGCAGCCTGTGTAGCAGCCTGTGCAGCCGCCTTTGCGGCCGCCGTGGCTGCTTGCTCTTCGCGTCGGAATCGCTCTTCACGAGCTTCCCGCAATCCACCCAACAATCCAGCTCGCGCTGGTTCGCGTCCTGCCGGAGGAGCAGCGTAACCACGCAGTTGAGCTTGCAAAGTGCCAGCGTGTAGGCCGCAATTCAGCAATACGGTAACTAGGATGAAGATGCGTGCCATTGCCATTCCAATTTGAGCTTGGGTTAAACAGTTAGATGCCCCGCAAGGGAGTATACGCAACCGACCTCCACTAAACAACGCTTGCTAAATCTTCGCCAATTCTCCTAGATGCGCATTGACCGACATCGGCAAATGCTCCAAATGGTACCCTCCCTCAAGCAGACTGACGATTTTTCCGTCGCAATGGCTCACGGCTAATTCCCTAACAATTCGCGTTAGTTCCCCGAAATCTTGGTCGGCAAGACACAGTGAACCAACGGGATCCGCTCGATGCGCGTCGAAGCCAGCGCTCAGCAAAATCAGCTCGGGTCGTACTTTGGCAGCCAGTGCCTCGATGCCGCGAGTGAATCGCTCAATAAAACTTTTTTGCGTAATGTTTGCTAGCACCGGCTCATTGGCGATCCAGCCCAAACCCGCTCGCGTGCCCGTCTCGGTCGACTTGCCTGTTCCGGGATAAAAAGGGCTGCGATGGATGGAAAAGAAAGCGACTCGCCCATCTTCGTAAAAGACGTCTTGGGTTCCGTTGCCGTGGTGTACGTCCCAATCGATGATCATCACACGGTGTAAACCAGCGTAAATGGCTGCGTGAGCGGCAACTGCCACATTGTTAAACAAACAAAAGCCCATCGGACCACTCGCGAGTGCATGATGACCGGGAGGCCGAATCGCGCAGAAGGCGCGTTTATCTTCGCCTTTGGCGATGCGCTCGACAGCATCGATGGCCGCACCGGCGGCTCGCGTAGCTGCGTCCCACGACCCTCGACTGACCACGGTGTCCGCTTCGATGTGACCAGCCGATTGCTGGCACCATAATTTCAACTGGTCATAGTAGGCTACAGTGTGGACTTTCTCGATGGATTCGCGAGATGCGGCTCGCCAGTCGGGACAATGTGAACCTGCGACCCAACCGCTGTTAACTAGCATCGCATTGACGCGCTCAATTCGAGCGATGCATTCAGGATGCGATCCGGTATCGTGCTGTGTAAATACAGTGTCATGATAAAGCAACACGCGGGCATATCCTTCCATAAGAGCCAGGGTCGATCGAGCAGGCGGTGGTTTGCGAGAGCTCGACGCAAAAACTAACGCCAACCCTTGCGTAATGTCAGCATTCTAGGCGTAATGTCAGCATTCTGGTGGGACACCGCCACTTTGGACTGCCACGCGACGTCATGTACTTGCGTTGTGTTAGCCAAATAGGCAGACTTTAACGGCGCTCGCTGCCCGGCCGAAGCCGCAAAGTTTGCGCAGTGTATTGCGTGTTTGCTTAATGCAGGATGTGATGGATATTCCTTCAACTCTACCTTTGCAGAGTGCCGATTCGAAGTTCCGAAGGCAACGTTTAGTCGCCACATGCCGCCGCAGGGGAATCGAGAAACATGATCCGAAAACACACTATTTTAGCATTGATCGCTGTCGCCTGCTTGGCCAATTTGGTCAGCCCCGTGCGCGGCGAAGAGCCCACTAAGAAGACACCCGCAAAACTCACTAGCGCAGTCCAAGATGCAGCGAGCGAGTATTGCCCACCCTCGTATGCTAACGCAGCGCCAGGCGCGGCCGGATACGCGGGCTACCCATCCAACACACCCAAGGCCTTTGGGGCTTCGTGGGGAAGCGTTGGCAACAGCCGCGATTGCAATCGCTTTTATCACTACCCCTATGTGTTCTATCCACAGAACTTCCGCAGCGCTGAATCGTATCAAAGTAGCGACAGCATGTACTATCGCTATGCACCCGAAATGCAAATTCCAGTTTACAACCGCAATTGGCATAATGAGTACCCAAGCGCTCGCCGTTACCACTGGGGTCATCACTTCCTAACAGACGTGTTCTAAGCACCGCTTGATTCCAGATCAAAGCCCACGACCTTCATCCGCCGCTAAGTGCCGAATCGCTCGTCAAGCCACTTCGAGTGCTTCGAAACAACACCTAGCCCTAAACTGCGGCGTCACCCTCTAAGTGACGCCGCTTTTTTTGTTTCCTACAAGTGGAGCTCTCATACCACTCGTATAGAATATGACGCCGTTGCAGTTTGCCTAAGTCATTTGTTGAGTCTTTGAAAGCGAGGAGTCAAGGATCGTCAAGATCATGTCGATAACCAATCGAGTCCCGTCAACGACGGGATAAGTGAGCTGCGCATGGTGATGGAGCGCAGCTCTGTATTCGTCGACCGCTTTTATTCGCACGGACGTGGCACTGCGGACATTCTCTTTGGGCTTTCGAGCCAAAGAACCGTGCCATGACAGATTCAACTCGTTTCATTGGACCACGTGGCTGGGCTGCGTTAGTACTCGCAGGTGGCGCCGCGCTCTCAGCCCCTTTCTTGCAGAAACCCGGCAGAGTACCGGATTCGGAAGATTCGTCCGCAGATATGCCTGGCTCGGTCGATTTTTCCAACCACACTTGGCCAGATTTGCGAGAAAAGGCTCTCACTCCGCCTGGCCAAGTTACGACGCATCTCAGCGAACAAGATTGGGCCGATTTGGCTCGACTGCAAAATAATTCAGGTGCAATGCCTCGTAAACTAACAGGGGATTTGCCAAGTACCAGCGGTTCGCCATTACCCTCTTGGGCCGATCGCGGTCCACGTATAGATCAGCTAGTCAACGATTCGATTCGCACGGAGCCATTAGCGCCCGCTGCGCCCGTTGCTTCCAGTGGAATCGAACCCCTTCGTCCGTGGATGGGTCGCGGTATGAATCCAATTGCAGAACCGCAGACCGCTGCGCCCCAAGCTGGCGACTTGCAGGGAAATTTCGCGATTGCGTCATCCCATCCTGACACTCGCTGGAGTACCGTCCCATCGACCACGATCAACGCTGACACAACCCCACGCGACGTTGGAGGGCTGGCACGGAATCAGCCCATGCGCAAGTTCGAAGATAAGGTAAAGCAATGGCCCGATGAAAAGTCTTCATCCAGTCAGACGGCTGGGGCCGCGCCGGCACCACAAATAGATCGCTACGCCTCAGGTCCCCATCCCACTTGGCCCAGCCAATCGCAGCCAGCCCAACCGGCGCCCATCGTCGATCAAACCGTCAAACCGGAGTCTGTGAGCGCGCCGATGGTCAGTGCTCAATCTCCCCGCCCCGCGCCGCGATTTAGCCCTCCAAGAATCGAAGCCGCCCAACCGTCAACCTCTCAGTCGCAGCCGTCTCGCGTTAAACACTTCATTCAGCAACCCACCAAGCGCGCCTAATTGGACAGCCCACTT
>JANLQO010000550.1:0-29658 GCA_031367855.1 Planctomycetia bacterium | reverse complement strand
GGCAGCGACGTTGTTAGGAATTGCACTGGGGGCTGTACCAGTCATTGGAACCGCCGCGAATGCGTACTGGGTTGTCCCTTGGACGGATCAAGTTGCCGCACGCCAAGCATTGGAATCCTTGAATGCGCCGCCCGATGGCGTCCTCAAGAAAGCCAAACAAAGCCCCAAAGACAAAGCTTGGACGTTAGTTACGCGATCAAGTGGCGCGATAATCGGCAGCTTGTGAGGAGAAATTGCTGCCAGTATCGTAGGGCGACCGACTGCAATAGCAACCGTGGAATTTAATTTTTGAGACAATACGGATACTTAGACGAACGCGATGCCGGTTAGGACTTAAGGGGGACGGAATGGTACACGTAGTGATTGTAGGCGGAGGATTTGCGGGACTTAACGCCGCCAAGGAACTGGGTGGGGTGCGCGATATCGAAGTCACAATGGTCGATAAATCGAATCACCATCTGTTTCAGCCGCTGCTTTATCAGGTGGCAATGGCGGGGCTAAGTCCAGCAGATATTGCGGTGCCGATTCGCAGCTTGCTGGCACGATACAAGAACATACGCGTGCTGCAAGGCGAGGTTCGTTCGCTACACTTAGACGAGAAACGAGTTGAATCCAGTTTTGGTTCGCTGAAATTTGACTACTTGATCTCGTGCTGTGGAGCGAGGCATAGTTACTTCAACCACGAAGAGTGGGAGGAGTTTGCGCCGGGACTGAAGACGCTCGAGCAAGCGACCGAGATTCGGCGTCGCGTGCTAAGTGCTTACGAAGCGGCTGAGCGAACCGATTCAGCGGTTGAACGAAAGCGATTATTAACTTTTGTCATCGTTGGCGGTGGCCCCACCGGAGTTGAATTGGCGGGCGCGATCGGCGAAATGAGTCGCTTTACGCTGGCCAAAGATTTTCGAAACATCGACGCAGCCGCCGCTCGAGTGATCCTGATCGAATCGGGTCAAAGAATTCTCTCGATGTTTTCCGAATCGCTCGCCTCGCATGCGGCGCGCGACCTTGAACAATTGGGTGTGCAGGTTTGGACGAACAGTACAGTGACCAAGATTGATGCAGAAGGTGTTGAAGTTGGCAACGAACGCATCCTCTCAGCCACGGTCCTCTGGGCGGCTGGCGTACAAGCTTCGCCGTTAGGGAAGGAATCGGGTTTGGAGGTAGATCGACAAGGCCGAGTACTGGTCCAAGCTGATTTGAGTGTCAAAGGCTATCCCAACGTGTTCGTTGCAGGGGATCAAGCCTGCTGCATTCAAGCTAACGGCACCTCACTGCCAGGCGTCGCGCCAGTGGCGACTCAGCAAGGCCACTTTCTTGCCAAGTTGATTCGCCGTGAAGTCCAGTTATCAATGCTGGGCCAAACGCCGCCGAGCCAAACGCGGAAGCCGTTTAATTATGTTGACAAAGGTAGTATGGCTACCATCGGTCGCAGTCGAGCTATTGTTGAAGTGGGCCGCATCAAACTCACCGGCTTTTTGGCTTGGATGATGTGGCTGCTAGTTCACATTTACTTTTTAACCGGATTCAAGAACCGTACGCTCGTTGTCCTTCAATGGGGCTGGTCGTATATCTCCTTCCGACGAGGCGCTCGGTTGATTGTCAACAAGGAGTGGAGGCAACATCCCCACGCTCAGGGCTAGACAATTATGCTGAGTTTCCTCGCAACGGACGTTAGTCTGACTTTGGCTCGCGATCTGCATAGGAAAGTCGTTTAGCTTTAACTATTCGGTATCTTTAACACCCGTGGCTGGTCGTTGGCATGGGCGCAGGCGAGCGAACTCGATTCTGGCTGAAGGGATGCCGATCGAGACAGGGATGGCGGGGATGCCGAGTTGAGAGCCGTTTCGAAAGGATTCACTGTGCGGAAAAAACTAGTTGCGTTAAGCATTAGTGTGGGGTTGAGTTTGATAGGGTCCGCCGGGGCTCAAGAACACAACCTTCCAGCCATGAATTCATTCGGTCGCTTCTTTGGGATCGGTTGGAGCCATGGATATCACGCCGGAAAACTCGATGGTCGATTCCAGGCCGTAAAGCAGCGGCATCCTGCAAGCATGTATGGCAGCAATGCATTGCTTTATCCGTATCAGCCTGGCTACGAACCTCAGCGGGCCTACTCAAGTTCCAATCACGGTTACGCTCAGCCAGTTTACAACAACCTCGGCGATTCGCAGCCATTTAGTTCGAGCCCACTGAGCGACACGAGTCAAGCAAGTCCGACACCTGCGCCTGCAAATCCACCCAAGCCCATTGCACCCCCGCCGACTTCGTTGCGACCATTCCTGAAAGATGACGTAAAGAGTGGAAGCGAAGCAGCGACATTGCCACCGGGACCCAAAGAGACTCGCGAAAAAGTCGAGGCCCTGGAAGTCAGCCCCAGCGATCTCATAAAACCAAAATCAAATCAAGCCGAGCCCCCCAAGAAAGAAAAGCCAAAGCCCAGCGATGATGACGATCTGCTCACTGTGTCGCCGCCATTGCAGCACCTCATGGAAGCACGCCGTAATCCTGGTTCGAATCGATAGCGTCCTGCCCCGCAACTACACGCATCGAGTTATTCGGCAAGCGGTTTCCAAGTAAAACCGAGCCCAGGTTCACTCATGAGTTCAGTGGGAACAGTGCCATATCGAACTCGGAACATCGGTGCATACTGCTTCATATAGGCCGCATTGCCTACGGGACAGTACTGCCGACCATTACCCTCGACGGCCGCGACCTGTGGCAAACGACTTGCCAGCGACGCAGAATGCAAAAACGAACCACCGATGCAAGTTAAATCCTGCACACACATGAACATCTTGTAATGAGCTCCCGCAGAGGCCATTAAAAGTGATTCAGATTGACCTTTGCAAGCCTTGAGGGCGAGTCCAGTGTAACCGCGTTGCCGGGCTAGATTGAGGCTTTCGATATCGGTCAGCGACTCGTCAATCACAACTGGACGCAGACGCGCGATGCGATGCACGGTCATCTCAGTACGGATTCGCAAATCTCGCGGCGTGGGTTGTTCCATGTATTGCAATCGATCGAACGAAGCGCGGCTGAGTCGTTCGATGCGTTCAAGCAGATCGATGACGTAATCTTCGTTCGGGCATTGCTCATTGAAATCGAACGACAGTTTCCATTGTCGTTCGGGGGCGACCATCTCGCAGATTCGCGTCACTTCGACAATGCGGCCCACATCCCAGTCGATATTGTTACCGGCCAATTTGAGTTTCAAGTGACTGATTCCGTCCGTCTTAAGCCATTCTTCGAGTGTCTCTGGGTAACCGTCGTTAAGGCGAGTGTGAATGTCTGCATCGCTGAGCGGGTCGAGCGCGCCGATCAGGTGATAGAGCGCCAACGTTGGCCGCGGCTTGGGTGAGAGAAATTGGGCTGGATACATCTGTGCGAATTCTGGTCCGAGGTAGGCGCTCAAATCTTGGTTGAGATATTCTTCCGACATGCAATCGAAACTGTTCTTCCCGATTGATCGACCAAATGCATCATGAATCGCCGCGTCCAGCGGGCTGGCCGCGACCATGGCTGCTAGCTTGGGAATCGGTTCGCCAAGTTTGTATTCATCGACCATTGCCGCAGATACTTTATCGCGCAGCCGACCAACCTCGTGCGCGATCTGCAATGGATCGCCATGCAGCTGCGCCCCTTCTACTTCGACAGCCAAGCGGTCCGCCAATTCCAGCATTACTTTCAGGGTCATTTTGCCCGGTATTTTACTTGGCCAAGCCCACGCGTTGCCCATCGTCATCTCTCCGATGCCGAGGATCTTCTTACGGCTACCGCTGGATTGAACTGCGATTTCGGTTCGCAGGACGCACACGTCTTCGACGACGCGACCACCGAATTTCATCGGTTGGCGGTAGAGGTAGGTGTGTGTCGAATTGGTGACTTTTTTGACGTGAATGTCTGTCGCTTTGGCCATCGCAGGATCTTTTCCAAATGCTTTTCGCTTCGTTATTTAAAGCGAACAACCTAGCATATTCTGAGGATTGGCGGCACTGCACACCCCATGTATCTAACGGCAACGGCATTTGACTTCTGCAAATCGTTAGTTTTTCGAGGCCATTGGTGGTAGGCGTGTCACGTGATTCAAAATCACTTCTGCCTTCCCGACTAGTACAGATAGGGCAATCTGCAACAATACAAAAAAGTTGGGTTCGCGTGCTCCCAAGCACCGGCTTGATACGACAACCGATAGCGGATCGGTAACCTGAAACATTTCCTACAACGGAGCGATTCGCTCTCGCCTTTGCCACCACGGAAGTCAAATGGTCAACGCGTTTAATCTGCAAAACTTCGGCATTCAAGTCAAAGAAGTCATTCGCAACGCGACCCCCGCTCGCCTGTACGAACATGCAATTCTGAACCACGATGCAGCGATCGCCTCCAGCGGAGCACTGGCAACTCGCAGTGGAGACAAGACGGGTCGCAGTCCCAAGGATAAACGTATCGTCGAATCACCAGCGACAGCCGGTGATATTTGGTGGGGCGACATCAACATTCGCTTGACGGAGCGTTCGTTCTTGATCAACCGCCAACGCGCCAGGGATTATTTGAACACGCGCACGCAGATTTTCGTGACCGACGGTTATGCCGGTTGGGATCCTCGTTATCGACTGAAAATTCGCGTGATTTGTTCAAGCGCCTACCACGCGCTGTTCATGCAAAACATGTTGATACGACCGACCGAGAGCGAGTTATGGGAGTTTGGCGAGCCGGATTATGTGATCTACAATTCGGGCTATTTTCCGGCCAATCCCTACACCAACCAAATGACGAGCACGACGAGCATCGATCTCAGTTTCGAGCAGCGCGAATTCGTTATCCTCGGTACGCAGTATGCCGGCGAAATGAAAAAAGGTGTGTTTACAATCATGAACTACCTCATGCCCAAGCAGGGCGTGCTGTCGATGCATTGCTCAGCCAACGAAGGACAAGACGGCGATGTGTCACTTTTCTTTGGCTTGTCAGGCACTGGCAAGACCACCTTGTCCGCCGATCCCAACCGCAAATTGATTGGCGATGACGAGCATTGTTGGTCGAACGAAGGAGTGTTCAATATCGAAGGCGGTTGCTACGCAAAGGTCATCAATCTCACACAAGAAAGTGAACCGGAGATTTACAATGCCATTCGCTTTGGGTCGGTGCTAGAGAATGTTGTGTACGATGAAGCCACGCATCGCGTGAATTTTGGCGATGCTTCCATTACTGAGAATACGCGTGTGGCTTATCCAATCGAGTTCATCCCGCGCGCGAAGATCCCGTGCGTGGGAGGCCATCCGAAGAATATTATTTTCTTGACTTGCGATGCGTTCGGAGTACTGCCGCCCGTTAGTAAATTGACGCCAGAGCAAGCGATGTATAATTTCGTCAGCGGCTATACTGCCAAGGTGGCTGGTACAGAGATGGGTGTCAGCGAACCCACAGCGACATTCTCCACTTGCTTTGGTGCAGCCTTTATGGTGTGGCACCCTTCGAAGTACGCCGAGTTGTTGGCGGCTAAGATTGCCCAGCACGGAACGCATGTTTGGTTGTTGAATACAGGTTGGAGCGGCGGAGCGTATGGTGTCGGACGCCGCATGTCACTAACTCACACGCGAAACATCATCGACGCGATCCACTCGGGCGAATTAACCGAAGCGGCTTACGTGACTGATCCGAATTTCGGTTTTGCTGTACCTACTGCGTGCAGTGCGGTCCCAAGCCAGATGTTGCAGCCGAAGTTGACCTGGGCCGACCCGGTCGCCTACGAGGCAACCGCTCAAAAGCTTGCCAGCTTGTTCCACAAGAACTTCCAACAATTCGCGGATAAAAGCGATCCGTCGATTGCCAACGCGGGGCCTTGGGCTGGGAAGTAGACTTGGTACGAGTCGCCGTGCGTCTAAGTTCCACCGCGTCTTAGTTCCACCGCGTCTAAGTTCCTCTGCGTCAAACCTGCGAAACACCCAATTTCAGACTGCTTACAAGCTTAATATGAACCAACTTGACTACACTAATCCTTACCAATCGCCTGGGAACTTCGCAACTCAACCATCGCAATTGCACTTAGCCAGTCGCCTGAAGCGGTTACTGGCGGCGATCATTGATAACATGGCGATGTTTTTGAGCCTAACGCCCGGCATGGCATTAATGATTGGCGGCTTGGTAGCAGAGGATGCCCGAGGAGGACCTGACGCGGCAGTGCCACTAGTCATCGGGGGTATAGGTTTGATGTTTCTAGGAATGCTCGTCGTCGCCGGCATTCAGATCTATCTGCTGGCAGTCTCCAGCCAGTCGATCGGCAAGTACTTTCTCAAGATGCAAATCATCGACTTCACGACGCATCAGCGCTCGCCATTTATACAGTGCTTTTTGCTCAGAAGCGTGGTCGGTGTTTTTCTACTTGGCCAAGTTCCGTTTTACGGAATCATCGACCCGTGTTTTATTTTCCGCGAAGATTATCGTTGCATTCACGATTTGATTGGCAACACCATCGTAGTCGATCTTGTGTAGAACGATTGTTCTCAATCGTTCCCGAACTTGCAATGAAAGCGTGAGCCGAGCAATTGAGGACAATTGCTCTACACTCAGAGCTCTACACTCAGAGCTCTACACTCAGAGCTCTACACTCAGAGCTCTACACTAATTGCTCTACACGATGGCGGCTTGTAGATTTGCGAATTCCCGCTGGGCGATAATAGCATCAAGATACTGGATCTGAATGCGATGCTCGGCGGGTCCCGCGGCAGCGGTGTCGATCGCCAGCGTTGCCATTTTCCAGCGACGATCAAACGGCGATTGGCTGATGCGAAGTGTTTGAATTTTGTCGACAAACGTGCAACTGCATTTGCGAGTCATCAAGCCGCTGCGAAACATAACCATCGACCCGCTACGAGCGTAACGCATGGCTCTTGCTTGACGCCGTGCTAACCAAATGAATATCGGAAAAATCACGAAGCCGATAGCCGCGCCCCAGGGCCGCCAAACAAATCCGGCAGTCAAAGTCAGCACAACGCTGGCTAATATGCCAAAGCGTTGCAATCGGCTCCCAGCCCGCGGTGAAAGCGGCTGCCAATCAAACTCCGACTCGGTCCAGGTAGTTCCGGGTCGCAGATGCTCCATCAAGCCCACAACTTGGCTTTCCGACAGCACGGGCACAAACCATCGTCGACCAACAGATTGGCTGGCGTTTTCGTGCTCCGAGCCACCTCCGCCCGCTGTCTCGATCCGAATCGCGGCTAACCCCAATTTCCGACCCAGCCAAGAACGATGAATGCTTATGAACTGAATGCGCGACCTTGGAATCGTAGCCGACACCTTAGTCATCAAACCGCAACCGATTCGCAAATCGTCTCCAACCGCCCGCAGTTGATAGCCATAAAAACGAATCACGAACCACGCACACGAAAACAGCTTGAGCAACGCGAACAACGCGATGAATCCAGCCAGGAGCCCGACCACTAGCAGGGGAGTCGAAATACCTTGCGGCAATCGATTAACTATGTCGTCGCTGCTGATACGAAACTGATCTCGAATACCGCGAGTCATTCCCCGGACTTCGTACATCGATCCCAGCACGATCGGCACGAGCAGAAGTCCGCGGTTGCTCGTCAACCCGGCCAGCGCAAGTTGCTTCAGAGTAATTGCCAACAATAATTGTTGTGGTCGTTCAGGCAGAGCGAGCGGAACGGACGAACCTTCTTCAATCGCAGGTGACTCACTGGCCACTAAGGCATTTTTGCCAGCGATCGCATTGGCCTGTGCAAACACACTGGCTCGCAACCGTTCTACCTCGGCCAGTTTCAGAACTTGCAAAACGGCTTCCGGTTCTTTTCCGGAGGCTGTTTCAATCCTCACTTCCGCGACTCCGAAGACGCGATGCAAAAGGTTTTGCACAAGGTCAATATTCTGAATTCGATTTACCGGCACGGTCCGGCTACTTCGGAAAAAAATCCCATCGCGCACCTGCAACTCGCCACCCGCCAAACGAAATCGCAGCGTTAGAAAGCGGGTAATCGCAAATCCGAGCAAGATTGCAATGGCCGTGATGCCCAAGCCGATGGCCAGCAAATTTCCTTGCTGAACGCTGAACACACCGACCACGACTGGGATAATCCACTGCCGCAACTTGGCAATGACCACAAACAACAGCGAAATCGGATGGACGTGTTGCCATGGCACGTCGACTGGTTCAGACTCCATCGATTTCACCGCGATTCTCCACGAGCGCGTCTCGCAATCGCTGAGCTGTCGCGAAGCTCAAGCCGTTTAGCTCGACAGCCGAATTCTCCGTCCCCGCTGTATGCACAATTAACTTCGCCAATCCATAGCGCCGCATCAGCGGCCCCTGATGAACATCCGTGTGCTGCACGCGAGCCAACGGGACACTGATTTGCGACCGCCACCAAATGCCTCGCCGAATCTCTAGTCCACTTGGCGTTAAGCACCAGCTCGCGCGTTCGTAGGCTTTCTTTGGCAGAACCTGAGTCGTCCAAGCGAGCAGCGATCCAAATAACACGTAGGCCAGCAGGCAGATTCCTGTCACTACACTGAGCAGTCCAAAACTGAACGCGACCACAACCATCGCCACGAGCCCAGCGAATAGAACAACGCCAGCGAAAATCCATCCGCTGATGCGTTCAATCGAAATGAATGCAGGGTCGAGCGACAACAGTTGCACCGTATGCGGCCGGCAATTCTCCGCTAGACACGCGTGTTCTGCAATTGGCTCAGGTACCAACGCAGCTTCGACAGGGTTATCGCTTTGACTACCGCTCTGCTTCTCAGTCATGATGCGCCTATTTCAGTGAACCCTGCGCGCTTATGCAGCTGAAAGCAGTGACCCTCTCCGGGCATGTTCTTTTGTCAGTGATTTTGCATGCCCTCCAAAGGGTCAGTCCCGTTTTGGGACAAAGCCTAACTTAGCTGCTCAAGTTACTCTTTGGCTGGCTTCAACTCGCCACAGTCCTTGATCTTGATCACCGATTTAGTTCTGCCTTCTTCCGTCCGACTACCCTGAGCCTCTACTGCTTTGACTACATCCATGCCTTCCAGCACTCGTCCAAAAACGACGTGCCGACCATTCAACGACGGAGTCGCTTTGACTGTGATAAAGAACTGCGAACCATTCGTATCTTTGCCCGCGTTCGCCATACTTAGGACGCCCGGTCCATCATGCGCGAATTTAAAGTTCTCGTCTTTAAATTTTGCGCCGTAGATACTCTCGCCTCCCCTGCCATTGCCTTGGGTGAAGTCACCGCCCTGAAGCATAAAATCCTGAACGACCCGGTGGAAAGTACTTCCTTTGAAATGCAGTGGCTTTCCAGACTTCCCCTCGCCTTTTTCGCCTGTACACAAACAACGGAAATTCTCAGCCGTCTTTGGCACATCGTCACCAAACAAGCCAATCACAATTCGCCCCGCCTCTTCATTGCCAATGGTGACATCGAAAAAGACTTTCGAAGTAACTTTCGCCTTTGCGGGCGATTCCTGTCCCACCGAAACATTGGCAATCAATATCAAGCCTGCAACTAAAACGAAACGCAACATATTGTTACTCCAGTTCGCGAAGATGTTTCGCCGACGCCGCCAGTCCATCTTGACGGCACAATCATACTCGACGAACAGGACATTGTAGCGTGCTCACTCTGTCGTCAACCAGTTGACTAGCGATTGTTCCGTTCAAATTGGACGTCTTGCGGCTTGGTTGCTATCCTGTTGGAGTCCTACTAACCCAAACGAGTGCATAACAATGAAATCCGCGATCCTGGTTTTATCCCTCCTCAACATCTACCCACTGTTGACAGCGTGTGCAGCGGAACCCTGGCTGACGATCGAAGGCACCCAGGGAATTGGCAAAGGGCAACACATCGTCTTTGTCACCGGCGAAGAGTACTACCGTTCCGAGGAAGGGATGGTCATGTTCGCTCAGATCCTGGCGGAACGTCATGGATTCAAATGCACCGTACTGTTCGCAATCGACCCAGCAACTGGCACTATCAATCCCAATCGCAACAACCATATCCCTGGCTTGGAGGCGCTGCGCAGTGCGGACCTAATGGTAATTTTCGCTCGTTTTCGCGAATTACCAGACGAAGATATGAAGTATATCGTGGATTACGTGAATTCCGGAAAACCGGTTGTGGGAATTCGTAACGCGACGCATGCCTTCCGCTATTCCCCCAACAGCTCAAGCCCCTACAAGAACTGGGATTTCCAGAGCCGTGAGTGGGAGGGAGGTTTTGGACAACAGATTTTGGGAGACACCTGGATTGCCCACTACGGAAAATTCCAGAAAGAAGCGACGCTGGCGCACAAAAACTTGATCCACGGTAACCACCCGGTACTGCGAGGTGTTGCCGACACGATTTTTTGTCATTCCGATGTCAATTCGGTAGAACGCTTGACGTCAGAAGATGACGTGCTGTTCCACGGGCAAGTCCTCTCAGGACTGAACCCCGATGATCCTCCCGTGACGGACGATCGCAAAGATACGCGAATGCCATTTGCTTGGTTTAAGAATTACACGGCACCCTCTGGCAAACAAGGGCGATCCTTTACGACCACTGCCGGAGCGTCGCTGGATTGGCAAAGCGAAGACTTGCGACGATTGATGATTAACGCCATGTTCTCCCTCACGGGACATGAGCCTGAGATACCTGAGAAAACCGACGTAGAATTCGTTGAAGCCTATAGCCCACTTCCGACCGGAGCGCTCAGTGATGAAGCCTGGGCCGCTGCCAAGCTGACGCCGGCTCGATGGCTATCAAGCCTTCCCAAACCATTGGCTCACTGGAAGCTGGATGACTTGGACCGCCAGGCTCAGGACAGCGCGGGTGGACATCATGGTGTGATTCATGGAGCGACTAGTCATGAAGGCAAAGTAGGTAGAGCCCTGTTGTTTGACCGACTCAAGGGTGACCATGTCAGCATTCCGTATGCATCGGATTTCGAGATTGGATCCTTTACCGTTTCGGCTTGGGTCTGGCTCACGAAGGAGCCAACATTCTCGGGTATTCTCGGCACGCGACACGGCGGTGAATTCAACTTCGATATGAAAGTCAACACGGACAAAGTTCACGGCGACATCGGTGATGGCATTCGCTGGATTGACACGCGCATCAATTTCTATCAAGACGATACCGGCAGTAACGGCCAAGGCGGAGACCTAGATATTCAGCGTTGGTACCTGATCACATTCGTCGTTGACAATGAGCATAAGAACTGCCGACTATATCTCAACGACGATCGCAAGAAAACGATTCCGTTCAAGGGCGAACCGCGATTGATGCGTGAAGGCCAGACGATGCACATCGGCAACACGGGCACGGACGAATTCATGGATGGTGTGATCGACGACGTCCGCATCTGGAATGTAGCTCTGACCGATGAGCAGGTGAGGAAGGTATTTGGTAACTAGTTCGCTCGCCGAAATTGTGCCCTTACTCTCTGCCACTCGACGCCGAATCTGCAGCCGAGGCACTAGCAATGGTTGGACTGAAGTAAATCTCTAGCATGTACTGGACACCGCGATGGAACCCAATCCTTACCGGCCGTCGCGAGACATACGAGTGGCGCCAACGGGGAATATTGGCAGTCCGCGTGCTCCGTTCGGCGCAACGGCAATTCTGGCGATTGTGTTGGCATCAACTACTTTCGGAATTGGCCTCTACGGAATTTGGGGCTGCGCAACACTTGCGCTAAAGGAGCCGTCGCAACGAGAGTTCGTTCTGGCAAATGAGATCGCCCTAACTGTAATGTGGCTGTTATTTGGCATGACATTTTTCATGGCGGCTCGATATTGCAACACTGCTCTCGGCGTGCTTCTGTTCGCCGCTCCTTTCGTTGTCCTCGGAATTCTGGTTCTGTATTTTTGACTTGAAAGATGCAGCCCTTTTAAGCAAGGCAGCACTAGTAGCCCAAGGTCGCTCTCGGCAAGAGTGATCCA
Source organism: Planctomycetia bacterium (assembly GCA_031367855.1). Classification (GTDB taxonomy): domain Bacteria; phylum Planctomycetota; class Planctomycetia; order Pirellulales; family Pirellulaceae; genus Aureliella. The sequence goes on along the minus strand of JANLQO010000550.1, from coordinate 17,738 downwards.
CTGTTACGGTCGGCTACGACCGCTTGTGACGAGCTTTTCAAGTTGCGAGGTCATTCGCTTGAGGACGTCGGGGTTTGCAGCTGAGACATCATTGCGCTCGCCGGGATCATCGGTAAGTCGATACAATGCATGCTCACCAGCGGGGGGAGCCAGCTCTTGCTTGCTTACAGTAGCTTGGGACTTGCCGCGCTGATTGAGACGCACGAGTTTCCAATCGCCCACTCGCAGACCAAAGTTCCCGCTGCCGTTGTCCTGCTGGAGTAGATTGTCGCGTCCCTTCACGCCCGGCTTGCCAAGGATCGCCTCAGAAACATCAAGGCTATCGAGGCACGCATCTTGAACGAGCGCCTGGCCCGTGAGCGCAGCAAAGCTGGCCGCGAAGTCCACGGTGCAGACAATCTCCTGTGAGACGCCAGCTGCGATACGTCCTTTCCAACGCGCGATGAACGGAGTCCGCGTGCCGCCTTCCCAGACAGAGTATTTTCCGCCGCGATAGGGACCGGCTGGCTCGTGATTTGAAAGTTTCTCCACAGCCATATCCATGTAACCGTCGTCGAGAACAGGACCGTTGTCCGAACAGAAAATGATTAAGGTCTTTTCAGCTAGGCCGAGACGATCAAGCGTCTTGCTTAACTCGCCGACACACCAGTCGAGCTGAAAAATGCAATCGCCGCGCGGCCCCAGAGTTGACTTCCCTTGAAAGCGTTCGTGCGCGATGCGCGGCACGTGAATATCATGCGACGCTAAGAACAAAAAGAATGGCCGATCCTGGTTGGCCTCGATCCAGCCGTTCGATTGCTTGACCCAGGCGTCGGCAAGGTCTTCGTCGCGAAATCGCGCCTTGTTGCCACCTGTATAGAAGCCAATACGGCTGATGCCATTGTGAATCGTCTGATTGTGCCCGTGTGACCAATACATCTTCAGCGTACGGCGGTGAGTTAAACCGGTTGGATGATCTGCAGACGGTTGGGTGTTCCCCACCCACAGCGGATCGGCAGGGTCGAGATTCTTCACGCGCCGATCTTCAACATACACCTGGGGTACACGGTCGTTGGTAGTAGGCAACACAAAACAATGGTCGAAACCAATGTCCAACGGGCCGGGCTCGGGACTTGTTCATGGTTTTGAGCTCGCTCTGGTTCTCTTTCTGCTGTCGCAAGCTGCAGGACGCAGCCGCTTTACATTATTGCTCGATCGCGAGAGCCATGTGCTACCCCCGCATGGCTGGCTTAAACATCCTACTTGCCACTGGCTCTCACAGCCACAATCGCGTTCTGGAAGCCTAAGCCACTAGCGATTAAAGGTCGTAAGCGACAACCATCCATCAAGGTCGCGGTCCTGCGTCGCATTTGCAAAGCGAAGCGGTAAACCATTCGGCAAAGGATTGGGGACACGCACCGCTAGCGTGTACTTTCCCCCCGGGACATCTGTAAGATCTACCTCGTCTTTCCAATCGCAAGCAAGGGCGCCGGGCAGCAATCCCGTGAGCTTGCCGGTTGACTTGGTCGTCTTGACAACTTTGCCAGCAGCAATCAATCCATACTCGGCTTGCCAGTCGTAGTAAAACGGCGCGACACCGCGATTTTGCAATTCTAGTCGAATCTTCAGTTTTTCCTTCTCCCGCGAAAGGTTGATGCCTGGCACGTGGAATTCATAACCCATGTGTCGCACTTCGTTTTCGGCGCGCTGCTTCCGCTCTATGGGTGACTGCTTTGCAAACATACCACTATCCAACAGCCATGAGGCATGCGTCTGGTCGACGCACTGTCGGAAGTCCTGAATGTTGGAGTTGCCTGGCTGTGCGTCGAAAACTTTGCCCCAAGCCTCCGGTCGGATTTCGCCACCGATCGGATGCGACTTCCATTTCTCCAGCGCCGCTGGGCCGGCTTGTTTTAATGCGGGCATATAAAACCAGAAATCCTCTTTCCTGCCGGTGTCGAGCGTTGCCCAGGCAAACGAATCGTCGTGATAGCCGAACGGTTGATGGGAATTGGGGGCTTTTCCCCAAGTGTCATCGCCCGCCGGGTAGCGCAGCAGCACCGGTGTGACCTTGAACGCCGCTGCGTAAGCATCCATTACTTCAATCTGCACGGACTTCGACGCAAATAACTCCGACTTTGGATACGTATGCCATTCTCCCCACGTCCCTAGTAACCCGGCCGTGATGAATCCGATCCGAGCATCTCCGTCGTACTTCCTTCCCAAGCCCGCAATGAAATTCTTCAGAGCCCTACGAAGATTCCCGTCCTCATAGTCGGGCGTCTCGACTTGAGCCGGCGGAAAAGGCTGAGTGTTGGTGTTCAGGTATTTATGAACTTTTAGACCATCATCGATTAGGAACTTTGGTATGCCGTTCGTCTTCGCCGGATATTCCAAATAAATCCGGAATACAGCCTGATGCCCGCGTCCAGCGATACTATTTAGCACAGACTCCAGCGGCCGCCAATCGAATTCGTCATAACCTTTAACCAAATCCGCGAGGCCGAGATAGTTGAACTCCATCGAATGTGGAAAATGGTTGTTGGTGTCGCTGGCATACGGCACCAATCCTTTAAGCGGATTCGCGACAGATCCAGGCACGTACTCCAGGGTTATTCTGTCTTCCGCCGGTGCCCTGAGCGACGTCAAGGCTATCAGAAATATCAGCAGGCGTTGCATTGGCGGGGCTCCACTAACAGCCACTCACTTTAGGTCCTCACGATTTTGCATTGGCCTTGGCTACTGCCGCATTGGCGACAGCAAAACACTCTTTGATGTCGGCGATTGGGTCCTTGGGGTTCTCTTCGTATTCAAGTGAAAATGCGCCGTTGGCGGGGAAGTCAACTGCTAATAGTGCATCGACGACTGCATTGCAGTCCAAATGGCCTTTGCCGAGGATGACACCCTTCGTTTTGTCTTGCATCTCGGCGAAATCCTTGAGATGGATTCCGTAGAGTCGGCCTTTGAGCAAACGGATGACTTCGGTCGGTTTTTCGCCGGAACGAATATAGTGACCCAAATCTGCGCACGCGCCGATGCGAGGATCGTGCTTTTCAATTGCGCGCAGGACATCGATGGCTTTGTTATAGCGATGCGTTGGTCCGTGGTTGTGAATCGCGATGCGAATGTCAAACTCCTTAACCAGTTCGTTGAGGCTCGCGAAAGAGTCGGGATCAGGATCAGCGGAGATGCATGGAATGCCGACAGCTTTGGCGAACTCGAACCACTTGCGATTGGCGGCTGCGTCTTTCGAGAATGGGTTCACGCCGTGCGCGGAGATGGTTAGACCTAGATCTGCGACTTGCTTCTTAACGGCGGCGATCTTTTCGGGTGTCGAGTTGAGTGGCAACATGCTGCCGTAGAACTCGACGTGCGTAAAGCCGATGTCTTTAGCCTGTTTGAGCGCATCTTCAACGGAGAACTCGCGGAGCGAGTAGAGTTGAATGCCTAGGTTGATGCGTCGCTTGGGGGCTTGGAATGTGACACCGCGAGCCGCAGAGGTTAGGAGGGTGGTGGATGCAAGTGCCGCTGAGGTGGCGGCGAGGAAATGGCGGCGCGAGAGTGAGGACATGGTTGGGCCTTGTTGAAGTTTTGGGAGAGGATTCGCACAGGCTGGCAGCCCGTACTACGAGAATACTAGGATAACAACGGGAGTCAGGCAAAGCCACCGCTGGCTTGAAAAGTTACGAGGGCGTGGCGGGTGGCTTGGACGTCGTGGACGCGGACGATTTGGATGCCACAGCGAGCGAGTGCCAGCGTGACTCCCAGCGTACCGGCGACTCGATCGGCGTCTTGGTTGCCGATCATTTTGCCGATGAAGCCTTTGCGAGAATGCCCGACAAGTATGGGGCGATTGAGGCGGAGGAAGGCGCCGCTGGAGCGAATGAGTTCCACGTTGTGCTGATGTGTTTTGCCAAAACCAATGCCAGGGTCGAGACAGATGCGTTCTGGGGCGATCCCAGCACTCAAAAGTGCCGCATCTCGAGCGGCTAAGTAGTCGTAGATTTCGGCGACAACATTCGTGTAGATCGGGTCGTTCTGCATGGTTTGCGGTGTGCCCCGCATGTGCATGGCGCACACGCCCACTTGCGACTGGACAGCAACTTCGATTATCTCTGGATCGTGTTCCAGCCCTGTGACATCATTAATGATCTCCGCTCCGAGGCCAATTGCAGCGCGGGCCACTTCGCTCTTGGAAGTGTCGATCGAAATGGGAATTGAGATGCGGCCAATCAAAGCTTCGAGCACGGGAACGATGCGGCGCAGTTCGTCGTCGGTGGTAACCGGTTGGCTATAGGGTCGTGTGCTTTCACCGCCAAAATCGAGAATGTCCGCTCCTTCGTCTTCGAGTCGCAGCGCGTGTTCGATGGCGGTGTTGGGAGTGAAGTAATGCCCGCCGTCGGAAAAGCTATCCGGCGTGACATTGACGATACCCATGAGGCAAGGGAGTTCGCCCAGCTCGAGCGTTCGCGTACGCAGTTTCCAGTGGTTCGCCCGGGGCGTGCCTGGCTGAATGTGACTCATTTGGGTAATTTTAAACCAGCCATGGGAAACTGGGGCGCCGGTGGAGCGGTTGTAAAATGGGTATCGGCAATAAATAGCGCACCCGCTAGGGGCGAATCGCTACGTCGCGCGGCGGGCATATGCTCCACTGCGGTGGTGATCACCAACTTGACGCTGCCTTCGTGGTCTTCGATCAACATCGGGCAAGTGACTTGAGGGCTGTTGGCGGTGAGCCAGATGCGTTCGAGTTCGCCGCTGATCAGATTGTACTGGCGAGTCTCGCCAAATTCAGCCGCGTTGGGGTTGTAGAAACTGATGATGGTGCTTTGTTCGTCGGGCGTGAGGCACATGCCGTCCGGAAAACTCTCTAAATCGGTAAGGTCGATCACAGTTTCACAGTCCGCCAGCGTGCCAACTTGAACATTCAAACGATAACGAACGACGCGCTTCGTGGGCGTATCGATGTCGTAAAGATGCAAGCCCCCGTGGCCGGAGTCGACGATATCTTTGCCGTTGCTACAGATTTGATCGTTGCGAAGTCGAATCAGAGCGCCGTCTTGGCCGCGGTATAGGTAAAGGCCAGCCTTTTTGGTTTTGAATTCGAGGTCTTTTGTACCAAAGACGATATTGTCGCCGTAGATCGTGCCGTCATTGATAATCGTATTCGATACGTCGCTGTCGATGCCTGACGCAAGTGGTTTCCAAGTCCGGGAGTTGATATCGAACAATCCAAGTACACGTTCGCAGCCGACGACAAATGTACCATCGACGTTCGTCGGCCGAGCAAATCCGGGGCGGCCTGGAAGTTCATAGCTTTGGTTCGTTCGAGAGTTGAGGTCGAACACATTGATCGAACCGTGGGTCGCCGACGCGCCATGTTGGATGCCTACCCAACTGAACTTGCCGTTGCCGAGCGCATAGGGGCCTTCGGGAAGGAAACGCAGTGGTTCGTTATCAGGTAGGAAAAGCAGCTCGGCGCGGATGGTTGGAAGCATGATCTCAGGTGGTTGCGGAAAGTGATGCCTAACGCGATGGTACTGATTTACACAGTGGTTCAGCTTAGCGGATCGGGTTGAGTTGTCCATTATGGGCGGCGCAGGCGTAGGGTGGGTTGAGGAACCAAACCCACCAAAAAGCTGTGGAATTACCATGCTGTGGAATTACGAAATTGCTTGCACCCGGTGGGTTTCGTTCCTCAACCCACCCCACGCCGCCACCCTGATGCAAACAGGTGAATCCGTTTAGAAGACTCGAGATAAGTTTGTGCGGATTATTCTTGTTGGTAGTTCGTGGATTTGACTAGCTTTAAGGAATTTTAAGTGTCACAATTGAGTTAGTTTGGGCCTTGATTTTGCTATTTTCAGGAGCTGAGATGAAGTCTCCCATGTTTGGTACACATTTGCAGTTGCTTTCACTGGCCGTGGGTGGATTCGCGGCGATTCATTTTTGCCAAATTTCTACAGCGGATGAATTCAAATTGAAAGATGGACGGGTTCTGGTCGGTCAACTGAAAGGGACACCGAAGGGGGATGCTCCACAGTGGACCGTAGAATTGCCCTCCGGAACGCTGGTGAGGTTCCCGAGCAGCCAATTGGAAATCAATGGTCACTTAAAGACGGATGAGCGCATAGAGAAGTACAAACTATCATTACAAAATGTTGAACCGAGTGCTGAGTCCCATGCAGCCTTGGCGGGCTGGTGTGTGAAGAACGGACTCAAGGAACAGGCTCATGCTCATTATCGACGAGCCTTGGATTTCGATGCGGATTTGGCAGTAGCAAGAGCGGCCCTAGGCTATATCAAAGACGCCTCGGGGCGTTGGGTTGAACGCGATGAATTCATGACGGAGGGGAAAGGCAAAGTCAAGATCAATGGAAAGTATGTCTACCCCGAAGTACACGCCTTTAACGACGCGAAGGATATGCTGCAGAAGAAGACTAAAGAATGGGAATTGGTCGTAAGGCGTTTACAAACTACTTACTTGGCTAAATCGTCGAATTCACAGAAATCGCTGTCCGAGTTGCTACAAATTAATGATCCGTTTGCCGTTCCGGCTCTGGGCAAGTTCCTAAACGACGTAAAAACACCTCGCGACCTCAAGATGCAGTACATTCAAATGCTGTCGCAGTTTCAAGTGCCAGAAGCGGTTGGGGCGTTGGTTCAGGCGACTTTGGTCGACGATGATGTGCAAGTTCGCGATGCTTGTCTGGATTCGCTTTCTCGATTTGGGCGCGAGTACGCGATTGCCAGCTACATCGGGGTTCTACGCGAAATTTCGAGCAAAACGCAAGAGGGCCCGGCGACGACTGTGCGGCTGAATCGGGCAGCGGCCGGCCTCAACGCGATGAAGGCGGACAACGCTGTTTTGGCGCTGATCGAAGCTCTATTGACCAAGTACAAAATGACTCGGAAGCAGCAAGACAGCATTAACAGCAGCGGTTCGACAACTTTTGGTGGCAAGCCAGAGACCACCATTGAATTGGCACAAAATCAGGATGTGCTAAGTGCGCTGGTGAATTTGACTCGACAGAACTTTGCTTACGACAAGCAGCGTTGGTTGAACTGGTACGCGAGCGTCTATGCGGCGCCGGTGGGTGATCTGCGGCGCGATCCTTGATTGGAAATCCTCTCTCGAACGTGTCAGAGCGCGTCGTTCTTTCTTTGCTTCCCTGTGGGTCGCATCTGCCGGATGCGACCGTGAACCACACAATCACGAAAATGCGGTGGTTTGACTAGGCTTTGTCTCAAAAGGGGTCTGACCCTCTCCGGGCATGTTCTTTTGTCAGGAATTTTGCATGCCCTCCAAAGGGTCAGACCCCTTTTGAGACAAAGCGTAGTTCGCTGATCAGGCCCCGGATCTGTTTCGGTTCAAGCCTCAAACGGAAAAAACGCGTCGAGTTCCGAGGCGGAAAGCTCGGCGAGGAACGGGGCGATACGGGAGACGATTTCCTCGGTGAGTTGGCGGCCCTTTTCCGCTGTTGCCAAATGAGGATTGCCGGAGCCTGAATTGGTGGTAAGCAGATGCCAGGGACGGCTGAGCGTGACCCAGCCATTTTTCAGGGCGTCGAATCGGAGGGGACGACGGACGCCTGCGTCAGCCATAAGCTGGCCGGATTCGGTTTGGGCGACCAGTTCGGGGCGAAAGTGCAGGATCAGCGACGTTTCCATTTCACCAGCGTGATCGTCCGCATGCTGGCAGATTTGATCTGCGGCGTCTCGAATCATTTGGTACCAATTGCACAGAAAAACGTGGACCTTCGTTTGTCCGGCGATCTCACGCAGGAACGGTTTGAAGTCATTGCCACCGTGGCTATTGAAGAGGACCAATTTGTAAATGCCGCTGGCTTCGATTGAGTGGACTAGGTCGCGTAGTACCAGGGAAACGGTCGACGGCAAAAGATTCATCGCCAGGGGAAACGACTGCATATTGGTTTCGGTTCCGTAGGGAATCGTGGGCAATTGAACGACGCGGCCGCCGAGCTCGTTCGCTTTCTCGCAGCAAGCGCTGGCCAAACGCGTCGCTTCAATGGTGTCCGTTGCGTAAGGGAGGTGGAGATTGTGCGGTTCCGTGGCACCCATCGGGAGAACTGCGACTTGGAAACGAGCGGCTCGAACGTCGGCAAGGGTGGCTTCTGCAAGCAGCCAGGGACGGATGTTGGAAGTTGTAGGCACGGTCACTCCAGGTTTGTTCTACCTCAAGGGCGAACAGCGGGAACGTAATCAGAAGGTGGACTGCAAACTTCAGCGATTTTAGCGGAAAACTGGAAGTTCGCGTTTGTTTTTAGATGTTAATCGCTACGATTGGAACGCAATCGAATCGACTTAGCTCCTGTAGCGAAAGTGCCGATAGAACCGTCGGCAGAGATCCTCCCAATTGCTGCTTATAGGCGTCAGAGTTTAAGTGTCGCCAAGTCCGTGTTGAGGACTGCGAGCGTGAAGAACTCGGCGGGAGATAGAGAGGGCGTGACTGGGACTTCAGCAGCGCCAGTGACGAAGTTTGAAAAGTCGCGCGAGATTGACAACTTTGTTACTCGAAATTTACGCAACGTACGCTATCCTTGATTAGTGGGCTTTGGTGAGCGGCGCAAATTTAGCGATTTTGCGCAGTAGGGCGAGCAAACACCACGCAGACGGACTCGAGTTTCAACCGCGATGATTGCACAGAATTGGACAATGGCGAAAAGGCGTAACCAAACGGACACGCTCAAAGCGCGGCAACGACTTGGTAAATACCGGATCGAGCGTCGGTTGGCTCAGGGCGGTTTCGCCTATGTCTATCAGGCTCTCGATACCATCGAGGGCGTGCGTGTCGCATTGAAGATGCCTCACCAGAGCATCGTGACCCCGGTGATGCTTGAGTGCTTTCAGCGCGAAGCGCGTCTAGTGGCTCGGTTGGACCATCCCAATATTCTGCCGTTGAAGGATGCCAGCTTCATCGAAGGTCGTTTTGTAATTACGTCGAAGCTGGGCGAAAAGACGCTCTGCGATCGGCTGCGAAATAGGATCTCCTTTGAGACGGCGCTGGAATTGTCGCTGCAAATGGTCTCGGCAGTCGCTTACGCGCACAACCTGAGCATCATTCACTGCGATATCAAACCGGAGAACATGATCCTGCTGCCCGATGGACGTTTGCAGTTGGCGGATTTTGGGATTGCGAAAGTTGCTCAGAAGACGATCAATGGTTCAGGTTCTGGCACCGTTGGCTATATGGCTCCAGAGCAAGCGATGGGGCGTCCGAGCACGAAGAGCGATGTGTTTTCGCTTGGATTGATTATGTACCGCATGTTTACCGGACATCTTCCAGTGTGGCCCTTTGAGTGGCCATTCGTTGGGGCGGCAAATTTGCGTCGCAAGGCTCACCCCGACTTGATCACCGTGATCCGCCGAGCGATTGAAGTGCGACCCGGCAAGCGATTTGCCGATGCGGATGAACTGTTTTCCGCACTTACCAAGGTACGTCGTCGGGCTCTGTTGTTCCATAATCGCAAACGCAAGGGTGCGTCGCCGAGTTAGCCACCGTACAGCGTTAGCCACCGTAGAGCGTTAGCCACAATACAGCGTTAGGCACAATACAGCACCCGACATTCGCAAGTGTTACCTACAACCTCCCGCGCGGCAGGGTCGAACGTGTCAGCGGCCGGGAGGGCAACGCTATGAAGCATTTTTAGGCTTTACCAGCAGTCGCAAGGTCACACTCGGCAAGCTCGGCAAGAGTGACCCACGGTGGGTCGCATCTGCCGGATGCGACCATGGAGTACCTTGAGTCTAAAAACGCACGAATTCGCTGACGAAAATGCTTCACAGCGTTGCCGGGAGGGGCTTGCAAGCTTGCCATCTCCGCTCGCATTACTCGCGATTCTCCTTCGGGGAGAGTTGGTGAATCGCGTAGGCTAGTAGCGATTCATGTATAATCGTCGGACTACCAGCCTGTCCTCTCTAAAACAATTGGGGCGATCTTCGAAATGCGCTTCGGTATCAACACCTTCCTCTTTACCTGCCCTTTCACCAATCAAAGCGTCGATTGGTTTCCTCAGTTCAAACAGTGGGGCTTTGACACCGTCGAAATCTCGGTTGAAGACTTGAGCCACATCGACCCTGTATTCATTAAAGACAAGCTTGCCGAGCACGGACTTGTTTGCGGGTCGGTCACGCCGTGTCTTGGCCCCGATAAAGATTTGCGAGGTACGCCTGGGCAACAACGCTCTGGGGTCGACTTCATGAAACGTGTCATCGATCAAATGGATTTGCTGGACGCTCCGACGCTGTGCGGCGTGGTTTACTCCACGGTCGGACGCTGTGAAGCTGTGCCGCCAGACGAACATAGGCAGCAATGGACGGCCGTCGTGCACAACCTTCGAGAGGTTAGTGAGTACGCGGGAGAGCGCGGACGAATCATCGCACTGGAAGCGATCAATCGTTTCGAGACCGACTTCATTAACACTTGTGAACAAGGTTTGGAGATGATCGGCGATGTTGGCAATTCGGCGTTAAAGCTGCACCTCGATACCTTTCACATGAACATCGAACAAAAGGACCAGGCTGCAGCCATTCGTAAAGCTGGCGAGCACCTTGGCCACTTTCATGCGTGCGGATGCGACCGTGGCACGCCAGGCGGCGATCATATCGCTTGGCCGTCGATCGCTGCGGCGCTGCGCGACATACACTATGATGGCGACATCGTAATTGAATCATTCACTCCAGACGTGAAAGCGATTGCTCGGGCTGCGTCGATCTGGCGACAGATCGAACCGACTCGCGAAGAGATTGCTTCCAAGGGAGTGCGGTTTCTTCGGAAGCTGTTTGACGCGTAGGCACTGTTCAGCTCTTTTCACTATCGGCGTTAGGTTTTATTTACTCGGTCCATGCGACGCTCCCCAACAAAAGTAAACCGATTATGGAACGACAAACGCGGCTCTTTATTGCCTGCATCGTAGCCTTAGTGGCCGTGGCTTTTGGGTTTGTCATTCGGGCGATGCTATTGAATGAATGGGGCGTCTTGTTCAATCTTTCCGAATCGCAAAAGGGCTCGATTCAGGGGGCGGGACTCTATCCGCAAGCGCTCAGCATCGTCTTCTTCAGTCTCGTCATCGATCGGCTGGGCTATGGTCGTGTGATCGCCTTCGCATTTGTTGCTCACGTCTTGTCCGTGATCATCACGATCACGGCCAACGGTTTTGTGGGGCTCTATTTTGGTACGTTTGTATTTGCGCTGGCCGCTGGAGCTGTCGAAGCCGCGATCAATCCCATCACTGCGACGCTGTTCCCCAAAGACAAAACAAAGTACTTGAATATCTTGCACGCGGGTTGGCCTGGAGGTTTGGTGATCGGCGGAGTGCTGGCGATTCTACTCGGAGCGACGTCGACGGGTGGCGATTCATGGAAGTGGAAGATCTCGCTGCTGCTGATCCCGACGATAATCTATGGATTGATGATGCTGCGAATTAAATTCCCGATTGGGGAGCGGGTTGCCGCCGGAGTGTCCTACAGGGACATGCTGAAAGAATTCGGTTGGGCAGGCTGTCTGATACTTTCGATCTTTGCGGCGTATGCGGTAGACGAGATTCTGCGCGTATTTGACATGCAATTACCCCCGGTGGCGTTGGCTTTGATTGCATTGATCCCGACTGCATTTTTCATGGTGAGCATCCGCAGCTTTGGGCGACCGATGTTTGTTTTCCTCATGCTGGTGATGATCCTCCTGGCCACCACTGAAGTGGGGACGGATAGTTGGATCGCAGCGCTCATGACACCGGTGTTGAAGGATTTTGGCACGGACGCGGGCAACTGGATTCTGATCTACACATCTTCCATCATGTTTGTGCTGCGATTCTTTGCGGGCCCGATAGCACACCGACTATCGCCGCTCGGCTTGCTTGCAGCCTGCTCATTGATCGCCTGCACGGGTTTGTTCTGGCTCGCGAATGCTGGTTCCGTTCCGTTGATGATCTTTCTGGCCGCAACCTGCTATGGTGTCGGCAAGACATTTTTCTGGCCCACAACACTGGGCGTAGTCTCGGAGCGATTTCCCAAAGGGGGCGCACTAACGTTGAACGCGATTGCTGGAGTTGGAATGATTTCTTCCGGAGTACTTGGGAATCCATTATTGGGGACGATTCAGGATAACTATCTCGACAAGACGCTTGCGAGCCAAAACATCGCCATTCACGCCAAAGTTGCTGCTGAAGAAGAAACCAAATTCGGAATGACTTATCAGCCTCTCGATAAAGCTAAGATCGCCGAATTGACCCCTGCCGAGCAGTCCGAACTGGAGGTCATCCGCACAGCAAACAATCAGAACACGCTGGCCAAAGTCGCCATCCTTCCAGCGATAATGTTCTTCTGCTATGTCGCGTTGATTATTTACTTCCGCTCGCACGGTGGATACGACCAAGTCCACCTTGCTTACAAAGAGTGACGCCGGTCATTCGGAACTTCAACCACCAACACGAACTCCCATTAAACACGAGTGTAAAGGAACGCTTCATGAAAGTCGGTGTTTTTACGGTCATCCTGCGCAACATGCCGCTCGAACAAGCGCTTGATTACTTAGCAAATTTGGGCGTGCAAACGGTCGAGATCGGAACGGGAGCTTTCACTGGGACGGACCACTGCAATGCGGATGAATTGCTTGCCAATGATGCCAAAGCCAAAGAGTTCTTAAACGCAATCCATTCTCGGGGCTTAAGAATTTCCTGCCTATCGGTGCACGGAAATCCCATTCACCCCAACGCAAAAATCGCTGCCGAGCATCACGCTGCTTTTGAGCGGTGTGTGCGCTTAGCCGCCAAGTTAGAAGTCGAGGTGGTTGCCACTTTTAGCGGTTGCCCGGGAGGCTCGCCCGCAGACCAACAGCCGAATTGGGTCACGTGTCCTTGGCCACCCGAGTACCTCGATATCCTCGATTATCAGTGGAAGGATGTTGTGATCCCGTATTGGACGAAGACGACCGAGTTCGCACGGAAAAATGGTATTCACAAAATCGCCTTGGAAATGCACCCGGGATTTGTGGTCTACAATCCCGAGACGCTACTCAAGCTGCGGGAAGCGGCTGGCCCAGAGATCGGTGCCAACTTCGATCCATCGCATCTTATATGGCAAGGCATCGATCCCTGTGCCGCTGTCCGAGCACTGCAAGGTGCGATCTGGCACGTCCACGCCAAGGACACCAATGTCCAGCAATGGAACTCGCGTGTTAACGGCGTTCTGGACACGAAACACTATGGTGACGAACTCAATCGATCCTGGTTGTTTCGCACGGTCGGTTATGGCAGCTCGCGTCAGTTCTGGTGCGATTTTATCTCGGCCTTGCGTATGACGGGCTATGATCATGCGTTGTCGATCGAGCATGAGGATAGCTTGATGACTGCCCGTGAAGGCTTGGAGAAAGCCATTCGCTTTTTGCAAAGTATCGTCTTGAACGAGCCCAAGGGCGATGTAACCTGGGCTTAAGTGCAAAAACCATGAGTCAGTGGCGCACCAAAACAGTGCAACGTTAAGAGTACTTAGTACTTTCCAAGGTCCCACAAGCACTTTTCGTAGTAGAAAACCTGCCATGCGTCACAATCGTCTGCGTGAATTATTGGATGCGGATCAGCCCACGTTGGGAACTCGCATACTTTCTTCGTGGCCCACGATCGTAGAACTCGTCGGTCACAGCGGCATGTTCGACTATGTAGAATTTTGCGGCGAGTACGCTCCCTATGATCACGCCATGCTGGAAAACATGGGCCGAGCGCTAGAACTGTTCGATCACCTTGGTGGCATGATCAAGATCGAACAGGAGTCGCGTGCGCACACTGCCGTTCGCGCGATCGGCGCTGGATTTCAGAGTGTGCTTTTCGCGGACCCACGCAATGTGGCAGAAGTCGAGCAGTGTGTTCGCAGTATTCGAACCGAACGTCCGCAGTCGGGCGGATTGCATGGAGTGAATATGCACCGAGCCGCTCTGCAGGATGCAGGCAGTGAAGCCTGGGCCGATGCCATGGACAAGGTTGTCATCGCTTTGATGATCGAAAAGAAAGAAGCCATCGAGAACCTCGAAGCCATGCTGGCTATTCCAGGAGTCGACATGGTTCAGTTTGGTCCCGCCGACTACTCCAATAGCCTTGGTCTGACGGGACAGTTCACGCATCCCCAGGTAAAGGAAGCAGAACAATATATGATTCAGACCGCGCTGCGGATGGGGATCGCGGTCCGGGTCGAACTGAACAAGCCACAAGGCTTTGAGCCGTACTTAGCCCTTGGAGTCAAACACTTCAACGTGGGCATCGATGTGAAAACCTTGTTTAGCTGGTTCTCCGAATCCGGCGCGATCATGCGGCGCGAATTGGGACTGAAGCCGCATGCGCAACGCAGCAAGTCTACCTACGGTTCGTAGTTCACGAAAAGCTGAACCGACATTTCTGTTTAGTGAGTAATGCAGCTTCTGCGTTTTGGTCTCAACAATTCATGGTTGCGGCGAATAGTGGCACCGGTGGTACCAATAGGAACCTGGCCATGAATCGTTCGGAGAAGGTCTTCACGTCCAGTGACGACCACAGGACCGTTAAGCGCCGTAAGCAGGAATGGATCGCCATATTCCTTGTCCCAACTCTCCCATGCCGCAGAACTAGGTGTTACAGCCAAGCAACTGAGTGACGGCCAGTATCCATGGGTTTGCGAAAACGCGAAGATTGTTGATGCCATCAATAACTTGCTGCACTAACTCAAATCTCCCAATGTATTCGCGATCTGATTCCGCACTCATGTTCAACCCTTAACTTTGGAGTGAAGAAGCCACAAAAGACATCCGGTCAACGAAACGACGATTTGGCGACTTATGGTTGAAGTTCAATGTAGTAATCCGAGCAGATTTTACCCGCGCCATGTATCATACTGTCCGAGACCAATTTCCAGACACAGCCCGTAGGCTTGACTACTAAAATGATAGCAGAGCGCGAGAGGATTGCATTTCACCGGACATTCTCATTGAAGTCGTTGGTAGATCTGACAACGTTGGCAGCCATGGCGATTGTCGGAATTCAAATTTGGAATGGCCCGACTTTGGAGCAACGGTTATGGAAAGCCGCCTGTGCTGGTGACTCACAGACTTTCGCTTGGCTTGTTTGGTTGGGTGCAGACGTGGGAGTAGACAAACAAGGGTACTCACCGTCGCCCATGCAAGAAGCGGCTTATGAGGGTAATCTGTTTGCTGTACGGCTTTATGTTCTAAACGGAGCATATCTCGACTACGTCGAAAAAGATGGTTTTTCACCCATCAACTATGCTGCCATGGAAGAACACTGGGACGTTGTAGAATTTCTGTGTCAGTCAGGCGCAAATCCGTACCTTGTCGACGCCACTGGGAACACGGCATTGAGTTACGCTCGTGACGCTGGTCAGGACAAAGTTGTTCAACTGATTGGTAAGCTGAGGCCGCCCGACCAAGATAAACAGGGGCGACGTTGATTGTCGCAGGCGGCGAGTATCAAATTTCCTTGTTTGATAAAGTTTTAACGAATCGCTAGGAGAGGCACTACACGTTGCGTGATAGACTAAACCGCCAGTTTCTCGCTCCCAGGAACGCCACGCGATGAAATACCTCTCTGTCGCACTGCTCGCACTGCCGGTAACCTCAACCGTCATTGGCTGGTCCGAAGGTGGCTATCACCTGAGCGCACTGCTCGCCTTCCGACAGCTGCCATATCCTAAGAGCCTTAACCAGTGATGAATTGCGATTGACAATGTTTGGTCCGGCACCGGCTAACAAGGAGCTAACTATACCACGTCACTACCCGATAATCGCACTAGCGGTTCTGAGCCTCGCGGCGGTTGGCCAGAACTTTTGGTACTGGACTCAATTGCCAGACCGAGTCGCAACGCACTTTGGTATCAATGGTCAGCCAGATTCTTGGATGTACAGGACCAGCGCTACACTGCTGATGCTGGGAGTGCAGTTGGGCCTACCATCGCTACTGGTTGGCGTTGGTCGGCTCATCAGTATCATGCCAGCATCGCTCATCAACATACCGAATCGAGAGTACTGGTTTGCAGCGGAGCGCCGCGAACTCTCACTCGCATTTATGCAGCACTTCTTGGTAGTGGTGGGAATCACGACGTCACTGTTTATGATGGCAATCAACCACCTCACCTTCGTGGCGAACACTCGCGGAGGATCGCTGAACCTCCAAACGTTCGGAATAGTGCTTGTGCTTTACCTGATCGGCATCGTGATGCTAATATCAGCGCTGTGGAGACGATTTCGGATTACTAAATAGTTGCACTTCATGATCGTTTCCCCTACATTGTCGCTTTGGCGGCCTAGGCAACGGGTCGATTGGCGGGGTGTGGGGACACTAATTTGATCAAGCGTACTCCTTGGGGGTATGGGATGTCAGTGCTGAAATCATACATTGTCCGTAACATTATTTTGAACAGAAAGCACGTGTCGTATTCTCATTAGAATCCTCATTATCTTGTTTGGGTCGGCGTTGCTCGTACCAGCGCCCATCGCACTGTTTTCGCCAAAGTTAGCGGCGTCGGCCTTTGGTATTCCGGTTACCACGGTCGAATCGCAAGCTTATTTGTTGGCGACAGCGACGCGTGACGTCGCCCTGGGCGTTTGGTTGCTGTCCATGATTTCACTCGGGGCAGAGCGGCGGTTGCTCGCTGCATCCGTCTGGTCGATTTCAATTGTAGCTGCGGGAGACGCGTTGAACGTGGGGCTTTACACACAGTGGCGAAATCCTCAAGCACTAGGTCCCCACGTCGTTGGGATCTTTGTACTTTTCGCCACTGGATGGTGGTTATGGAGTCGAACAGCAGATGTGGTCAGTAGCCGAGAGGTCAATAATAAGAGGTAGCAGCTGATGGCAACGAATCTTCGCGCCCCTGACATCCATTTACAATGATTCACTTAGAACTAATCGAATCGGCTAGCTATTTCCTTTCGGGCGATGACGTCGCAATGAACAGACTCAATCGCGGTATTCCAAAGCCGATTACCGGTTACCATCTCGACCACGAAGGACACTGGGTTGCGCAGTTGGCTTGCGGCCACAACCAACATGTCCGTCATGATCCGCCATTAGTCAGCCGCGATTGGGTTCGGTCAGCAGTGGGACGAACCTCAATGATCGGCTTTGAACTTGATTGCCTAAAGTGTGTCGAAGGTCTCCCCGCCGACGCTCGACCATCACCCATCGAGAACGAAGGTTGAACCTCAGCTACCACAACGAGGCCGACATTCCGGCCACTCCGGATCGGACGGCTTTTGACGTTGGCAGGACCGTAATTGTCCATGGCGTTTTGCGCTGCGGGAACGGATGCACCAAAGAACCACTATTGTTCACCGAACGTCACGCTAGAATCGTGCCACACTTTTTTGCGTTGAGCATGTGCCACTCGAAGTTATACTTAGTCAGTTCATGATCTGGCGCGGTCTAAGTTTGCTTCGCCGGATGTGGGACTTGTTTGTAACTGGAGATGTCTTACTGACAGATCGCCTAATGTGTTCTTGGACGGAAATGGTAATGCTCAAGTTGCCAGGTATCGGCTCGGTAACACGGTTGAATAAGCGCAAAGTCGACTTTAGGCGCGGGAAGCGATTGGGTAAAGGCGATCACATTGTCAACTGGCCTAAACCTACGAAACCCCGTTCTATTGATACAAAAGAATACAACTTGTTGCCTGCGTTTCTTGCTGTGCGGGAGATACTCGTAACGGTCGAGCAACCTACACCAACTCTTCGATTGGTTTACCGTCTTCGATCATATAGG
>JANLQO010000529.1:0-28460 GCA_031367855.1 Planctomycetia bacterium | reverse complement strand
GCAAAAGAGCTCTTGATGTTGGGCGCGGCGGTTGGATTGCTGCTGCTCAGTTTGTATTGGTTGCGGCCAGCGGGCAGGCCCAAGCATCCTCCGCTGAAGATGACTGCGGGTGATGCCAGCGGATTGAGGCATAAGTTGGCGCTGGAGTTCGCGAAAGAAGCCGCTGGTGCCGGAATCACGATTGAAGTGCAAGCGACTAGCGGCTCCGAAGCGGCGCTTGAGGGGCTGAAGAACGGCGAATTCGACCTAGCCTTTGTACAAGGCGGGTTGGCAACTCAAAACATGACCCACGTTCGGCAATTGACCGCCATGCACATCGAACCGCTGCACCTACTCATCAAGGCAGAGTTGTATGACCGGATCGCCAAATCAGGCATGCACGAACTCAGCGGCCTGACGGTGAACGTGGGGCCGGTCGGTAGCGGTACGCAAATTCTCGCCACGGAAGTACTGCGTTTTGCAGGCTTGAACGCAGTGTCGGACTCAGTTAACGAGGGATATCGCGGTGTTTCGATGACCTACCTCGAATTGCGTGAACGGCCGCGGAACGACTTACCCGATGCGGTTTTCACGGTCTCTTCGCTTCCTTCGCCACAGGCGGATTTTTTAATTGAAGCGCGAGACTATCGGCTGTTGCCATTACCGTTCGGCGAGGCCTTATCGCTGGAAGCGTTCTTGCAACTTGGCGATCCATCTGCCATGGGTGCGATCGACAAACGTCACTTGTTCGATACTCGAATACCCGCGTTTACTTACAGCGTGGATCGAGCCGAACCGCCGGAGTCGCTGGCAACTATTGGCACGCGACTGCTGTTGGCTGCAAATGAACGCGTACCCAATGATGTCGTGCAAGGTTTACTTGACTCGCTCTACGGTTCGAACTTTGCACTTGCGGAACGACCACCATTGGATGCTGGGTTGCTTGAATTGCCACCCGAGTTTCCGTTGCATAGGGGGACGATCCAATATCGAACTCGCAATAAACCGCTCATAGCTGGCGACGCCATCGATTATTGGGAAAAGGTTCTCGCAATTGCCGCAACACTGGCTGGTGGAACTTTCTTTATCGCGCAGTGGTACTTGAGTTGGAGTCGGCGAAGGCGCGAAGCAAATTTTGCCAACTACATGGAGCGCGTGATCACCATCGAAAACGCTGCGATGCAAACGGAACTGTCCGCACATTTAGATCTAGGCCAGTTAATACGTTTGCAGCGTGAGTTGGCCGACTTGAAATCGGAAGCGGTTCGCAAATTTGCCAGTGGTGAACTCGAAGGCGAGGGCCTCATTCATGGCTTTCTTGCACTCGTAAACGATGCTCGAAATCAGCTAACTCGATTGATTCTGCATCAGCGCGATAATATCGAAGAACAGGCCACTCAGCAGCATGTTGCTGCTGACGCCATCTGGAATTCGCAGACAAAACACAGTTAATCGAGTTTGACGTGCGGCAGGGAAGTCTGTAAGTACGATTCCCAGGGATGGTCTATGACACGCATCGATCGCTATCTATTGTTTTTGTACGTCCGCGTACTGGTGATTTGCTTCACGTCGTTAACGGGTCTGTTAATCGTCGTACAAGTTTTCAGTAACTTGGATGAATTCATGCGCTACGCAAAGCAGCAAAGTCACAGTCTGCTGCAAGTGTTGATCGAGTACTACGGGCCCTATACACTGACAATTTTCGAGCGGTTGAGCGGGCTGATCGCTTTGCTGGCATTGCTGTTTGTGATTGCCTGGTTGTATCGTACGAACGAATTCACAGCCCTGCTGGCGGCGGGGGTCACAAAGTGGCGAGTTGTCAGGCCGCTGTTGATCGCATCCGCATGTGTGATCCTAGGCGCGTCTTTGATGCGAGAAGTTGCGATTCCGCAGTTCCAAGATCGGCTCGATCGCAGCCCGCAAGATCTTAGCGGCGAAGTAGCACGTCCTGTTAAGCCAACATTCGATCATCGCACCAGCGCCCTGCTTACCGGCCGGCATTTGTTGCCGGTGAAACAGGAGATCGTCGACCCCTCATTGCGAATACACGACGGTCCACTTGGGGCGGCGGTTGGCCGTCAAATTTCAGCCGGAATCGGCACTTACCAGGTTGGCAAAGGTGGTCGTCCGACAGGCTATTTGCTGCGCAATATTACCCAACCGAAGAATATCGATACGATCGATTCGGTCTATGCGCTCGACGGATCTCCGCTGCTGCTGACACACAAAAACACAGACTGGCTCGAACCGAATGCGGTCTTTTGGAGCAGCGAAATCGAATTCGAAATGCTGCGAGGTGGCAGTGCGTGGAAGCAATTTGCATCGACGAAAGAGCTGATTTCACATCTTCGCATGGGTCAACGAGCGGAGGGTAACGCCTTACGAATTCAAATTCATCAACGCTTCGTTAGGCCGCTGATCGATGGCACTCTGTTACTACTCGCGATCCCCGTCTTGCTGACTCGCAATGATCGGCACGTGTTCATGGTCGCCGGTTCCTGTTTGATGTTGGTGACCGGCTTTACTGGCATTGTGCTGGGCTTGGCGGCACTAGGTGGAGCGGGTTATCTGCTCGATCCGTTCAGCGCAATTTGGCTGCCGCTGATTGTGTTTTTGCCTTGGGGCTGGATGCGCACCACCCAAGCCATGGAAACTTAGATCGACAGACTTATCCAGTTTCGGTTACATTGAAGGTCGCGGATCGTCCAAAGTACCGCTCCGCTGTCTCAACTATCATCACGCCGTTTAGCGGCGACGCCTGAGCTTGGTGGCGACAAGATGGCATACTGCAACAACGGATTGGATTTGAAGTGGCAATAATCGAATCAGGGACACTCCGCGGGCTGACTGCGGTCGTGAGCGGCTTGCTTGGTGTTTTCGCAGTTGTGCCGTTTGCGATCGCAGCCGATGTTGTCGTGATTCGCCCGCGGGCGTGGTCGGGAGCGATTCAGCCCTGGAAGGCGTATCGCGAAGCGCAAGGGCACGAAATTGTCGAACTCGATTCGGTACAGTCGGCAGAAGCGATTCGTGCGGCCATCAAACAAGTAGCGGAAGCTAAGCCAAATACGCTGAAGTTTATTTTGTTGGCCAGCGATGTCGGAGTGCTGCCAAATCAACAAGTTGCGATACCGGCTTTCTACCATCGCAGCACAGCCTTGGTGAAGTTTGGTGGCGATCAACAGATTGCTACTGACAGTACCTTTGGCGATCTCGATGGCGATGATTTGCCTGATGTGGCCGTGGGCCGGATTCCAGCGGATTCACCGCAGCAATTGACCAAGCTATTGGCCAGGACAATTGATTTTGAGCGTAGTCAAGATGCGGACCGCTGGCGACGCGATGTGCATGTGATTGCCGGAGTTGGTGGTTTCGGAGCGCTGGCGGATGGTGCGATTGAAATGACCACGCGGCGCTTCCTAGCAGATCGCATACCGGGCTGGGCGGACGTGTCGATGACACAAGCGAGCCCGCAAAGTCCGTTTTGTCCCGATCCATGGCGTTTTAGCGAAACGACCGTCGAGCGTCTGAACCAAGGCGGCATGTTTTGGATCTACATCGGTCACGGCCACGTCAAGACGCTGGACTTCTTACGTTGCGACCATCAATGGTTGCCGATAATGACCAACGATCATTTACCGCAGATTCGTATAGGGCCAAAGTCTCCGATCGGGCTGTTTCTAGCGTGTTACACCGGCGCATTTGATGCAGTCGAGGATTCTTTGGCGGAACAACTGGTTACGCACGACAATGGCCTAGTGGCAGCGATTGCTTCTTCGCGCGTTTCGGGCCCGTATGGTTTGGCGATGCTCTCCAATAGCATGTTGTCCCAATGCTTTGAGTGCAGAACGGCCACGCTAGGTGAGATTCTTCTGAATGCCAAACGCGAAATGATGCAGCCGGAACCGGTCAACAAGGCGGCCGTTGCAAAAGACCAATCGCAATTACTGAGTGCCTTAGCCAGCGCGCTCAGCCCCGAGGGATACGACCTAGCTGCGGAACGACAAGAACACGTGTGGATGATGAATCTTTTGGGCGATCCACTGCTGAGGTTGAATTATCCTAGCGAATTGCGTTTGCAGGAGCTTGCGCAAGCCAAACCAGGCGAGCGAGTGACGGTTCGTGGGACGAGTCCGTTTGCTGGCCAGTTGCAAGTCGAGTTGGCCTATCGTCGCGATCAATTGAAACCCAATCTCAAACAGCTCGATGCGTTCTCGCCCGACGTCGATGATCGCAAGCGTACACAGCTGACTTACGAAGCGGCCAATGCGCGTGTGGTCGGTCAGGTTGAATTGCCTATCGTCAGCGGCGATTTCGCCATGCAAATCGATGTCCCCTCTGAATTGCCGCGCGGCAAGTACTGCGTGCGGGCGTTTCTTGCCGGTCCATCCACTTGGGCCGTCGGCTACCAAGTTATCTCGATTCGTCCCTAGGGACTGTCCAGCTTGGCAACCAGGACCTGTGCTGGGGGCTGCGAAGACCATCAAAAAAGGCTAACCAACCATACTTGCCCCAAGTAGACCAGCACTCCTGAAAAGTATCCTAAGAGTGCCCAGGGGCTGACAAAGCGAAAGTACCACATGAAATCGATATGCTCTAAACCCATGGCCGCTACTCCGGCCGCAGAACCGATGATCAGGCAACTTCCCCCCGTCCCAGCACAATAGGCCAACATCATCCAGAAGAAATCGTTTTCGGGCAACGTGTACATCTCGATACCGGCTGCCACCAAGGGAACGTTATCCACGACCGCCGAGACGAGTCCAATAATCGTGGCTACTGCAGCATGGGAGGGTATCGTCGCATCCAGTAACCTTGCCAAATTACCCAGCAAGCCTGTGGCTCCCAGTGCGCTGACCGCTAGCAGAATGCCCAGAAAAAACAGAATGCTGGACATGTCGATCCGCCGCAGAACGGCCAACACGCCGGTGCTCGTTCGAGTCTCTTCGTCCAACGTGTGGCTGACAAATTCCGACACCAACCACAGAACCCCCAACGCCAGGATCATGCCAAGAAAGGGTGGCAGATGCGTGGTTGCTTTGAAAACCGGAACACTCAACAAACCACCTAGCCCAAGTCCAAGAAACAAGAATTGATGCCAGGGTTGGAGATTCTTGATAGTCGGTGCTTCGAGCGATTGCGTTTGCAGAGGTAGTTCGCCTTTTGTCCTACGCGACAAGGCAATCAATGGAACCAGCAAGCAAGTTATGCTTGCTAAAACTAATTGTGTTGAGCATTCCACGGTACCAATCTTGTGCTTTACCCACAACATTGTTGTCGTGACATCACCAATCACTGTCCAGGCGCCGCCTGCGTTGGCCGCAATGATCACCATACCTACGAACAGTTTTCGCAGTTCACGCTCATGTACGAGCTTGCGTAACAGCGAAACCATGACAATCGTAGTCGTCAGGTTATCAAGCACCGAAGACAGAAAGAAAGTCAGCCACGAAACGATCCAAAGCAGCGTCACTGTTTTGCGAGCTCGGATGCGACTGGTGACGAGAGCAAATCCCTCGTGAGCGTCGATCAACTCGACAATTGTCATGGCACCCATGAGAAAGAAGAGTATCTGGGCGATTTCAGAGACTGCATATAACAACTGCCCATCAATCAAATATTCACGATTCAAATGTTCGCCAGCATGTCCGCCCAGTTTTTCCAGAAACCAACTCGGGACGTTTTCTGAAAGTAACAGCGTATCGCTGCCTATTGCATACAGGGTCCAGCACAGGACTCCAACTAATAATGCCGAAGCGGCTTTGTTGACGTGGATCCGATGTTCAAAGGCGATGGCCATATAGCCCAACACAAAAGTGACGATAATTGTAGTCAGCATGAGCGTGCAATCTGTGGTTGAGTAAGTTGCTGCATAAACGCTTTAGCGCGCCTACGTCGTTGGACGGCGCCACTTTGGCAATTGCCGAAAGTTCGACTTGTAGCGCGGCATTCGATTTTTTTGAGAGCAGGAGGTTCGAACTGCACCGCCAGATTGCGGCAGCCTATTGAGGCCTTGGCCGCTTCGATTTCCGACTCTGAGGGGATGGTCTTTCGAGATTTGTCGGCCCCGAAACCCCACAAATTCACCGGACGACAAAAGATCGCGTTCGGTACGGATTGAGGCGAAGGGACTCGACTGATGGACGCGTTCGAAAGTCGCTCCAAAGGCCTGTCGAAACGATTCTCTCGATGATATCTTCACCCTTTGCAATTGCAAATCGTTCAACCATGATCTCGATGTGACTCACCTGATGGGTTCACCAAAGCTGGAATCGGGTACGAATCGGGTACCTTGTTTACAGGACGTAATTTACGTGACGTGACCGTGAATGTACGACATCAATTGATGGTTCTCGCAGGATAGCGATTCGACTTGTGCTTTCACCAAGTCGCCAATTGAAATCATCCCTGCCAATTTACCGTCATCGATGATTGGCATATGGCGTATGCGGTGCAGAGTCATCTTTCCCATGAGAAAGGAGACTTCTTCGTCCGACCGACCCGTAATCAGATTCTGGGTCATAAAATCGCGTACAAGAAGATGGCTTAAGCTTTGCCTTTCGCCGTTGATCGTCCTCAGGATATCCCTCTCGGTAATAATCCCAAGCACCTTTTCCTCTTCACTTACCACCAGCGAACCGCAATTAAAATCCACCAGTCGATGGACCACATCCGCTAGACTTGCCGATGGCAGTATTTGATGGACGGTTTTCCCTTTACGCTGAATGATCTCGTAAACACGCATGGCAAGAACCTCGAAGAGTAACCGAAAAGACATCTCCGCCAGCACAAGGTAATTCGAAACGCCATTAACTGCGCTTGAAGGAATCTAGCAGTCTCGCAAGCCACATGCAAGTATTTATTTGAATTGATTTTTTGAATAGAGTAAAAAGTCAAGCGAGAGTTCGAATTCTGTCCAACTTTGGATTGAGATTGCGATCGCCCCGAGACCCGACGGGTGCGATCGCGCCGCACCTGACCGATGATTACGCGCCGAGATTCTTCGAAACGTCGGTGCGATAGGCGACGAGTGCAGGAATAATTCCGGCCAGCGTGGCGAGCAGTACCAGTCCTGGAATAAGCGTTAACTCGTAAACCGTGATGGTATTGAAGAAGCCGATTTGCAACCCCGTACGCTCCTCAACCATGTCTGCACAGGCAACGCCGATGCCATGGCCGGCCAACCAGCCGATGGCACCTCCAATGCAGGCGATCAACATCGATTCGAGCAACACGACGACAAGTACAACATCGCGCCGCGCGCCGAGGGCACGCATCACTGCGATGTCGCGACGCCGGTCGCTCATCGAGTTGTAAATACTCACTAAAATGCTAATGGCGCTCACAATGCAGACGACGATTGTCAGTCCGAGCAAAGCGTTTTTCACGGGCGCCACAAACATTTCTAGCATGCCGGAAATTTCAGAGATGGGTGAAACGGCTTGCATGCGCATTGTCTTATTAATTGGACGTTCGAGAAAAACTGCGTAAGAACCGTTAGCGGGTTTGACGAGCACGGCTACCACATCCCGTTTCTCCAACGGCAATCGAGCTGGCGCGTCGGATGCTTCTCGCGGCACATCGACTTTCAATTCATCGGGATGCGCGGGATCGACGAAAGCTCGCGCGTGATTGTCCATCAGATAAAATCCCTCAATGTTGATAAAGGCCGCGCGATCATTGGGCGTACCAGTCGAAGCCAAAATGCCGACGATCGTAAACGCCTCACCGTGCCCCATGCCTTCAGGGTCGCCATGCGTGGTCTGCAAGCTATCGCCCACTTTTTTGTTCATGGTTGCGGCGACTTGTGAACCGAGCACCGCTTCGTAAAAACCATGCTCCGGGGATTGATCCACGAAGTTGCGACCCTCGGAGAACTTGTATTCCAAATCGCTGGCTCGACCATAGCGAAGCTTGTCGAAAAAATCGGGCGTCGTTCCAACCACTCGGAACGGCCCAAAATAATCGCCTAAACAAATGGGGATCGCGAACCCGCCGTCCATGTACTTGGCATGTTCGCCGGGGCGATCCGGATCGGCTATACGACCACCGACGCGCTTGATTTCCTTGGAGCGTTCGTCGCCGGGCAAGAACTCCAAATAGTCATCGTAGGGTAGGACTTCGATCGGTTTGCTCAAGTAGAAGACCGAGTTGAGCACCAGTTGCAGGGAACCACCGCGGGCTCCGACGATCAAATTATAGCCGACGTTACTATTGCGATCGAACGATTCTGTGATCGTCCAACTGACACTCAACACCAACACGACCAGCGCCACTCCAAGGGCCATGCTAAACATGGTCAGCAGCGTCGCGAAGCCGCGCTGCTGCATGTTACGCCAGGCGATATGCAATAAGTTCATAGTTCGATTTTCAAAGGAGCACAGGCGGCCAGCCTGTGATGCAAGTAAATAATCCAGCCTGGCGGCCTGCAACGCGTATTACACACTGGCTGCCTGAACTAGGTTGGCGCGGTTAATGGACTCAAGTTGATCCACGCGCGGAAATTGTTCGGCGATGGCCATCGAATGCGTGACGATCATCAAAGCAATCCGTTCTTCTTCACAACTCTTGCGGATCAAGTCGATGATCATCTGTTGATTCTTGGGGTCAATATTCGCTGTGGGTTCGTCGGCAAGCAACAGTGTTGGGCGATTCGCTAGGGCCCGCGCCACAGCAACCCTCTGCTGCTGACCGACAGACAGAGCCGATGGCTTATGATGGAGACGTTCGCCCAAGCCTACCCGCTTAAGCAGCTCGACGGCGCGACCTGGATCAGGTCGCCGGTTGCTGAACGTCATTCCCAGTCGCACGTTTTCCAGCGCGGTGAAGCCCGGCAGGAGATTAAAGGTCTGAAAGACGTAACCGATCTTCGCAGCGCGAACTCGATCGCGGCCGGCTTCGCTAAGCTTCAGGATGTTAATTTTGTCCAGCTCAATCGAGCCGCTGTCAGGCGTCATGATTCCCGCGATGCAATGCAACAAAGTGGTTTTGCCTCCACCGCTTTCACCGATCAACACCATTTGTTCGGCATCGTTAATCGTTAATTGTGCGACATCTAAGACCGGCAATCGCTGACCATCGGGCAACTTAAACGACTTTTTCAGGTCTTTGATCTGCAGCATTGAAAATTCCGGTTGAGCTGTTTCTTAGTGATAACCAGTTGTCCTGTGGCTCCCCGATTTAAACGCGTCGCCGGACGGCGCGAGAGATGTCACGCTTGGCATCGGCTTTTTTCATTTTCTCTCGTTTATCGTGCAGCTTCAGGCCTTTGCAAAGAGCGATTTCGCATTTGACGATGCCGCGTTCGTTGAAGTACATACGCAACGGCACGAGCGTCAGCCCTTTCTCATTGGCCCGACCGACGAATTTTGTCATCTCGCGTTTGTGTACGAGCAGCTGGCGCGGACGCTTGGGTTCGTGGTTCCAGACTGTGGCCTGCGGATACTCAGCGATATCGCAACTGACCAACCATAAGGTTTGACCTTTCACCCTTCCGTAGGCTTCTTCGAGCTGGCACTTGCCGTTGCGTAGACTCTTGACTTCGCTGCCAACCAGCATTACCCCGCACTCGATCGCGTCCATGATCTCGTACTTGTGTCGAGCCTTGCGATTGTCGCAGATCGTCTTAAATGTCGGCGCAGCCGCAGCCGTTGCAGGCTTCTTCGCCGATTTCGCGGTCGGAGGTGGTTTAGTGGGTTTGGCTTTTTTCGGCTTGTTCAACGTCAAAGTCTCTGTCAAAGTCTCTGTCAAAGTCTCAAGTGGCACCACGTCCTTCGCAGACTCCGGGCGTGCCACCCAATTCCTACAGCTCTCTATTGTACGCGGCCTTGTATCAGGCGATGAAGGGGATCTAACGCAAAGCGATACAATTGGAGTACAATGTTGCCAATTCAAATTGTTGCAAAACTCCTCATAGGCAGCTAACCCAAGATGGCGTTTGATCTTCCAGTTGTCTCCGAATCGGCGGCATCGTCGGGTAGTTGCGGGGGCGGTGCTGCTAGCGATGGCTCGGGAGAGTCGAGTGGTTTTGTGCCAAGCCGTCGGCTGCCGCCGTGGTTAAAGCGAGATCTGCCTGTTGGGAACTACAATAACTTTACCTCGGGGTTGCTCGATGAGCTGAAACTAGAGACCGTTTGCGACAACGCAAAATGTCCGAACCGCATGGAATGCTACTCGCAAAAAACGGCGACGTTCATGATTCTGGGCAATGTTTGTACGCGGCCCTGCGGATTCTGTGCCGTGTCACGAGGGAAACCCGAGGCGCTCGAGGATGACGAACCGGCGCGCGTGGCCGAAGCGGCGTTTCGTCTGGGCTTAAGACACGTGGTCATTACTTCGGTGACTCGCGATGATCTACCCGACGGGGGCGCAGAGCATTTTTACGCCACCGTGCTGGCGGTACGAGCTCGAACCGGCGCGGCGATCGAAGTGCTGACGCCTGACTTTATCATGCATCGCCATGGACTTGATCGCGTTGTCGAATCCGCTCCTGAGGTTTTCAATCACAACATGGAGACCATCCCGCGACTCTACCGCAAAGTTCGCGGCCCCAAGAGCGACTACAATTGGACTCTAGCCCTGTTGGCTCGAGTTAAGGAACTAAATCCAGCGATCAAAACCAAAAGTGGATTGATGCTTGGGCTCGGCGAAACTCGCGATGAATTGCTCGATTGCTTGGCTGACCTGCGTAAATTCGGTTGCGATTTCCTCACGCTCGGTCAATACTTGCAACCCGGTTTGCGATACCTGCCCGTCGCACGGTATATTCCTCCGGAAGAGTTTGACGAGCTCAGGAGTATCGCCAAGTCGCTGGGATTTGAGAAAGTCGCCAGTGGGCCGTTTGTACGGTCAAGCTACCATGCCCGCGAAATGACTGAGTAAGGCTCGTTCGGCCGGTGAAATTTTGCCTAACACGTAGGTTCTCATCTCCCGAGGCGGACAATACAGCTTTTCCGAGATCCGCTGCGACTTGGCAGCGCTCGGCAAGCATGACCGACCGCAAACAGTGCTTCCCCCAATAAATCCCCTTCTCTAAATACAGGTTCAACATGAGAAAAACCCTTGCCTTCGCTAGTCTATTGTGTTTGAACTTGCTGTGCGCAAAAGCATTTAGTCAGGAGCCTAAATTGAAAGAAACCGCAACTCAAGTGGCAGTGTCAGAAGATCCAGCCAAGTTGTTTGAACCTCGCGAGTTCGCAAGCGAAGGTGGCAAGGTACTAAAGTACCGCTTGCTCAAGCCGCTTGGTTACAATCCGAACAAGTCTTATCCGCTGGTGATTTTCCTGCACGGTGCCGGCGAACGCGGTGCCGACAATGTCGCGCAACTAAAGCATGGGGTGGCTGATTTCTGCAAACTGAGCCGACGTGAAAAGAACCCTTGTTATGTCATCGCGCCTCAGTGTCCAACGGGAGAAAAATGGGCCGACATTGATTGGTCGGCCCAGGGTGCTATCAAAATGCCCGCAGAAGCCAGCGACTCCATGAAGCTGACTTTGGCCGTGGTGGATGCGATGCTTGAAGACGCTGCTATCGACAAGAATCGAATTTACATTACAGGTTTGTCGATGGGCGGTTACGGCACCTGGGACGCGATCGCACGACGGCCCCAATTCTTCGCGGCAGCAGTGCCGATTTGCGGTGGCGGCGATCCGTCCACGGCCGAGACACTCAAATCTATTCCGATTTGGTGCTTCCACGGTGACGAAGATAAAGCGGTTGCGGTGGAAAAATCGCGAATCATTATTAATGCGATCAAAGCGACAGGCGGGTCGCCGCGGTACACCGAGTATCCCGGCGTGGGACACGACAGTTGGTCTCAGACTTACCGCAACGACGAGATGCATGACTGGTTGTTCGCCCAACGACGCACACAAGCCAAGCCCGAGACAAAGTAGTGGCAGTAATGGCAGGCGTTACGTTCGGCACGTCATTTCGAACAACTTGCGAAATCCCGACGCTGGTAGCCTTGGAAGTTGCTTGCGATCAGCGTAACATTAGGTCCAGTTGCTGAAGCTTGATTACCGGCAACCTTTCGTTCAACACCTGCCTGACAGTGGCTCTCGCGAGGGGGAGCCGTGAACCTGGTCAGGACTTAAGTGTAGCAGCCATAAGCGGGGTACTCTTGTGCGAGGGCCTCTGACGGGCAGGTGTTGTGGCGTTCAAGCTTGCGCTGGCATTCAGTCAGTGCGCTCACATGATGTGCTTGGCGAATTGCAGTTCGTGCGCAATGCCTTGTGCCAAATCGGGTTGTTGGAGTTCCGGCGGCAAGACGGGCCAGGCGTAAGTTTCCACTTCGTAATGCCCAGTGAACCATGAAGAGCCGTCGCAATCGTCAGAGCCATGCTGCTGCAGATGATTGCAAACGAGTTTGATATCGGCTTGAGTCGTTTGCAATTCTCCAAAAGCATCGACGTAAATCGGAATGTGGAAGTGAACTCGCCAGGGCGTCGTTGGATACGCATCCGCAACGATCCACTTCTGTAGCGCATGAGGGAGATCTTCGACCAACGCATCTAGGGAACCGTCCTGGCGGGAACGGGTGGTTTGATGCAAGTATTTGGGCTCATTCAACCCGCGCAATTGGGCAAGCATCGCAGCCTGGCGTTCAGGTTTTCCAATGACGCGATCCCAGGGGACATGCACTGCCGATGAAATTTGAACTTTGCCAATACGAATTCCGTTATTGCGGTAGGTTTCCAGGGCTTGGATTTGCGATTCGAACATCACGCCGCTGTGGCAGACATCGTGACAAACGGTCAGGTAGCGTCGAGCCAGCTTGGCATCAGGGCCACTGAACAAATAGTGTTGGAAAAATTCGGCCAGTTCGTCGGCAGTATTGAGAATACAGCCTGGCTCTGGCTCCATGGCTAACACAATTTCACGACCACTGCGCTGAGCGAGCTGATCGAGGAATTTGGCAACTTCCAGCAAATTATCGGCGGCCAAATGAAATTCCTCGGCATGCCATGGGCAATGCGCCCAACCGATAGGCAAAGTCGAAATCGATCCGTTCGCTCCGGCGGGCAGCAACACATCGAGTATTTGCGCCAGGCACATACTGTAGCGAGCCCGCGAATGACAGCTCCAGGTGGGTTCGTATACCGCGTGCTTCACAACCGGCTGATGAAAATCTCCTTGCGGAAAACCGTTCATCGTGTAGGGCAGAAATTGATGGTCTCGCAACCAATCTCTGAATTCGACCACCGATTGCTGTTCTATGAGTTCGTTCGCAGCCTGTTCGGCAAGCCAAAGACCGACGGGCAAGCGACCGTCCGGAACCACTTCACTGCGAACTCGACCCGCGAATTGCAGCAGGTTCGCGCGGGCTTGTTCGAGCGAAGTACCTGCGTGAACGTTGGTGCAATAACCGATCGGAAAGTCCGTTAAGGGAAAGCGTTGTGTCAAGATTTTTTGCTCTGGTATAGAAGTGGAGGAGCATCAATGCCGCTGGCGATTCATTGTAGCTGGTTTCGTGAGTGACCGGATTCAACTTGCGAATTCTCCGAATCCCAACGGCTAGAACGGTCGTCGAGAGCGAGTTATGCTTCTGGCTTGTAAATAGGACGCAACGCTTTGGGAGGAATGCAGTGATTCGAATTGGAACGCGCGGCAGCAAGTTAGCCTTATGGCAGGCGGGCTGGGTTAAGTCGCAATTAACTGAGGCAGGATACGAAGCGGAATTGGTGATCATCACCACCACCGGCGACGTGTCGGCGCGGCCGTTGAGCGAGGTTGGTGGGCAAGGGCTGTTCACCAAAGAGATTCAGCGAGAATTGTTAGCCGATCGCGTTGACGTGGCCGTGCATAGTCTAAAAGATCTACCCACGTTGGCTGTTCCAACGCTCGTGTTGGCCGCGGTACCTGAGCGTGAGACAACGGAAGATTGTTTGGTCAGTCGCTCGCGCGCCCTGTTTGAAGATCTGCCTGCGGGCTCGCGCATCGGTACCGGCAGTTCGCGGCGTCAAGCTCAATTGCGAGCGTGGCGCGGCGACATCGAAGTGCTCGACATTCGCGGCAACGTCGATTCACGCTTGCGAAAACTGCATGACGGCGAATTCGATGCGATCGTTTTGGCGGTAGCTGGGCTGACGCGTTTGGGTTTGGCAGAACACATCACACAGCGCTTGCCTCAGGACCGCGTGTTGCCTGCAATCGGCCAAGGAGCCTTGGGTTTAGAGTGCCGCGAATCGGATCACCTGGCGCGGGGTGCGCTCAGTACGCTGAACGATCCGCCAAGCATGGCAGCGGTACTGGCCGAACGCAGCTTGCTTGCCAACTTGCTGGGCGGTTGCTTGGCACCCGTGGCCGCGCACGGAACAGTCGTCGATAACGAGTTGACGTTGCGAGCCCGTGTGCTTTCGCTCGATGGCCAGCAGCAGATCAACGGCTGCGAAGTTGGGTCGGTCTTCGACGCGGTGCAAATTGGCGCGAGACTCGCTCATCGCCTAAGCGAGCAAGGTGCGGCTCAGCTGATTGCCACCGCGCGATCAATGTAGTGCTTTGTCCAGATGGCATCTCCGTCTGAGAATACGCTACAATCGACAGAATATACGATAGGACCGGTGGCTACCCAGCGGTAAACGCCATTTACTAAGCGAACTTATGCAAATCAAAGTCGGTTACGAGTTACTCTACGACTGCCCTCAACCCACACCGATGATTTTGACGCTGCACATCCACTACTCGCGCGCGTCAACCATCGTTGTTCCAGATAACCTTGTGACCAATCCAGTAATACCGGTGACGGCTTATCGCGATATGTTTGGAAACTGGTGCAGCCGAATTGTGGCACCGAAGGGGCTTACATTGTTGACTTCCAATGCGGTCGTTAATGATACGGGCGAGCCGGATGCGGTGCAGTTAGCAGCGACACAGCATGCGGTGCAGGATTTGCCTGAGGAAACTCTGATGTTTTTGCTGGGCAGTCGCTATTGCGAAACCGATGTGCTCTCCGAGACGGCGTGGCAATTGTTCAGTAGTTCTCCGACTGGCTGGGCACGCGTGCAAACGATCTGTGACTTCGTCAATCGGCACATTACCTTCGGCTATCAGCACGCGCGGGCGACAATGACTGCGTGGGAGGTCTTCAACGAGCGCCGTGGAGTCTGCCGCGATTTTACGCACCTGGCGGTCACGCTGTGCCGCTGTATGAATATTCCAGCTCGCTACTGCACCGGGTACTTGAGTGACATCGGTGTGCCGCCGCCACACAGTGCCATGGACTTTGCGGCTTGGTTCGAAGTCTACCTCAGCGGTCAGTGGCATACCTTCGACGCGCGCAACAATACTCCGCGCATTGGACGCATTCTGCTGGCACGCGGTCGCGACGCGGCAGACGTCGCGCTGACCAACACGTTTGGTCCGAACACGTTAAAAAGTTTCAAAGTTTGGACGAATTAGCCCGAGATGTGCCAGCGCGAAATGGCATATGCACTGTGCTGCGGTTTGAACTGTTTTAGAAGCGATAACAAGGTTTCGACGGAAAACGGCTTGGCTAATATGCTGTGGACGCGAGGATTGGAAATCAAAGTCGTTGCGTGCGTTTCGCTACTCATTAAGGCAACAGGCGTAGTTAGGAATTCCGGAATCGCCGCAAGAATCTCCTGGCAAGTGACATCGCGCATGTCCGCATCCAGCAGGATCAAGTCGAATCGCTGTGCGCTGATAGCGACGATGGTGGCGCTTCCATTGGCAACGGGGGTCACGCTGTGACCGAATTTTTCACATACGGCAGTAAGGCATTCGAGGGCGGCTGCATTGTCATCTGCAACTAGAATTTGCATCGGCTCGACGGGCGATTCGGAGGCCTCGAAACTAGTATCGAAGGCTTCGTAAAATTGAAAATCCGCTTCGTTGGCAAGCGGAATACCGATTCGGAACGTACTGCCCTGTCCCGTTGTACTATCAATTGCCATGAAGCCCCTGAGATTTCGCACAATGCCTTGCACGGCAGTTAGCCCAAAACCGCGTCCGCTCCCTTTCGTCGAATAGAACGGTTCGAAGATCTGTTCCAACTGCTCTGCCGACATGCCACAACCATTATCCGAGACGGTTATTACGGCATATTCGCCGATCGCGACCTGTGTAGGAAACATCACTTGGCATTCGATCGAACCCATGACTCGCAGCGCAGAAGTTGAAATCGACACCTGCGAAGACAAACTTACTGCCGCTTCGGAGGCATTGATCAGCAGATTCGTGATCACTTGACGCAATTGAGATGGGTTGGCAAAAACCTCTAGCGGTTGGTCGGAAAGTGAAATACTCAATTCCGCGCGGCGGCGAACTGAAACTCGCGCCATCTCTGCAGTCCCTTTAATCAACGCGTTTAGCTCGACCATTTCATTTGCAATAACGCCTCGACCAGTGAAACTGAGCAGTTGCTTGGTCAAATCGGCTGCGCTTTTCGTGCTTTCGATCACGGTCGTCAAAAGCTCAGCCACAGGATGCGCCAGATCCACTGAACTCAGCGCCACTTCGCTACTCAGTAAGATCGGGACTAGGAAGTTGTTGAAGTCATGCGCGATGCAGCCCACCAATAATCCGAGGCTTTCCAACTGAGATGCTTCAAGCAGTTTTTGTTCCACTTTCAATCGCTCTTCCGACAGACGTTCACGCTCAGTGATGTCGCTCGCAAATACTGTCACGCCGACGATCACGCCATTTTCAAGCCGTGTGGGAAGGTAGCGGTTCTCGTATAGGCGTCGTGCGCCCTTCGCGCCGTAAGACTCGACCAGCACCATCTCTTCGCCAGCCAACGCGCGATCAAAATTGTTTTTGGCCTTTTGGCGATCGTGGTCATCGCGGATCACTTCGAGCAGCAGATTGACACCCTCTGCTGCCTCAACCCCCCACAGCGCTCGCATTGTTTCATGATGCAGCCGATTGAGGCTGACATAGCGATACTCTCGGTCGATCGCATATAGGTTGATACCGGGTGCATCGAGCACCAGTCGCAATTGGGCAGTGGTAAACACCTCAAGCTTGGTTTCCATGCATCCATTCGCTTGCGGAAAGTTAATGGTCGGACGGTACAACGGTCGTTCCAGAGACATTAGGGTGGAAGTCAAAATGTACTCACAAAATTCCCAATTTTCTTGAATATAGTTCTTTGAGAGGATCGGCGATAGTCCCAATAGTGCTGTTCTGAAAAAAATACTCCTCTTATGAAAATGAAAAAGTCGTAGACTACAGGGTGCCATTAACATTGCAAATTTTTCGGAGAACACGACATTGGCAGCTGAGCAGACAGACGCGTTAGTACTGAGAGTCTTTCCGTGGAGCGAAACGAGCTGCATTGCAAGCGTTTACACCCGTAACTTCGGGAAACTCTCTGTGCTAGCCAAGGGGGCGCGGCGACCGAAGAGCCCATTTGAAGCTGCCCTTGACCTGCTTTCAATTTGTCGCGTAGTGTTCATTCCAAAGTCCGGCGATGCGCTCGACCTGCTCACTGAGGCCAAATTGCTGCGGCGTTTTCGAGCTGGCGCGGCGGACCTGTTGCGACTTTACAGCGGATATTACGTAGCGGAACTGTTGGAACGACTGACTGACAAAGGGGACGAACAGCCGGAATTGTTCGAGTTGGCTGAATCAACACTGTTGGCACTGGCACATCCGGAGCTGGAATTGCGGGCGATTGTGTTGCGGTTGGAATTGCAAATGTTACGCATGGTGGGACATTTGCCGAGTTGGCGGATGTGCGCTCAGTGCGGTGATGGCGTGCCAATCGATGGGAATGCGACGTTTGGCTTGCTGGCCAGTGGAGTCTTGTGCGAACGCTGCCGATCCGGCTCGCGTCACTTGATTCAATTGCCGGCCCAAGTGCGGCAGACCCTTGAACACTTCAGTGAATCGGACTGGCGTATGATTCCTCTAAATATTTACCCAAACAAAAACCGTGCAGCGCTACGAAACGTTGTGAAGCAGTACTTAACCATTTTGCTGGATCGTAAACTAAATTTACACTCGTACCTTGAGGAGCTTGGGCGCTAACGGATGAGCAACCACAGCCACCATACGAATGACACGTTCAAGAACAACCTATTGAACCGAACAGGCACGGACGCCATGACCATACAAGCCAAACGCGCTCGCTTCAAACTCGAACTGCGCCGCCACCTGTGGCTGAGTAGTTGTTTGGCACTCGGCGGCCTGCTTACTTTTGGTAGCGTCGGATGTACGATGTTTTCGCCACGCGCGGGGTCGATGAAAGAATATAACGAAGCCAAACGCAGCATCGAAAATCCGTCGGGCTTTGCCGACGGTATTACTCGGCCCGAAGGCAGGACGGCTGAGAAGGACACCAGTGGCAAAGCCTTCTTGCAGCGAATTGGGCTCCAACGGCAACGCCGCAAGGATATCGAGCTGGCGCGTAAAGAGTTTCGCGAAGGCGACGCGATGTTTGAAAAAGCCAAGGATTTACAGGGCGACGAGCGAGCGGAGGCGTTTCGAGCTGCCGCCAAAAAATATCAGTCAGCCGCAAAAAATTGGCAAAGCTCTGGACTGGAGCAAGACGCTTTGATGGCTGCTGGCGAAAGCCTCTTCTTTGCGGAAGACTACTATCGCGCCGAAGAAATGTACAGCAAACTCGTCAAAGAGTATCCTCGCAATCGTTATCTCGACCAAGTCGACTCGCGTCGCTTCGAAATCGCGGACTATTGGCTGAAGCACGACTCTGCCGCTCATCAACCTTTTACCGTCGTGAATTTCATTGACAATAAACGACCTTGGAATGATACCGGCGGACACGGCAAACGTGTGCTCGAAGCCATGCGCATCGATAACCCCACGGGCCGTGTCAGCGACGATGCGACGATGCGACTAGCCATTGCTCAGTTTGAGAAAGGGAAATTCGAAGGGGCCGCCGACACGTTTGCCGACCTGCGCATGACCTACCCCGATAGCGAACACCAGTTTCAGGCGCAGTTCCTGGAGTTGCAGAGTCTCCTGAACAGCTATCAGGGTCCGAGGTACAGCCCCGTCCCGCTCGACGAAGCCGAACGACGCGTGAAACAGATTGTAAAACAGTTTCCCAAAGAAGCTGGCGAACGCCAAGAAGACTTGAATGTTGCCTTCGCTAAGATCCGTTTCCTAAATGCTGAACGCGAGTGGTTTGGCGCCGAGTACCGTCGCGTGCGTGGCGAGAACGGTTCAGCCCGCTACCATTACCAAAAAATAGTTGCTGAATTCTCTGACACCCCGTTTGCGAAAGAAGCAGAAGTAAAAATTGCAGAGCTTAGTAGTTTGCCGGATGATCCACCACAACGGTTCGCTCCGCTCGTGAAACTCTTCGGCCAATCGAGGAGCGAGCAGCCTCTCATCAATAGCGGTTCGGCTAAATAAGCATGATGCGTAGTTCACGATTGATTTTGGCGACCCTTATACTTTTCGGCTGTGGCCTGTTTGCCGTAGTCTCTCAGACGGGCTGCGCAGGATATCAACTCGGCAACAATTCGCTTTACAATTCCAATATTCGGACGATTTACATCCCTATCGTTCGCAATGATTCATTTCGTCCGATGGTGGGAATCCAATTGACCGAAGCGCTCGTCAAAGCTGTCGAATTGCGGACTCCGTTCAAAGTGATCGGTGATCCGTCAGCCGACAGTACATTGACCTGCCGTATCGTGCGCGAATCCAAACAAGTGATCACCGAAAATCGAACTGACGATCCACGGGCCATTGATGCAATTCTGAACATCGAGCTGACTTGGCTCGACCGTCGCGGCAATATGCTCATGGAGAACCGCTTTGTGCCCCCAGGCCAATTTGCGTTTCTCTTCACGCAAAGCAGTCACTTCGTTCCGGAAGGTGGTCAGAGCATCTCTACCGCTCTGCAACACGACATCGAACGGCTCGCCGACACGATTGTCCAGCAAATGGAAACTCGCTGGTAGAGACATCGGAACTAACGGGCTGCGTAGGATCAGCAGGCGTAGAGTCACACTCGGCAAGCTCGGCAAGTGTGACCCACGGTGGGTCGCGTCTGCCGGATGCGACCATGAAGTACCTGTAGTCTAATAACGCACGAATTCGCTGATAAACGAGGCTATGATTTGGCGCGGGCGATCAAGCGATCTATGCGGGCCAGCACGCGTGGCTTGCCAAGGATTGCCATGGAATCAAACATACCAAAGCCGACCGTCTTGCCGGTCACCGCCAGTCGCAATGCGTGAACGATCTGATTGAACTTGATCCCCTGTGCTTCAACAAATTGTTTGAAACTCGCTTCGGTAGTTGCAGCATCAAAGGGCTCTACCGTCGCCAGAACTACTTGAAATTTCTCTAGCAGTTCGACGGCTGCTGGATCCTGTTGCACGCGTTTGGCAAACGCGGCTTCGTCGTACGTCAATTGGTCGTCCGCCGTGAAAAAGTCATCGAACTCCAAAATATCTCCCGCGATTTTGATGCGATCGTCCGCCGCCGTCACGACTTGCGTAACCAATGCGGTATCTGCCTCCGTTGGCGGATCGCTAATCAGCTTCGCTCGAACCAAGTAAGGCAGTACGCGGGCGGCGCGTTCGCTGATCGACAACTTGTGCATCCAACGCGATTGAAACGAAATCAGTTTTTGCGGATCAAAACTTGCTGGAGCTTTATTCACTCGCGTTAAAGTAAACGCTTGGATCATCTGTTCGCGCGTAAAATCTTCGGTGCTATCGTCTAACGACCAACCGAGCAACAACAAATAATTCAGAATCGCATCGGGCAGAAAACCGATTGCTTGATAAAAATCGACCACGACCGGGTTGAAGGCTTCCTTCGTTGCTTTCAATCCCGTCCGCTCAGCGATCCGTTGGCCCTGTTCGAAAAGCGCTGCAAAATCTTTCTTCTTGAGGTACGTATCCAATTTACGTTTGCTCAGTTTCGCCGGCCCCGCCGGCTCAGCTACGAACGGCAAGTGCGCGTAGACGGGCAACTTGTAACCCAGCGATTGCGCGATAAAGATCTGTCGCGGCGTGTTGCTCAGATGTTCGACGGCGCGCACCACATGCGTAATCTTGTAGGCTTCGTCATCCACGACGCTCGCCAAATGGTACAGACACGAACCGTCGCCGCGCTGCACCACATGATCTTGCTCATCCGCCCAGTTGAATTCAACCTGGCCGCGAATCTCGTCGTGAAAAATACACTTTCCTTCGCGAGGCATCTTCAAGCGCAGGACCCACGATCGTCCTTCAGCCGCGAACTTCTCAGCTTGTTCATCGGTCACAGCCATCCACTGGCGATCATATACGAACGCTTTGCCAGCCACTTCAGCCGCTTTGCGTTGCACGTCGAGCTCTTCGGGCCGAGCGAAATCGCGATATGCATGACCACTGTCCAGCAATTGCTTGGCCGCAAGTTGATACAAGTCGCCGCGCTGCGACTGGAAATAGGGCGCGTACGGTCCTCCGACCTCTGGCCCTTCGTCCCACGTCATCCCCAACCAACGGAACCCATCCAAAATCGGCTGAAGCGCCTCTTGGACATTTCGCTCTGCGTCGGTATCGTCGATTCGCAGTATAAACTGACCGCCCGTTTGTTTAGCCAACAGCCAATTGAAAAGTGCTGTTCGAACGCCACCGATATGCAGATACCCGGTCGGGCTTGGGGCGAATCGCGTGCGCATCATCATCGTTAAAAAGTACTTCCTAGAAAAATCGCGTGCGGCTGAGGCAGCGTCTTCGAAGCCCCCAGCTAAGCATACGGGTCCGCCAAGCCGCGAGCTTCGAAGACGCTGCCCCAGCCACACAGCACAGTTGGCAAGCTGGGAACTTAGCTACCTATTTCGATTCTTCACTCTTCGCCTGAGCACCCTCTTCAAGCGCGTAAATGCGATTGCGGTTGGCAATGTAGAGGGTCTTGTTAGCGGCCAGTGGCGTGGTGTAGACCGCGCTCTCCATGTTGATCTCGGCGATCTTTTCTTGCTCTTTGGAAACCTTGAAAATCGCGATATCTCCATCTTCATCGCTGATGTACACACGATCTTCAACGATCAACGGCGATGCCCATGAGGCAGCGAACATATCATAAGTCCAGTAGCCTTTGCCAGTCTTGGCATCGACGCAGTGGAGCACGCCGCTAAAGTCGGCAACGAACAGCAAATCGTCTTTAATTGCCACCGTGCCGCAAGTGCGATGCATGGTTGATTCGAATTCTTCCGGATTATTACCTTGGTAATGCCAGACTGCAGCCGAGTTCTTGTTATCGCGCTGGAAGTCACCGTCTTTGGCGACCATGGCTTGCAAGCGCTTATGAGCAATCGGTAGCGTGGGATTTTTTGAGTTGAAAACTTGGGTTGGGCTAACGTCACCGCGTTTGGTTGGATCGATGCACCACAAGTGACCGGCGCCTTCGCCATGCTCTGGATCCTCGCCAACAGCCACGTAGATGAAACCGTCATAGACAACTGGAGTCGCGATCACATGGTTACGAGTCGCCGCACCGCCGAGTTCATAACGTGAATCCTTGGGATTGCAGTCGAATTTCCACAGCAGATCCGCTTCACCGCTCTTACCATCGGCTGCGTAACTGTACAGGTATCCATCCCCACCGCCGAAGATTACTTGTGCAACTCCAGCAAACTCTCCGTAGGTTGGCGAGGACCATTGACCGTGCAAAACGTTCGCGCCCGGCGAGTTGTCTGCCCACAGCAACTTGCCGCTGTCGCGATCCAGACAAATGAAACTCGGTGCGGCGGGAGCTGGCAGGCTCACGTGCCCCTCGTCAACACCGTTGGAGGTATTCACAAACAGCTTGTTTCCCACGGCGGTGACCGAACAGCTACACATATTGTGTTGCGACACGCCCAGTTCTTTCATCATGTTCATGCGCCACACAACATCGGCTTCAGTCTTGTCGTTGTTGGGTTCATCCTTGATCGCACCATCGTTTTCATCGTCATTGAAGCCTTCGGTATCCAAGCACACAACTTCGCCTCGGCTGGTCACATACCACAAGCGATCACCATCAATCATCGGCGCGCAGCAGATACCTTGGTGTGGCCAGTCATGCACGCGACCAGTTGATAGTTTTTCACTCGAGTGCTGCCACAGGAACTTGCCGTTCTTTTCATCAAAACACACCAAACAACCTAAGTCGATGGTATTGGGATAGCGTTTGATGTAACCATTACCGTTGTTGGTACCCACAAAAACTTTACCATTGGCCACAACAGGGTTGCCATAGGTTTCAGACCCGAGCGGCATGGACCAACGGACGTTTTTACCGTCTTTGACGTTCCAATCGGTAACGATGTTGGGTTCGTCGGTGACATTATTTCGCAGATACGAACCTCCCCATTGAGGCCAATCGCGTTTGCCAACTTTCATAGCATCGATGCGCTTGCGGGCTTCAGTTACCGCATTGTACTTTTCTTGTGCGTTCAAAGTGCTTTGTAGCTGTCCGACCGGGAACAGGAAGAGACCGCAAATCGCCAGTGCTTTGAGTTTCAGTGCATTAAGTTTCGTTAGCCGCATTAATATTTACCTTTTGAAATTCTTCGTTATTTAAGTTTGCTGCGATGTTTTAGTGGTTGCTAAAAACTTGCACGTTATCAATATAGTACTCAACCAAGCTCGAATTGCCGAACAAACCTGGGCTACCGGTTTTATTGGGCAACGCGTCGGTCGCCTCGATCGTCCATTCTTTCGGTTCCTCTTCACCGCGCTTCCAGACTTTGGCACTCAAGGTGGCCCCGCTGTCCGCATTCTTGCTTTGCAACTTGATCGTATACCACTGATTCGCGGACCATTTGAAGGGAATCGTCTTAGCAAAACGCTGTTCTAATCGCGAGGTCCACGATCGCAGTTGCAATTCATCTTTGCCCATTAAGTCAACCGTGTAGCGTTGGTTGATCAGACCCATGTCGGGTCGCTTGCCTGTCGCGTCTTCTTTGGCGTTGAAATCCGCTTGCACTGTGTAATCGTGCAACGTACTCCAACCCATCCAAAGTTGGCTGCGAGTACCCTTCGGAATAGTACTGATCTTAACCAGCATCGGTTCACCTTCGATATCCTTCGGCTGCTGGCGATAGGCAGCACCGATCCAGGTGGGAGGAACTTTCCTGTCGCCAAAATCGAATTTCCAAGGAAGTGGCGGGATAATTCGCAGCCGGGCTTTACTGGATAGATCACCCACCTTGGCGGTAATGCTAGCCACGGCATGTTCCGCTCCTGCAGCCGCTGTGTAAACACCTTCGGCCGTGATCGAGCCACCGCCTTCGATCGTAAATTCTGCCGGCACAACTTTCAGGAATTGCCCCCGCATGTTATACGCCCGCACTTGGTACGGCGTCGTCTGATTCGGCGCGAGTATGGCTTCCACGGGCGCGATCTGTACGTGAGCGATGGCTGTATCTTCCGAACGAGGCGACTCGACGGGCTTGGCAGGCAAAGGATCCGATTCGACGACGCTATCGGCTTTGCCAATGCAATACAAGCCCTTACTTGTGGTCACATAAATCAGCCCGCGCGAAATGATCGGAGCAGCCATTATTTCTTCGTCGTTCAAGCGAACGCGCGCCACTTCCTTGAGGCCCTCTGCCGTAGGTTCAAAAACCCAAAAGATTCCCGTCTCATTCGTACAATATAGCTTGCCATCGCCGTAAACAATCGAACTCAGTCTACGACCGACGGGTTTCTGCTGGATGATCTTGCCGGTCTCAGGGTCGATCACGTCAAGCTTGCCGCCGTCTTCACAGGCATACAATCGCCCGTTGACCAGCAGCAGTTGGCTCCCTTCGACGCTATGCGAGTTGATTTTCCACTTCAGCGATTCTTCCTTAATTTCGCCCTCGGCTTTTCCGTCAAATGCAAAAATCGCTCCCAAAATCCGCGGGTCCGCGGTGTTCTGTTCACGATGACCACCATAAACAATTTCGTTTGCCACAAGTACCGGCGTATTGATACCTCGGCTGGAACAATCGTAAGTCCATATTACCTTTCCAGTTCGCGGCTGCATGGCATAGATCCAGCCGTCGCCAGCCCCGAACACCATCGCTGCTTGACCCTTGAAAGTCGTTAGAAACGGAGTCGAGTACGTAGTGTCTTCAGGACGCAATCCGGTACTTGAAAACCAAACAGCCGCGCCACTCCGTTTGTCGAAAGCGACGAAACGATGGGCTGGAATAGCGTTTTCACCGTACTGAGTCATCACGCCGCTAACGATTACCAAGTCATCGATTACCACCGGAAAATTCGTTCGACCGCCATAGGTGCTGAGCATCCCATACTCTTCGCTGAGCACGTGATCCCAAATAGTTTCGCCGGTCGTTCCGTTGATGCATTTGAATTCGCAACCGAGACCCAACCAGAAAATGTTTCCAGTCGTCGGATCAGCAATCACACTTGACCAGCCCACCCGCTCGGCTGGCACATCAGTCAAGAATACGTTGTGGTGATTGGACCACAGCTCGGCCCCCGTCTTGGCATCCAAACACACCAGTTGTTCGCCTTCCTCAGTCGTTTCCGGTTTGTAGCGAGTCACGATGTACAGCTTGCCGTTCAGCGTGATAGGCGTGTTGCGTCCCCCATATTCGGGCTTCGACCACAACAGGTTTTCGCCCTTCGGTGACCAAGTGGATGGCAAGTTCTTCTCGCGAGAAATTCCATTCGCTTCCGGTCCACGCCACTGATACCAATCGGCTGGTTCATCAGCCGAAACAGGCATGGTCAAAAACGCTAAGCCTAAAAACCAACCGG
Organism: Planctomycetia bacterium; assembly: GCA_031367855.1. GTDB lineage: Bacteria > Planctomycetota > Planctomycetia > Pirellulales > Pirellulaceae > Aureliella. Next base: position 2,802 of record JANLQO010000529.1, on the reverse strand, counting down.
AGAAGCGTAGGAGTTTCCAAGCGTCATTCAATCTTGTGGTCATGCCTTCGAGCCTCTTGAAATCGGATAGCAAGGGATGTGGTTAATTTGTGCGTTATTTGCAGTTTTTTGAGCATGCAGGATGGCGGTGCAACCGCTAAAGTATCTACTGAAAACCGATTCCGATCTAGGCGCTGTTTGAAAAGGGGGCCAACCCGCGTCAAACCATCAGTTTTACAAAGGGTTCAGCCCCCATTTCAAACAGAGCCTGGTACTTCGCTACGGGTGCGCCCGGCGGAATTCCCCGGCGATTCCCTCAGGGTTCTCGTCGTTCTCACGCGGGTCTAAGCCCGACGGATTGATTATGAAGGTAAATTTAGGTGGGTTTGTGAGCGGGGGCACTAATTTTACCAAAAAACCGTGCGAATGTTAACCGCCTGCCAACGGTATCGACATCGACTATCGCTCGTAGCGTCAAATACCTGACCACTGAATCCCTGTCCGTTACGAGGCGAATTCACTATGATCCTTGAATTGGCTGAAGCAGGAGCCCTTTTCCACTGGTACAAATCGCAAATCGAAGTCGCATGAAACATATTCGGAATTTTTGCATCATCGCCCATATCGATCACGGCAAGTCGACGTTGGCTGATCGACTCATCCAAGCGTGTGGGGGCGTTTCGCAGCGTGAATTCCATGACCAGATGCTCGACTCGATGGACATTGAACGCGAACGCGGTATCACGATCAAAAGCAATTCGATCACGCTTTCCTACCGCGCCGCCGATGGTCAAGAGTATTTGCTTAACCTGATCGATACTCCCGGACACGTCGATTTTTCGCACGAAGTCCGTCGCTCGCTAATGGCCTGTGAAGGGGCGTTGATCGTCGTCGATGCATCGCAAGGTGTCGAAGCTCAAACAGTCGCCAACCTGTATCTGGCCCTCGAATATGACCTCACATTGCTGCCGATCATCAACAAAATCGATCTGCCCGCAGCCAATGTGGAAAAGGTGAGAGAAGAGATTGACGCCGATCTGGGACTCGACCCGTTCATCGCGATTCCCGTTTCCGCGAAGACGGGCGTCGGCATTAAAGACGTGCTGGAGGGCATCGTCGCGCAACTGCCTTGCCCTCAAGGCGATCCCGCCGCTCCGCTGAAAGCTCTGGTCTTCGATGCTCACTTTGACACCTATCGCGGAGTCATACTTCAGGTCCGTGTGATGGAAGGGACGCTGAAAACCGGCGAAATGATCCACTTCATGCACTCGGGCCGAGATTACAAAGTTGATGAACTAGGTTACAACCAACTCAAACTCAATCCCAAAAAACAACTCAGCGTCGGCGAAGTGGGTTACATCGTCGCGGGAGTGAAGAGCGTTCAGGATATCGAGATTGGCGATACGCTGACGCATCTCGAACGCCAAGCCGTTGAGCCTATTCCGGGTTACAAGAAAGCCAAGCAAGTTGTTTTCTCATCGATCTATCCGATGAGTACGGATGAATACCAAGACCTCACCAAGGCTCTCGAGAAACTGGCCATCAACGATGCCGCTTTGACCTTCGAAAAAGATAGCTCGGCCGCCCTCGGGTTCGGCTTTCGCTGTGGTTTTTTGGGCTTATTGCACTTGGACGTGATTCAGGAGCGGCTGCAGCGTGAGTTCGATCTGGGCCTGGTAATCTCAGCTCCGTCAGTCAAGTATAAACTCGGTTTGAAAGACGGCTCGACAGTTGACGTCGACAACCCCAGCTACTGGCCTGATCCGTCGAACATCGAATCTACCACCGAGCCCTATATCAAAGCCTCCATTCTGATCCCTGAGGAATACGTCGGACCGGTCATGGAGTTGTGCCGCGAGCATCGTTCAGACAGTCAAACGATGGGCTACCTTTCCGCAGGCCGCGTGGAAGTCACCAGCGAAATGCCGTTGGGTGAAGTGCTCTTCGATTTCTACGGCAAGCTCAAGATGATCACCCGTGGTTACGGCTCGTTCGATTACGTGCCTATCGAATATCGCCAGACCGATATCGTCAAAGTCGACATTCTTGTCAATCGCGAACCCATCGACGCCTTGTCTTATCTCGTGCACCGAGACAAATCTCGCACACGTGCACTACACTACTGCGAACAGCTCGCCGAAGCCATTCCACGTCATCAGTTCAAGATCCCCATTCAAGGTGCCATTGGCGGCACCATCATCGCCCGTGCGACCATTCAACCGTTCCGCAAAGACGTAACTGCCAAGCTGTACGGTGGCGACGTCACGCGAAAGAACAAACTGCTAGACAAGCAGAAAAAGGGCAAAGCCAAGATGAAGCAATTCGGCAGCGTCAACATTCCCCAAAAAGCCTTTATCTCCGTCTTACGCGCCGACAACGATTAACGCTTCGGCTTCGATCGCTATTTGACCTTAGGGCAATGCCCCGTTCTCTTACCTAGCCGAGCACGTGGCTGCCTCTCTCCGAATCGTGCGCAACCCGGGCGGCGCGACTCCTTACCTCAACACCATCCTCCTGCGACCTTGGAATACCTCATTGCCAAGCAGGTCATCGAATGCCGCTTGTCCAAACTGCGAATAGACCGAATCCACCAGCGAAGCGTGGGAGGCCGCAGCGAAAAATCCGCCGGATGCCTCTCCTTCTCCACTGCCACGTTGATTTAGTCTGTTGATCACGAGCAAAGCATCCAGAGGCGAGATTTGATTGTCGCCACTTACGTCGATAAATGGAGGCGGATTGCCCGCTGGTACGTTCCCACTTCCAACGGTATTTAAATAGTTAATGACCAACAGTGCGTCGAGCGGGCTGACATCGCCATCGTCG
>JANLQO010000526.1:0-7634 GCA_031367855.1 Planctomycetia bacterium | reverse complement strand
GGGTGAACGAGGTCCTGCAGTCCATCCTGATGATCCTGCAAGCTCTCTGCTGTTGCATGCCGTTAAGCACCTGGATCCCGAACTACGGATGCCGGAAGAAAAGCTGAGCGATGTGGAGATTGCAGCGATAGAACTTTGGATTCGCGAAGGAGCCGTGGATCCTCGAGAGACTTCGGATGTCCCTGCCAAGCATGTCGTGTCCGATCCACGGACGTTCTGGTCCTTCCAGCCCGTCCGCGAGATCGATCCTCCAGCGGTCAGTAATCCAGGCTGGGTGCAAACGCCTGTCGATGCGTTCATTCTGGCTCAGTTGGATGCTCGGGGACTGAAGCCCACCTCGAGGGCTGATGCGCGCACGCTGGTCCGTCGCGCCTACTTTGATCTCATCGGATTGCCACCGACTCCGGAACAAGTAGATGTATTTGTTCGTGAGCCATCGAAGGAAGCTTGGGCTCGACTCATCAACCAGTTGCTGGATTCACCCCAGTACGGCGAACGCTGGGGCCGGTACTGGCTGGATGTGGCTCGCTACGCCGATAGCGGCGGATTTGAAACGGACGTCTATTATCGCAATGCCTGGCGTTACCGTGACTATGTGGTGAAATCGTTCAATGACGACAAACGCTACGACCTTTTTGTGCAAGAGCAGATTGCAGCCGACGAGCTTTGGCCGGACGACCTTGCGCTGAACGGCAACTACACACTTGCTCCTGCAAAGGTAAAACACCTGGAAGCCTTGACCGGGACCGGTTTGTATACTCTGGGACCGCAGGTCCATGAATCCAACATGGACGGAAAAAAGATCCGCAATGAAACGTATTCGGATTGGGTCGATACGACCGGTGCTGCCTTTATGGGCCTAACCCTTGGATGCGCACGCTGCCACGATCACAAGTTTGATCCGATTACCCAGCATGACTACTATGCCATGCAAGCCATTTTTGCGAGCAGCAAAGAAATTGAATATCCCATCATCGATGCGATGGGTATCGCTGATTTCAAACAGCATTACCCACGTATCCTGGCCATTGAAGAAGCACGCCGAGCGTTGCGGATGTTTGACGCTCGTATGGCCGGAAAACAATTGTCGCCGCAAGAGCAGACCGAACGACAGGGGCTAATCGACAGCATTGCTAACAGCGTTTTGGCTTTACCCGAGAACACAGCTCTGGGAGTTCCTCTCGTCGGACTGATGGAAACGCCGACGATCAGCGTGTTGGGACATGAACGGCCAGAGTTGATTGCACCCATTCAGCTGCTCAATCGCGGTGAACTTTCACGACCTGGAGCGGTTGTTGCGCCGGGCCTGCCCGAGGATCTGCGAAGTGCCAGCCGGTGGGATGCGCCCATGCCCGGTCCGCTTCGAAATCGTGCTGCTCTGGCGGAGTGGCTGACCAACAAACAACATCCGCTGACTGCGCGAGTCATGATGAATCGCATCTGGCACGGGCACTTCGGTCGCGGAATCGTCGGTAGCCTGAACGACTTCGGTCAAATGGGAGAGCGTCCGACTCATCCGGAACTGCTCGACTGGCTTGCCTATACCTTCATGAAGCAGGGCTGGAGCATCAAAGAAATGCATCGCACATTGATGCTTTCGTCGACCTATCAAATGGATAGCCGCCAGATCTCAAAAGAGAACGCGGCAATCGATCCTCAGAATCGTTTCGTCTGGAAGATGAACCGTCGCCGATTGGAAGCGGAGGCCATTTGGGACTCGATTCATGCAGTGGCTGGTACACTGAATCTGAAAATGGGTGGCCGTCCTATTGTGCCGCCTCTCGGACCGGAGGAAGGCGCTCCTGGATATTGGGTTGTTTCCGCCGATCCCGCCGAACACGCGCGGCGCGGCCTCTACATTTTGCAACGTCGCAACTATCGCTTCCCAATGTTCGACGTCTTTGACCTGCCAGTGAATGCGGTCAGTGCTCCGGCTCGGGATGTGACGACGGTCGCTCCACAGGCATTGTGGATGTTGAACAACTCAACAGCCGTGCGTCAATCAAAGGCATTTGCATCGCGGCTCAATGGTGAATTGCATGCCGGCTGGAATATCCCCGATTTTGGCCCGGGACAATCGGGCTGGGTTGGAAATAAGTCTGGCATTCATGCCGGCTGGGCGTTGCGAGAAGACAATGGTCATGCCACGGAAACGATGGATGATCCCATCGGTACGGTCATGACTCATGGAATAACAAGCGTGGCCTGGCGAGTCCCCCCTGATGGCGGCGGGCCTGTCGAAATCCGTGGCGGTCTATGGAACATCCGACGACTGGGACGCAGTGGACCTTGGAGACTATGGCACAACGACAAGCTGCTCAGTGAAAGCACTCTGGATGACCAATGCGGTACGTCTGCTGCTCCTTTGGATCTGGCCCGTGGGTCCGGCGGTGAAGCAACATTGAAGTGTTTTGCAAAGGCTGGTGATACGTTTCGTCTGGAAATTCTTGAGGGGGATTTTGTTGCCGTGCAACTGAGCTTCAGCAGCTCGACCAGTGTGCGGGACATCGCTGCCGATTTTTCATTGGATGCAAACCCAACACCACTGGGTTGGCAATACGCTGAATCGCTGGCCAATGGCGCACAATCCCTGACCAACATTGTTCGTCGCAGGCGTGCGAGCGACGATACGTCACAGATTGACCGAGCTTGGCAGTTGGCACTTGGTCGATTGCCGACGGTTGAAGAAAAAACAGAAGCTTCCGAGCTCTTAAGGTCGCTGTCTGCGACCGATGCTCAGACTTCGTTGTCCCTGCTTTGCCTGGCACTTTTCAACATGCAGGAGTTTGTCTATGTCGATTGAGTGTCCAGTTGCGAATCGACTGACTACAGCAGAGTCGTTGAGTGCACATCATTGCCAAAGATTCCTGCCCGTGGCTGATCGACGCGATTTCCTGAGAGCCTCAGGGCTGGGTTTTGGGGCTTCCGTTTTCGGGATGTTGATTGCCGGAGCCGCTGCCGCCGCAGATCGACTTTCGAACAATCCTCTCGCGCCGAGGGAGCCGCATTTTCCGGCAAAGGCAAAGCGAGTGATATTCATCTTTTGTGCCGGTGGTCCGAGTCAATTGGAAACATTTGATCCAAAACCGACACTCGTTAGATATAACGGCCAGCCAATCCCGGACAGCTTCCGTACCGAAGGACTAGCGCTGCAGTTTATGAAAGCCAGTGATGGCAAGCTGATGGCTTCACAATTCGAGTTTAAAAAGCATGGCCAGTCAGGCCTGGAGATTTCGTCTCTGTTTCCGAAGCTATCAACACATGCCGATGATCTGGCCGTGATTCGCTCTTGTCATCACGACTCATTTATTCATGGGCCTGCATCAGCCATTGTAAATACCGGTTCGACCCTGCTCGGCCATCCGAGTATGGGAGCGTGGGTTACGTATGGACTCGGGAGCGTGACCGAAAACCTGCCTGCGTACATCACAATGACTGACGGAGGATTTCGGCCGGGCCCTGCGGTCAGTTACGGGAGTGGCTTTCTTCCGGCGATTTATCAAGGCACTGTCGTAAGAACAGAGGGAACTCCAATTTCAAATTTGGTTGCTACCGGAGCACCCGGACAACAACGGGCGATGCTCGATGCCCTGCACCGCTGGAATGAACGCTTTGCCTTGGAACGCTTTGAAGATACTCGACTGGCGGCTCAGTTGGCGAACTATGAACTAGCTTTTCGCATGCAGACGGCCGCACCCGATCTGATTCGCATCGATGACGAGACGGCCGCAACTCTAGGATTGTACGGTGTCGACAAGCAACCAACCTCAAAGTTTGGGCGCATGTGTCTTTTGGCAAGACGCATGGCAGAAAGAGGCGTTCGATACATTCAATTGTTCAACAACGATTGGGACGGCCATGGAGAATGTGCGGCCAATCATCAAGCCAACGCCGACAGAACGGATCAGCCGATTGCGGCGTTGCTCACCGACCTGAAACAGCGCGGCCTGCTCGACAGCACGCTGGTAGTCTGGGCCGGTGAATTCGGGCGAACTCCGGTGATGCAAGGCTCAAACGGACGCGATCATAGCCCCTATGGCTTCAGCGTCTGGATGGCCGGTGGTGGCGTCAAGGGCGGCCAGGCGATTGGAGCAACCGATGAACTTGGTTTCCGTGCAGTCGAGAAAAAGGTTCATGTGCACGATCTGCATGCCACGATGCTGGCCCTACTTGGATTTAACCACGAGCGTCTGGTGTATCATTTTGAGGGTCGCGATCGTCGACTGACCGACGTATTTGGCAATGTGGTGAATGAAGTGTTCGGTGGCTAGAAACCTCAGCGGTTAGCATCGTCGTTCTTCTTAGGCATTCGGCCAGAAATTCGCGTTCGGTATCGACGTCGGCTGCGTAGGCTAGCAATAGATATGCGGGCAACGCAAACAGCAACCAACGGCTGGAGTTGAGTCGGCTACGCGTTTTTGAAATCTTGGCTGGGACGTTCATTTTCGACTGTTTGCTCACTCAAGACGGCGGGAAAAGCCAAGTTTCTGAGACTCAATGATACCCAAAGTTGGAATTGCGATTGGACGATCATTTCTGTAATCCCGGCTATCTTCCGCTCTTCAGTCGGGATCACAAATCGCAAAGTATATACAAAAGGGTTTGTCACTTTGAATTCTAGATACAGCAGTTCGCGGCAACCCCATCTCATCGGAGCCGGTTTAATTGCGGCGGCGTTAGGTACTTATTATTTTGCTTCACAGAGTGGTTTGCTATTGTCGAACCCTCGCGTGGAACAGACTGAGGCCGCAACCGGGGCTTTTGTAGCCGACGGCGAGTTGCCCGCCGAAGTTCCAGAAATGCCGTCGAGTTTCGGTGCTATGCCTGAAACCGGGACAGACTTGCAAGTTTTACCTCCTGCTGATTCGCTGGTTTCATACAGAAACGGAACTGATCAACAAGTGCCGCTGCAGGCAAATTCCAATGCATTTCCTGACGGCGGTCGACCTAGTCAACTCTCCGCACAAGGTGATATTCAGGTCTATTTCTCTCCGAAAGGTGGTTGCACCTCCGCAATCGTAGGTGAATTGAATCGGGCTCAGCGTCAAGTTCTAATTCAAGCCTATTCATTCACATCCGAACCGATTGCAGCTGCATGCGTTGCGGCACACAATCGCGGCGTTCAAGTATTTGCGGTACTCGACAAGAGTCAGGAAACCGAACAATACTCTGCCGCAGACTTTCTAGCCAATTCTTGCATCCCTACCATGATAGACGCCCAGCACGCAATTGCCCACAATAAAGTAATTCTGATCGATGGAACAACCCTGATCACAGGAAGCTTCAATTTTACAACCAATGCTGAACAATCCAACGCCGAGAATTTGTTGATTATCCGTAATCGGCCGGATCTCTATTCCGCCTACGAAAAGAACATGCAAAATCACTTTAGTCACAGCAAGAAATATGTTGCACGAGCCACAGTTGGCCGCTCAGCAACTCGCACGAATCATGGTCACGAAAGTCGAAAATAATTCGCTCAGTAACTCGACTCAGTTTGGAAATATTCGGTCGAATCTAATTCGTCTGTCATGAATTAGGTTCTGTTCGAGGGCATCTTGGGGAACGGTTCGGCGCTGTTTAAATTGGCCGCACTTAGTTCCGTTTTAACTCCCTCCGATTTCGAGGTCTTATTTCGAGTATCCGTCCAGCTGATTATTCGCCTTTCGATCCATCTTCCGCCGATCAGCAAAAACCAAGCGATCCCAAATACGCTGCAGGCCAATAGAAATTGGCCTGCCCCGCAGATAATACCGACAATCGCACTGATCCAAATCGTTGCAGCTGTCGTCAATCCGTGTACCTCATCCTTGCCTTGCGCATGCATGATGACGCCCGCACCAAGGAATCCAATGCCGGTCAAAACACCTTGAACTGCACGGAGAATCCCGTCGCTGGTAGAATGGTCGATCATTATGCTCACCATGATGATGCCGCACGCTCCCAAGCCAACCATCGCCAAGACTCTTAAGCCTGCAGGTTTACGATGAAGGTCTCGATCAATGCCGAGGATCGTACCAAACAGTGTTGCCAGACCCAGTCGAAAAAGTATCTCATGAATCTGATCCATGTCGGTCGGGTTCATATATAGTTTTCCTAGCTGATTTGACTTGGGACGAGCCGACACCGCACTAGAATTGGCTGAAATTGCGAATGCATGGCGAAGTTAGCCAAAAATTCTAACCGAAAGCGGGCCGCTCGGGGGTTCGTTTGTTATTCTGGTAGCGCAAACGCCACGAGAGTTCCGCCGCGGCGCCGACCGCTCTTGCCGCCCCCGGCCGAAATGACCACATATTGTCGGCCGCCCACCATGTAAGTGCTTGGACTAGCGTTACCTCCAAAAGGCAACTTAGCCTTCCAAAGAAGCTCGCCGGTCTGCTTGTCAAAGGCGCGAAAGGTCTCGTCAGCAGTCGCTCCGATGAAGATTAAACCTCCGGCGGTAACAAGGGGGCCGCCATAGTTCTCAGTGCCAGTCGGCGGGATTCCCCTTGCTGACAGTTCGGGATATTCGCCCAACGCAACTTTCCATTTGATTTCGCCTGTATTGAGATCAACTGCGTTCAATGTGCCCCACGGTGGCTTGATCGCAGGATAGCCTTCATCGTCCAACCACCGACGAAATCCTCCAAAGGCGTAGGCTGGTCCTTTATCTTGAGCATCAGCAACCGCAGGCTGTGGCTTCTTGGATTCGTCAATCGCTGCCTTTGGCGGCGCGCTCTTACTAAGTACGTAATCGAGAATTGCGACTCGCTTGTCCTCAGGCATGGTGTCGTACGATGGCATGCGTCCACGACCTTGCCGCGTCATCTGCTCGATCTCGGCGCGCGTCTTACGCTTGTCAATCTCGAGCAATGGCGGGAATTTCAATTCAATATTGCCCTTAAGATCCAGGCCATGGCACACGCCACAGTAGAGCACGTAATCCCGTTCGCCTGCACCAAGCTCGGTACCATCTGCATGACGAGTGTCAAGCATTTGCAACAGCCAAGGCATCTCATTAACGTTGACGTAGTAGATTCCGTCGGGATCAGCTGCTCCTCCGCCCCACTCCATCCCGCCATCGAATCCAGGGAACATTACTGTCTCTTTCAGACTGGGCGCAGGAAACGGCCCGAAGTTAGGGGCAGCTTGAATTCGGTCCAAAGTCATCTGATAAGTTTGAGGTGAAATGTTTGATGCGTCCTCCTCGCTGTAGGTTTGTCGCATCAGGGGCGGAGGCTTGGTAGGGAACGGCTGAGTCGGCCAAGCTTGCTCGCCAATCAAATCGGATTGTGGTACCGGTCGCTCCTCGATCGGCCACAGTGGCTTACCTGTGACTCGGTCGAATACGAACAGCAATCCGTGTTTAGTTCCCTGAGCAACGGCATCGATCTGCTTCCCTTCGTGGTTCACAGTGAGTAGCACCGGTGCACAGGGCAAGTCTTTATCCAACAGATCATGATGCACGATTTGAAAATGCCAAATGCGTTCACCGGTTGCGGCATTCAGTGCAACGATGCTGTTGGCGAACAAGTTGCTTCCGTGCCGTTCGCCTCCATAAAAATCCGGCTCAGCAGTTTTGGTCGCGGCGTAAACGATTCCGCGTTTCTCATCGAGCGCCTGCCCGCACCAAGGCATCAGACCTGTTGCAGTTT
>JANLQO010000306.1:0-11552 GCA_031367855.1 Planctomycetia bacterium | reverse complement strand
AGTACTTCAATTTAAGCACGTCTCTGTTTAGAAAACAATAATTTGGCTGAATGCCAGTGGCAATCCATTCGCCGCGAATCGTTAGGTGTTTGGCAATCACCTCCTACGTTACGTTTCCCGCTCCGAAACCCGCGGCTAGCGCCGACGGCTCACAGGGTCGGGTTTAGCCACGATAGTGCCGGTGGGGCCAAGAAGTTGAATGAACGCTATAATCGGGAACATTCGGTCAAGCTCATTCGTTGCTTTGAGGAGATTACACAATGAAAATAGCGGTTTTGGGCGCGTGCTTACAGGCGATGCTGGTAACTAGCGTAGTTGCAGATGAAGGTATGTGGCTGTTTAATTCTCTGCCGAAGTCGCAGTTGAAAGATAAGTACAAGTTTGACGTCGACGATGCCTGGGCAAAGCATTTGATGCTGTCGAGCGTACGTTTCAACTCTGGCGGTTCGGCATCGTTCATTTCAAGCAATGGTTTGGTTCTGACCAATCATCACGTTGCCTCGGATACGCTGTACAAGCTGTCGACGCCAGAGCGGAATATCAACAGCGAGGGTTACTATGCAAAGACTCAGACGGACGAACTAAAAGCGCCCGACTTGGAGCTGAACCAGTTGGTATCGATTGAGGATGTTACAGAACAAGTCAATGCATCCGTGAAAGCAGGCGTCGTCGCCAGCGATGCTGCCAAAGCGCGACGCGCGGCGATCGCGGGCATTGAGCAGCAGTCGAAAGAAAAAACCGGTCTGCGCAGCGATGTGGTGACGCTCTACGGCGGCGGTCGATATCATCTTTATCGTTACAAGCAATACACTGACGTGCGATTGGTTTGGGCTCCGGAAGCGGCGACTGCGTTTTTTGGGGGCGACGCGGATAATTTTGAATATCCACGGTTTTGTTTGGACGTGACGATATTCCGAGTTTATGAAAACGATAAGCCCGCCAAAATCGAGAACTTTTTGGCGGTGAATCCGCAGGGTGCGACCGACGGTGATTTGGTCTTTGTCAGCGGTAACCCTGGTCGCACGCAACGTATTCTCACTCCCGATGCGCTGGCCTATCAGCGAGACTATCGTATGCCGCGCAATTTGGATCTGCTGCGACGTAAAGAGAATTTGCTGCAGCAGTATGCGCTTGGCGGTGCTGAGCAAGCTCGACGCGGGCAAGATGAACTGTTTGGCATCCAAAATTCACGCAAAGCGTACATGGGTATGCTGGCAGGGCTCCAGGATCCCACCTTCATGGCCAACAAGCGGGCCTTGGAAAAGAAAATGCAAGAAAGAGCGGGTAACGCCGATGCGTGGAAGACGATCGCCGACGTGCAGCGCGAGCGACTGAAGTTACAAAATCGCGAAGGTTCCTTGCGAAGTCATCTGTACGCCATTGCGGAAGATCTGGTGTTAATGGCTGCCGAAGATAAAAAGCCGAGTGCAGAACGCCTGCGCGAGTTTGGTGTTGCAGGCCGAGAATCGTTGGAACAAGAACTTTTTTCGCCGGCTCCGCTTTACGATGACTTGGAGCGAGTCATGCTGGCCGACGAGCTATCGCGCTTCATGGAGAAACGTGGCGGCGATGACGAGCTGGTTCAAAAGGTTCTGGGTGGAAAGGGGCCGCGAGAGTTGGCTGCACAGTTGGTTGAGGGAACAACTTTGTTCGAAGTCGACGCGCGTAAAAAACTTGCCGCCTCGGGATTAGACGGCATTGCGGCTAGCAAAGATCCGCTGATTCAATTGGCGAGAACGCTTGAACCGGAATACCGCGCGCTTCGCGAACGGACAGAAGAGTTGGACGAACGCGAACGTCAAGCCTATGCGAAAATCACCGATGTGAAATTTCAGCTCGAAGGCGAATCGACCTATCCCGACGCCACATTCACACTGCGTTTGGCTTTTGGCTTGGTAAAGGGCTACAAGGAAGATGGCACCGACGTGCCAGCTCAGACCACCATGGGCGGGGCTTTTGAGCATGAGAAGCAACATGGGTCGAAAGATCCTTGGGTGCTGCCCAAGAGCTGGCAGGATGCGAAGAACTCGATCACCAGCACGACGCCTTTCAACTTCGTTTGCACCGCAGACATCATCGGCGGCAACTCGGGGTCACCGATCGTCGATCGCAGTGGCAAACTGGTTGGCGTGATTTTTGACGGTAACATCCAAAGTCTGACGGCAGACTTCTACCATAGCGAAGAGCAGGGCCGAGCCGTTGGCGTCCACATCGCTTCGGTGCTGGAAGCCCTTGAAAAGGTTTATGGTGCTAACGAATTGAAAATACAAATTGGCAAGTAGCCAGGGATCGAACGGATTCGGTTATTGCGTATAGATTTGCTTTTGTTCGTACAGAGATTTGCGGCGTTCCAAATCCGCCGCAATCTCCGGCATCTTCTTTTCCTGGGCCTTTTGAATGGCCAGATTGGAAGTTTCAACGGCCAGTTCGAATTGGCCGTTGGCTGCATAGGCAGCCGCTAGTGCATCGCCGACCTGGGGAGCTTGTTCACCGGTAATTTTCCAGGCTCGTTCGGCTCGTTTCACCGCCTCCGCAGCAGCGCGTTTGGCAGGATCAGGATGGGTCGCCATGATCCATGCGGAAGCGGCGAGAATGCTGGGATTGTCAGGTGCGAGTTGGATGGCGGTTTGAAAATTCCGCAGTGCTTCGTCCCATTTGCCTTCACTCTGCAATGAATACGCCAAGCCAATGCGGGCTTCTAACATGCTGGGGTTGGCGGCGAGCAGGCTCGAGTAACTTTGCTGTGCCATGGAATATTCCTTGGTTGACTGCAAGGCGTTGGCCAGGCCGAGCACCGCTCTTGTCTCGCGCGGGTTGATCGCCAGCGCCGCTTCAAAACAGCTCAGTGCATCGTGATTTCTGTTCGCTTGTCCATAGGCCCAGCCCATGGTTACGAGCAGAGTGGTTGACATTGGTTCCATGGATTTGGCGTGATTGAAGGCAGCGTCTGCCAATGAGTCCTGCTTCTTTTGAAGGTAGACGCCTGCGAGACTAACAAGAACATCGGGCTGGTTTGGGGCAACAGCCAGAGATTTTTGCAGATGTTCTTCCGCTTCATCTAGCCTGCCCAGCGAACTCAATGTGGCGCCGAGCATCGTGTGAGCACGGACATGATTCGGCTGCTGCTCGAGCAACTGACGCAGTGGCTGAGTAGCGTCATCGAAGCGTTGCATGGCAACGAGACACTCGCCTGTTTTCAATAGCACTCGCGCGTTAGTTGGTTGAACGGCCAGCGCACGATGGTAGAACGTGAGCGCCGTTTCTGGTTCTCCCTGGGATTGAAGGAATGTACCCATACTTAAGTTGGCTCGTGGGTAGTTGGGAAGAATCCTCAACGCTTGGTGAATCGCTTCAAAGGCACTTTCCAGCTGTCCAGCGGCTTCAAATGACTGTGATTTTGCAAGCATGGCGCGGGCTGAGATCTCTTGTAGGTTTTCATTTCGAATCCGCTGTGCGACCGTGGCGTCGATGGCTGAATCATCGGTCAAGTCCGCCAAAGGAGCCAAGTGCTTCTGAATCAGATCGGCAATGTTGGGAGCGTCCGACTGAGTGAGTAGCGGCAGGTACTCGAGGTAAGGTCGGTCATCGCGATAAACCGCAACTCCTTCGCTCAATTGTTGCAGTTGCTTGGACCCGCAGAGAAATCCCGCCGAAAAACCTTCCGGTCGCGAGAGGTAATTTTCAGGCCCCGCCCAATACGCGAAATCTAACTCTTCCTTCAAGTCCGGATGGTTGGCTAGGATGCTCGAAAAATGCTGCGAATCAAAGCGAATGCGATCATCGGCCGAACCCATCAGCAGAAGTTCCGTAGTGTTGTACCACAGTACGCGGTGCGGAAACGCTTGGCTAAAGGTGGCGATGAGAGTGCGAAATTCAGCTTGACCGAAAAACTCGATCGGCAAAAACTGGCAGACAATTCCTTGCGGACGCAATTTTGGCCGCAACTGGTCATAAAATTCAACTGAATAAAAAGAGGAGATGCGAGGTCGGTAAATCTGCCCCACTTCGATGGAAATAATGTCGTAAGTCGCTTGAGTGTGGGTCACATAATTGCGTCCATCTTCGATCAAAACATGGACGCGAGGATCGTCTATCCAGGCCGCGTCAAAATGTGCCCGCAACAAGTCAACTAAGCCGTCTTCAATTTCCAAACAATCCAATCGGTCGATTTCGTGGGCTAGAAAACTACGAGCTGTCTGGCCCGTCCCCAACCCAATTGCCAATACGTCCTTGGGCGCCGGATGAAGCAAGGCGGGTATGTGCCCAGCGAATACCTGATGGTTCTTTACGTTTTGTCCTTGCCACATACGATTGATTTCGAGCTGTAGCAGGTCACCACTGCGAACTACGGAGACATTGGCATTGGCGCCTTCGCGAAAGTCGACCAATTGGGCGCCGGACGCGAGGAAGGCCTGCGGCAATTGCGTTCGGAAATGAGCTGGTATGAAGCCCCAAAGGCCGGCGGCAAGCATGCCCACGCAAAGTCGAAACCAAACTGGAACCACCGCTGCCAATTGCCACAGTGCCACCAAGCCTAACAGCATCCCCATCCCGGTAACCAAGAGTAAAGTGTAATAAAGCCCGCAATACGGCAACATCAAAAAACCAACTGCTGTTGAACCAGCAATGCCGCCCAGTAAGTTGATGGCTGTCATACGACCAGTCTGCATACCGACTTGACTAGAGTCGCTAGCGATCATGCCGATCGCAAGCGGAAAGCACAAACCGGAGAGGATCGATGGGGCAAGCATTACTACCGATACGACGAGCAACTGTTGAGGGACAGAAACGGCGTTAAACCAGCCGCCCCACCAATCAGGCGGAAGTTGCATTACCAGGATCACAAGTAAAGAACTGAGTATCTGCGAGCCACCGATCAGTCCCGCTCGCCAGCGAACTCGGTCAACGATCAGCGCCGCCATTCCGCTTCCGATGACAATTCCTAACAGCACCACACTGAGTGCAAGGCTATAGGTGTAGACGGTGTTCGGCATCCACAGCGACAAGTAGCGAGTCCAAAGTACTTCGGTGGCAACCGCCACGAAGCCGACACCAAAAAACACCCCGGTCAGTATGGCTCGCTCCCTCGGGGCAAGTCGGGTCGCCAATTTTAATTCGGAATGCCTGCGATCTTCCGTGCTAAGCGAAAAATCAACTTCGGCGGTTATGGAAACAGATCGAAAATACTGAAAAGCAAATAGGCTAACGAATAGGTTGAGTGAGCCAGCTAAAAAGAGCGAATTGTTTACACCAATAACGGGTATTAACCAAAATCCACACAGTAGTGCCCCGGCCGCCGCACCGAGCGTGTTGATTCCATAAAGCAATCCGATCCCGCGAGTAATGTGTGCTTTATCGCGAACGAATTGATGGCAGAATAACGGAAGAGTACCTCCCATCATGGTTGTCGCTGGCAACATGACTACGCTGGCCAAAACAAGGCGGCTCAAGGTTAACATCCAGGGCAAATGAACGATGCTTGAGTAGAATTGTCCATACACCCAATCCGCTGCTTGAAAGGTCAACGGACTGGCGATGGTCAAACAAGCCACACCGAATTCCAGCCATGCGTAGCTTCGTAACGGCCTAGTGGAACGATGACTGAATCGTCCCACAAAGTAGCTGCCCGCGGCCAATCCCGCAAAGAATACGGCCAACACCAAGCTCATGGCCCAAGAAGAGCTACCGAACGCTAGCGATGCTTTTCGAATCCAGCAGACTTCGCAAATCAGCGCCGACAGCCCCGTGATGAAGAAACAGCTACAGGATGCGAAATACAGTTTCGAGGAATTCATTGGCACTCATGCTGCGAAGAGGATGAGGCGTGCTATGTCAAGATCTCAGTGATTGATTTCCCCTCAGCCAGTTTGATCGGCCGACGATCATCGGAGGTGTTTTCCGTATTGGGCGGAACACCGACGGCGCTGCAGATGGTTGCGAGTAAATCGGGAGCAGCAACGGGGCGATCCGTGACTTCCATGCCGTCGTCGCTCGTTTTGCCTACGCTCGAGCCGCCGACGATTCCGCCGCCCCCTAGCACGCAGGACCACGCGTTCGGAAAATGATCGCGACCGCCTTGAGGATTAATCTGCGGAGTGCGGCCAAATTCACCCATCCAAACGATAGTGGTGGTCTCAAGCAGTCCGCTAGCCTTGAGGTCCAAAATTAACTGGCTCCAGCCACGATCCAGTCGCTCGCTGAGTCGCTTGACGGTGGCGAAGTTGTCAGCGTGGCTGTCCCATGATAGTCCGGCAGGTCCGTCGCTGAGCGAGACCTCTACCACGGGAACTCCGCGTTCAATCAAGCGTCGCGCCATCAAGCAACCTTGACCGAACGGTTCGATTCCGTAGCGCCTGCGAACTTCGTCAGACTCTTGTTTCAAATCAAAAGCTTCCACCAGATCACTTTCGGCCAACTTCATGGCGCGACGATAAACCGTGTCGTGAGTTGCAGCGGCTCCAGCCCGGCTAGGCGCGCCGTAACTTTGTTGAAGCACATCCCAAAACTGACGTCGGCGCACAAGTCGCTCGCGAGGTAGCCCATCTGGTGGAAGGAGGTTATCAACGCGTAAGTCAGCTGGCGTGTCGCCAGTGGGTTGCGTTGGACTGCCTAGCTGAGCTGGATTGAAAGAGGTTGTTCCGCCCACGGTCAAAGGTTCGCGCGACGCACCTAGAAATCCTGCACTGAAAGCAGGTGGGTTGATAAACGAATTCGGCAGGATACTCACGTAGCCTGGAATGCTGTCGTCAGCCGGCGCCAGTTCTTTGGCCAGTGCGGAAGGAAACGAAGGATAACGAACAGGTGCACCCGGGCGTTGACCGGTACGAACAAGAAAGGTCCCGCGACTGTGGTCACCTTCCTTGGTTTGCATGCCACGTATAAGCGACAAGTGTTCGGCGACTTTTCCAAGCTCAGGCAAGTGTTCGCTGAATCGCAGGCCCGGAATCGAAGTTGTCAATTCCTTAAATGGGCCGCCGTTCGCGTGCCCGGGTTTGAGGTCAAAGGTATCCATTTGCGAAGGGCCGCCTGGCATCCATAACACGATCAAGCGCCGTTGCGATCCGGTCGCTTTTAACTGCGCCGCCAACTGACTCGGCCAAGCTGTCATCACGCCGGCTTGAGCACCAAGGGCCAGCATCGTCTGAATGCAGGTGCGTCGATTGGTTTGCATAGTGGCCTCACTAGTCTGTTGGATTGGCGACTCGAAGCCCTTATTGTACGGCCTGCGAGCCGCTGATGCCAACTGGAAAGCGGGCTTAGTGGGGGCTGTGAATAGAGTAATTGCTCCAGGGAACGATTGGGGACAACCATTCTACACTTTAAGAGGGTAATCGATATCGAACTACCAACGGCAATAGCAGCACCGCCAGCATCCAAAACACAGAGGAAACCGGCCATCCCAGATAGGTCGCCACGTTTAGGAACAACTGATATAGCGGACCAGCGATCAAAATCCCCACAAAATTCGCGAAATTCATGGTGCCGATCATGCGGCCTTTGGTTTCCGCGGGTGGACGCTGCTGCATGAAAACCTGAATGGGTATAATGAACACAGCCGCAAACATCCCCATCACAATCAACCCGGCTAGCGCGCCCCAGTATCCTAAAAAGTGCACTCCACCAGGCCGCCAAACTCCCAGCGCGACCAGCGCCAAAAGCATGCCGATGGTCCCGATCAGTACTTGCTTTGTCGCGGAAACTTTCTTCAAAACAACGTTAGCTAATACGGCACCCAGGATAATCCCGATCGCTAGGCCGCCGGTCAAGATGCTAGTAAGCGTATCGCTGTCTATTTTCAATTGGCCCTTGCCAAGACTGTTGACGGTCGGCATAACGACGCCAGCCACTACGTAAAACATGCTCGAAACAACCACCGCAGCTAATAGCGGTTTGTCGTCCCACAGCAACTTGCGAATCGGCGCACTGATTCCGAAATCGCCCCAGGAAATAGCGGCAGCGGGCTGAGCAGGTTTGGTTGAACGTATGAAAAAGGAAGTGATTGTGCCCATCACGGCGATTCCCGTGCACACGAGCGAACTGATCCATAAATTCCGATAATTTGCGGAACCGTCAGCTTCCGTGATGGTCAACACATCCTTGAGAAATCCAGCCGCGACCACTCCGAGAATAATCGCCAGAAAAGTCGACATCAGGATCAAACCATTCGCACGAGGCAGTTCTCGCTTGGCAAACAGTTCTGGAAGAATGCCATACTTGGCTGGGCCAAAGAATGTGCTATGAATGCCCATCAATAACAAGACTGACCACGTCCCCCAGTCGCCTAAGCGGCCGTACACAAGGAAGGCCGCCACGGCTAAGAGCGTGATAACTATCTCGGCCACTTTACAGATAAAGATGATCCGACTCTTACTATGCTTGTCCGACAGGTAACCAGCAAAGCTGCTTAAGAGTACAAAGGGCAAACTGAAGAGCGCCGCCGCCCAACCCTGTGTATCTTCGCTCAGTTTTCCCCCGACAGCAGAAATCGCCATCAGCAGCATGAGCTGTTTGTAGAGATTGTCGTTAAAGGCGCCTAGAAACTGCGTAACCAGCAATCCCCAGAACGAACGGTCGGAGAGGATCGTCGACTGCTGGGTCGCTTGTTCGTTCTGTGTAGTGGACGGGATTGGATCGAGTGCTATGGGGAGTTCTTGAGCCGACACGCGATGAGCTTCCTTGGTAATTGGTCGGTGAATTGCGTGCCCAAGATTGTACTCGACAATTCGCCCGAGAGCGTATGAGTAAGATCGTCTACTCAGGAGCGCGGACGTCTCGTCCGCCGAAGCCGTGTGGCATCACGAACGTTAGAGAAGCCCGAGACCGCGGAAGTACAAGCTAGCGAAGGTCCTCTCGGGGGAGTAGTTTGAAAATCATGAATCCCCCAGCCACCAGAGCAATCAGCACAGCGAATGCCGTAGCGGGACTTGTGTTGTTACCGGCCATGCCACCGGCAGAATAGCTTATGAACGGCAAGCTGATTGGAACGCAGCAGCATACGAAGGCTGTTAGTGTAGAGATAGTTAGCAAAGCACCGAACAACATGCCGCGGGCGAAAAAATCGAATTGCTGCGCGCGAATTTCATTGTAGCGACGAGTATAATTGCGTCGTACAACCCTGCGAGCATAGGCCAAACCGTAAGTCAACGCAAAACCACTTATCATCCCGCCAAACAACCCTAGCCCTATAGCGGGAGTGAGGAATATGTTTGGCAAAAGTGGGCGACTCTTGCCGTCAGCCAATTGGTACAAAAGCGGAGTAAAAACCAACAGCACGTTGATCATTAGAGTTGAAATCATCAATCGCCAATAAACCTTGCCGAGCGGGTACTCAAGGCCTTTTCCAGGTTCTTCGCCGACCGCTTTAGCGGCATCATTTGGAGGCGCATACGGATTGTTCGCTGGCAAATGATTGGAAATTCTCTCTCGCTCCACTTCCATCAGGCACTCTCAAGTTACTTCTTCAACCAATCTTTGCGTTGGCGGCTGCTGGGGATGCCCATTTTCTTGCGGTACTTCGTGATCGTGCGACGAGCGACCGTAAAGCCGATCTTGGAGAGTTCGCCTACAAGGTCATCGTCGCTATACGGCTTCTGTTTGTCCTCTTTGTCAATAAGTTCGTGAAGCTTAATGCGAATCGTATCCCAAGCGACATCTTCGCCGTCTTCGCTGCGAGTCCCACCGACAAAGAACCGCTTGAGTGGGAAAATACCGCGCGGCGTTTGGATCCATTTGTCGTCAACCGCACGACTGATCGTGGTGACATGAACCTTCACGACATCAGCGATCTGTTGCATCTTTAGCGGCTCGATAAACTCAGGGCCGTCGTCCAAGAATCGCTTTTGGTAATCGACGATCGACTGAGCGACTTTCAGAACCGTATTGCGACGCTGCTGAATGGCTTCGATCAACCAGTTGGCAGATTCGATCTTGCGACGAATGAAATCGCGTTCCTCCTGGGTCGCCGTTGGGTCGCCGAGTCGCTTGCGGTAGTACTCACTGATGCGCAGAGACGGCAAGCGATCATCTTCGAGTCGCACGGTGTACTTGCCGGTCTCATCAGTTTCCACAATCACGTCGGGCGCAACGATGGGTACATACGCTTCTAGGAACGCCGCACCCGGTTTCGGATTCAGATGATGGAATTCATGCTTGGCAAGTTGAATGCGCTCGATCGAAATGCCGGTTTTCTTTTCGATCAGCGGCAAGCGATTTTCGGCCAAGTCTTCGAGGTGCTTATCGATGATCAACTGCAACTCTTCGAACATGTGCATGTCGGGGTTCAGTTGATTGAGCAGGCACTCGCGGAGGTCGCGGGCCGCGATACCGGGAGGCTCGAGCGACTGGACAATTTGCAATGCTTCCTCTGCGCGCTGCATATCTTCTGCACTGTGGCCGACGGGAAGCAGGTCGCGGAGGCTGGACTTGAAATAGCCGCCGTTGCGAGCATCGAGCGTGGAGATGATCCGTTCGGCGATTTGCTCGTGGTCATCGTCAATTTCCATTTCAGCCAATTGATGAATTAGATAATCGTTCAATGACTCGGGCCTTTCGAGCGCATTGGCCATTAAGTCATGTTGGCGATCCTGAGCTTCCTGCATGCGGTTGCTCGACGTGCGGAAGTCGTCAAAGCTCTCCGGCATGTCGTTATCCATATTCGCCAGCCGCTCGAAGTCCTCCTCATTCGTCTGGTTGTCTTTAACGACAAGCTCTTTTTCGTCTTCGGTCTGGCGATTGGGATCGACTTCTTCTTCCTCCGGCTCGTCGGGCAGATTCGGATCGACGTCCTGAACCTCGAGCATCGGGTTTTCAGAGAGTTCCTGTTCGACGCGTTCTTGCAGCGCCAAAATCGGCAACTGCAGAATCTCCATCGACTGAATCATTTTAGGGGCCAGCTTTTGTGTCTGCAGCTGACGAGTTTCCATTCCGAACGATAATCGCATCGCATCACCTTAAATGACCCGCGAATTTTCCCGTGAACAGCCGACTGGCGCCCGCGATTTCGCAGTCATGGGTCTTGAGTTTTGTTGTACCAAAGCGTGAACTTGAATTCACCTCAGCAATATCAAGTGTAACACTTCGGCGCGCTTCCGGCGGCAATTCTGCAGAAAAGGAACGATGTTTGCTACCTCGAAGAGAGACTTCGCTCGTAATGGCATCAAAGGCCCGCAGTGGCGGTGAGACCGCCTGCAATCGATCATGATGTCGCTCTAGCGTACACTGATTGCATGTGGATTTTATATTGCCAGTTCCGAGCCATGGGAACTGAGCTCATCCGTGGGCGGTTTGCGTCGTAGCACTGCGGTCTTGCCTATTCAGGGATCAGTTCCAAGCAAATCATTCGGTCGTTTCCGCGAATGTACAGCAGCCCGTGCGACAAGACCGGTGCAGCCCAGCATGGGTACTCGAGCAGCGCTTGTTTGTCCTTTGGATCGTTGATCTGATTCAAGTTTGCTGAGGCGACAACATCGAATTTTTCCGGATTCGTTTTGACCAATTCCAGGCGACCGTACTCGCCGAGCACGATCAAATAGCCATCGACTAGCAACACACTG
>JANLQO010000518.1:0-5173 GCA_031367855.1 Planctomycetia bacterium | reverse complement strand
TTGCCGACGCCGAGTCCAAATTCGAACCTGATCCCTACGTTGGTCAAGGGTTTATGAAGACCGAAATTCACCAGTATCGCGCTGTGGCAGGCAAGCTCGTGATTCCTGCGGAAACTTCGAAAATGGAAAAGAGCTTCATCGTCATTGTTTCGCAGGGGGAGAAGTGGCCAGCGGAAGTCGCAAGGCAACAGGCTATGCGAAACGAACTTGAAGAGTTTTCGACGAAGCAACACGCAGCTAAAAAACTCGGATTCGCTGCCATTTTCGGGGAGCAGGCCAACACCAAGTCTCCGCGCTTGGCTGTGCTGATCTTTCGCGGTGACGACCTGGAAGTGGTTGAGAAATTGATCGGCGAGCAGGCGGCGGTTAAGGATAACGTCGTCCGCGTTCAAGTGTTTGCTCAGTACCTTGTAAAAGACGCAATGCCGAGCGAGTAATTTATGAACTTAACTCGATTGCGTGCCTGCCATTGTTGTGGACTGGTGCAGCGTGTGCCGCCGCTGGAGTTGCGCGAAGAGGCGCAGTGTGTTCGCTGCAGTTCGACGGTGGACACCGGCAATCGCAGCGGCCAGCAGAGTTCTGCGCGATGCTTTGCCGCTGCCTTGGCTGCGTTGGTGATGTATCTGCCGGCGGTGTTGTTGCCGATTCTGGAAATTGAAAAGCTAGGGCATCATCACGCGACGAGTTTGCTGGGTGGCACGATCGATTTGCTACTGCATGGGAGCTGGTTTGTAGGGCTGATCGTGTTGTTGTTTTCCATTGTACTGCCGCTTGTGAAACTGATCGCTCTGTTGGAACTCAGTTGGATTGGATTGACGCATCGTCAACATCGTGCGTGGACCTATCGCTTGGTTGAATTGGCGGGGCGCTGGAGCATGATGGATGTGTTGTTGTTGGCATTGCTGGTTACGATGGTCAAGCTAGGCGATCTCGTTTCGTTTCGATTAGGACCGGCCGTGTTGGCGTTTGTGTTGTGCGTAGTGATGAGTATGGTGGCGTCGATCATGTTTGATCCGCACGCAATTTGGGAAGAAAGTGAAGGTTGGCAATGAACGCAAACAAGGCTCTGGAGGCTGGAATTCCAGAAGCTGCAATACCAGACGCCAGGGTAGTCACCGCGACAGAAGCAAATGCCAATCGTTGGCGTACCAAGCTGTGGTGGTTGACCGCAGTGTGCGTGCTGATTGCGATCGGTTTGGTAGTTGCGAGTTTTCGAACCCAGGGAACCGTACTGCATATTCGATTCGAGGAAGGTCACGGACTGAAGGCGGGCGACACTTTGCACTTTCGCGGCATCGATGTCGGTACTGTGACGAAAGTAGTAGTTGCTGATGAGATGAAGGGAGTTGAAGTCTCGATTCAACTAGCGCAGGGCAATGAAGCGCTTGCCGTGGATGGAAGCGAGTTCTGGATTCAGCGCGCCCGATTGCGACTTGGGCAAGTCACAGGCCTGGAGACGGTGCTGGGCGCGAAGTATGTTGGCGTTTTACCTGGGCCTGATGCGAGTAAACCCAAACGAGACTTTGTCGGGCTCGAAACTCCGCTCGGGATGACGGAAGGTGAGGCGACCGAAATTCGAATTCAGTTTCCAGCTGGCGAGGGTTTGGAAGTCGGTGATCCGGTGCGATATCGAGGGATTGCAGTGGGCGAGGTGACGGATGTGGACTTGAACGATCGTGCCGATGCTGTGATGGTCAGCGTGCGTTTGGTGGGCGCTGCCAAAGCATTCGCTCAAGTTGGCACGCAATTTTGGATCGAGAAACCTCGCTTGGATGTGACAGAAATTCGCGGTTTAGAAACCCTTTTGGGCGGCAGATATCTTGCCATTCAACCCGATTCAACCGCAGCGACCCCGCAGCGAGAATTCGTGGGATTGGCTGAGCCGCCGCCTTTGCCGCGCCGCAACGGTTCCCTGGAGATTGAATTGGATGCGGTCGATCGAGCCGGTTTGGTGCGCGGCGCACCGGTGACTTATCGTGGCCTGGAAGTCGGCAGAATCGCAAACGTCGGTCTGTCGGACGATGGTGCAACGGTGCGCATTCAAGTTGTGATTGAACCGGAATACGCAGAACTGGTTCGAGACAATTCGAAATGGTGGTCCATCAGCGGTGTTCAATTTGACCTTGGTATTAAAGGTGTTCAGCTATCCATCGATTCGCTGGCTTCTTGGCTTCGGGGTGGTATCGCCTTTGCAACGCCGGATCAACCTGGAACGCGTGTGGTAACCGGATATCGGTTCACGCTGGCGAAAGAACCCGAGCGCGAGTGGATCGGCTGGCAACCGCGTATCGCTGTCGGCAACTCGGGTGGCGGTGATCGCCGCGAGTTACCTAAGCCGGTTCGTGTCGCGGCAACTTGGAAAGCCTCCTGGTTGGGGCTTTATCGTCGTCAGAGCGCTCAGACGTGGGGACTTGCTTTGGATGATGGCACGCTGATAGTTCCGACGCGTTTCGTGCGTTCCGCAGCAGCCACAAAAGAAAACGTAACGATCGAGGTGGCTGGCAACAGTTTTGCTTTCGTTGCCAAAGAAGTAGTTACCGAGAATGAGCTTGCGAAGCTACGCTTGCCCGACGCTTTCCAAGTGGAAAAGTGGCCTAAAGACCAGTTCAACAAGCAATGGAATGGCAAGAGTGTGCTGTTGATCATCAATCCCGAGTTGAGCGAACCCATCGCCATTGACGCCAGTCGCATTTCTAAGAACGACGCCATTGGATTGTCGATCGTTACTTCGATTGCGATTTCCGATACACTCGCCGGTTCCGCTGTTGCCGACGCCGAGACAGGACAGCTAGTCGGCTTGTTGACGAAAGTAAAGGGCGTTTGGACCGTCGCTCAGTAATGTACGGCGGCGCTCCACCGATCGTTCCGCCATTCATGTTGTGGTTTGAACCAATCCCGTTGAATGGCATCCCGCCCGCTGACCGTCGCGCTGCGTGCAGGCCCCGAATTGCGGCCGGTCGTCTAACTGAAAACCGCGTCCACAACCTTGCCGTGTACGTCAGTCAGGCGGAAGTCACGGCCTTGGAATCGGTAAGTCAATTGAGTGTGATCCAATCCCAATTGATGAAGTATCGTTGCTTGTACATCATGGACGTGGACTGGATTCTCGATCACATTGAAACCCAATTCGTCAGTAACCCCATAGGACATCCCAGGTCGCATACCGCCGCCTGCCATGAACATCGTGTTGGAGAATGGATGGTGGTCTCGTCCGAGCACGTCCCCATTCGCAGTACGGCCTTCGCGAAACGGGGTTCGACCAAATTCACCCATCCAAACAATCAGCGTTTCGTCCAACAAGCCTCGCTGTTTCAAATCCTTGATGAGGGCAGTCACTGGTCTATCCATTAACGCACAACGCTTGACGAAAGCGTTGCGAAGATCTTCACCCGGATTCGTTCCATGAAAGTCCCAGCCCCAGTCAAAAAGTTGGATCAGCCGGACGCCTTGTTCAACTAACCGGCGGGCTAATAGGCAATTGTTAGCAAAACTGGCTGCACCGGGTTCCGCCCCGTAGTCCGCCAAAGTACTGGCCGATTCGGACTTCAAATCCATTAATTCTGGTACTTCCATTTGCATTCGAAACGCCATTTCAAATTGCGCAATACGGGTTAGCGTTTCGGGATCACCAAGTTCTGCCGACTGCAACCGGTTTAGATCATTGATTGCGTCCAAGCTGTCGCGTCGTAGCGATCGGTTCATGCCTGCGGGATTGTTCAAGTACAGAACTGGATCGCCGGAAGTCCGGCATTGAACGCCTTGATACACCGAAGGTAGAAAGCCGCTTCCCCAACCTGCCTTGCCACCACTTGGCAGCGAACCTCCCGATACAAAGACGACGAAACCAGGCAAATTGCGATTTTCTGACCCAAGCCCATAGGTGATCCAAGATCCCATCGAAGGTCGTCCGGCCGTGCGTGGAATTCCCGTATAAAGCAAAAGTTCGGCGGGACCGTGATTGAATTGGTCTGTATAGACGGACTTAATGAAGGTAAGTTCATCGGCAAGGCTGGACAGGTGAGGGACAGCGGCAGACATCCACGCTCCTGATTCTCCATATTGATGAAAAGATTGCGGCGAACCAAGCAATTTAGCCGTAGCTCCCGTGAATGCGAATGGCTTTCCGGTCATCAACGAAGCAGGACACTCTTCGCCGCTGCGTCGAATCAACTCGGGCTTGTAATCAAACAAATCCAAGTGCGACGGACCGCCAGACATACTGAGCAAAATGACATTCTTAGCCCGCGCAGTAAAATGTGGGCTGCGCGGTAAGAAGGGATCGGCCAGTGTTCGCTCTTCGCCATTCGATTCAGCTGACAACATTGCCAAACCAGCAACGCCGAGTCCCATCGAGGCGTTTTGTAAAAACTGTCGACGCGTGTTTGCAGCGAGTCGATCGACGATTTTTCGAGGATAATGAGTCATAGGGGATCTTAGCGCCTAACTAGAAACTCGTCCAAATTCATCAATACATTGCCGACCACCGTCCATGCAGCTGCATCCACTGGATCGACTCCGTCCGGCAACGGCCCCAACGGCTTCGTAGCCAATAAAAGGGCCTGGGCTGGATCGTTCGCGAGCGATTTTCTTGCAGACTCAAAGACTTGAACGAGACGGGCCAGTTCCGAAGCGGTCGGCTTCCGAGTCAAACTCAGTTGGAAAGCGAGCGAGGCGCGTAACGGAATCGTATCGCATGGCTCCGAGATTATACGTCGAGCCAAACCTTGTGCGGCTTCAATAAATACAGGGTCGTTGAGAGTTACCAGCGCTTGCAACGGCGTGTTCGTGCGAATTCGCCTTACACTACAAACGTTGCGCTCCGGAGCATCGAAGGTGATCATCGACGGATAGGGTAAGTTTCTACGCCACTGGGTGTAAATCGCGCGTCGATAGCGATCGTCGCCTTTGCTATCTTCCCAGTCCGTACTTGGTCCAAATGCGGCCGCCAGACCATTGACCGGTTGCGGAGGGTGGACAGGAGGGCCGTACATTTTAGGGCTGAGAAGCCCACTCACAAATAGTGCTTGATCGCGCATTGTCTCCGCTGACAAGCGAACGCGCGGGCCACGCGCCAACAGCCGATTGGCAGGATCGCGCTGCTGCAATTCGTCGGTGATTTTGGATGATTGTCGGTAGGTCGATGAAGTGATCATCAGCGTCAACATGTGTTTGG
>JANLQO010000511.1:0-13170 GCA_031367855.1 Planctomycetia bacterium | reverse complement strand
CTCCTGCCGGGTGCGACCATCGCTGAGCAAGAAGTCGCACCCGGCAGGAGCGACCCACCAAATCAAAGTCAGTCTCATATGCGCACGTTATTCCCGGATGAAACACAATTCCCTGGTCAATACTGACTCATCTTTTGCCGTAGCGGCTCGATGATTTCACGGGGCACGAATTTGGCGAGTTTGTCGTCGGGGCTGAGCAAAACAATCTGCTTGATGAGCGAACTGGAGACATGGGAGTATTCCTCGTCGGCCATCAGGAACACGGTTTCGATGGTATCATCGAGCTGACGGTTAGCCATCATCATGGTGAACTCGCCGGCGATGTCGGTTAAGGGACGGACGCCCCGAACCATGACGCGGGATTCGCAATTGCGGACAAAGGTCACCGCCAGTCCATCGAATGTCCGCACGTCAACATTCGGTACATGCGACATTACTTTGCGAATCAGCTCAACACGCTCGTCGGGAGTGAACAGCGCTTTCTTTTCAACGTTGACGCCGATGCCCACTATCAACTTGTCGAACAACTTCGCGGCGCGTTCGATGACGTTGACGTGACCGAGCGTGACGGGGTCGAATGAACCGGTGTAAACAGCGATGCGGGATTTTTGCGACATGATGGCGAACGTTCTCAAAGTAGAATCACGTGACATAAAGCTGACTGGCTTCAACGAGTGCCGTAACAAGTCGATCGATGTCTTCGGCGTTGTTGTACGCATGTGTGGCGATGCGCAATTTGCCAGCCCGGACGCTCAGTATGACATTCTGTTCAATACAGTGCTTGCGCGCGGCGATAAGATTAGGCGGACTGGCACCCGGCCAAGTCACGGCGAGAATGCCACTGCGATACCCTTCCGCAGGCAGGTGTGTATTTAACCTGTGTTCAACCAGCTGATCTGCGATGGTCCTGACATTATCAAGTATCGCCGACGCTAGGGGACTGTCTGGACGGTTCGTGCCCAACCTAAGCAGCAGATCAAGACTGGCTTCTAAGGCAATCAGTCCAGCCATGTTGTAGGAGCCGCCTTCATAACGCGCCGCATTAGGCTTGAGAATGGTCGAACATGGATCAAAACCACCATCCGCCAAGCTGTTCCAACCGAGCATCAAAGGTTCGAGCAAATCCAAGTGCTTTTCACGTATATACAGTAGGCCAGCACCCTCAGGACCCAGCAGCCATTTGTGGCCATCTGCCGCAAGAAAGTCGATCTGGGAGTCGTGAACGTTGATGGGAAAGGCACCTAGCCCTTGAATGGCGTCCACGAAAAGCAACGCGCCACGACGATGGACTGCTTCGGCCACTTCGTTCAAATCGAGGCGATACCCGCTGACAAAACCAACCCAACTCAGAGCAACTAAACGCGTTTGACTATCGATCAACTCGACAAGGCGATCCACGGAGATTCTGCCGTTTTCCGACACTGGCAGCATGCGGACTTCGACTCCGCGACGCCGGAGGTTTTTCCACGGCAGGAGGTTTGAGGGGAACTCATTGTCAGGCAATACCAAATTATCGCCACTTTTCCATGGAAAGCCCTCGGCGACCAGGTTGATTCCAAAAGTCGTATTAGGTACAAGGGCAACTTCGCATTCGCGAGCCCCCAACAACTGTGCGACAGCGGTCCGAAGCCTCGCGACGATTAGCGACCATTCGAGCCAGTGTTTGTCACCGCTTTGGCTGGCTTGGTCGGCGAACCTCCGCAGCCGGTTGGCGGCCCCGACAGGCAGGGGAGCGACTGCGGCATGGTCGAAATACGCGTGTTCCTCAGCAACTGGCATTTCATCCCGAAAAGCAGCCTTTACCATCGAAACTAGTTCCTTTAGAGGGCCGAATATATGGGTTTTTCGGATTACCTGAACGTCGCATTGTGCAGAAATCCCCATAATACAGGAGATATGGGCTATCTAGGTGACACGTGAACAAGTTGGACTATACTACGCTGGTGCTATCGCACCCAAATATTTCTGGCGGACCATTCCGGCGAACCATCGAGGTCGGTTAATGCCCAAAGCATTGTGTTTGATTGGGTTGGTTTTATCCATCCTAGTCTTTCTATTATTTACACTCGACCTCGTGCTCGGTCTGTCCGGCATGGCGGCTTCTGCACCATTTCGGGCGGCTTCATCGCTTATGGACGTGATGTTCATATTGTCGTCGGGTGGGTTGATATACCTCTCTTGGATCACTTTCCGAGAGCAGCGGTAACTTCCCATAAATCGATCGCAGTTCACACTCCCAGCAATATTCTGCGTTCCTAGCCCGGATTATTCATGGCGCGTAGCTACGTTCGCCAGAACGTGGTGAAACGCTTTGAGTAAAAGCCACGTTCTGGCGAACGTAGCTACGACAGTCTGTTTTTTCAAGTTTCGACGTAACTCGTCGCTTGAAATTCGTTTACGTAAAATATTGATCAGGACTACGAATAATCCGCGCTAGGTTTAGATTGTTTTAGAGTAGAACGATTGTCCCAATCGTTTGCAGGAGCAATTGAGACAATTGCTCTACAATAGAATTCAGGGTGGCTCGCCCTGAGCCTTTGAGCCTTTGTGAAGGGCGTGCTGGATTCCTGTGCCACCCCTATGCGGGAATGCAAGAGTGGATTGGTGATGAAGTAGCAGTTGGAAATCATGGCTAAGAGTTTGAATCGAAAGTCTTGTCATCCCTGGCGATTGCGGTTGGCTGCGATGGGGCTCGGATTCTTGCCGCTATTGTTGTCAGAGTGGATTTTAGCGGTGCTGGATTTGCCTAAGCAAGCGGCGGCGATTGATCCGTACGTCGATTTGCATCACCTTCAGCCTCTATTTAAGCTCGACAAAAGCACAGGATTCTTGTCGATCGACAGTAGTCGCCTACAACTTTTTCGGCCCGTTTCATTTCCCGCTCGAAAATCGTCTGGCGCTTTTCGCGTTTTCGCGTTGGGTGGCTCGACCACGCAAGGCGAACCCTACAGCACTGAGACTGCCTTTCCTGAGTGGTTGAAGTTGAACCTCGAGGCTCAGTCTCCGGACACTCGCTTCGAAGTTGTCAACTGCGGCGGGCTGTCCTATGCCAGTTACCGGGTGCTGGCGATTTTGCGAGAAGTTCTTGAATACCAACCGGACTTGATTGTGATCTATACGGGCCATAACGAATTCTTGGAGCAGCGTGTCTACGCGAACTGGATGCCTAAGAGCACGCGTTCAGCCACAGTTGCTTGGTTGGCTCAGATGCGAACTGTGCAACTGGCACGGTCATTGGTTTCCAAGCCTGCGACACGCACTGAGGCACCGTCGCGTACCGCCTTGACCAAGGAGGTCGATGCGTTGCTCGATTATGCAGGGGGTTTAAATGATTATCGGCGCGACAATTTATTGCGTGAGCCCGTGGTAGATCACTTTCGATGGAATGTCGAACAGATGATTCGGGTTTGCCAGCAGCGTCGCGTGCCGCTGGTTCTTGTTCGACCTGTCAGCAACTTGATCGATTGCCCGCCATTCAAGATTGAGGCCGATTCGGGGTTGCCAATGGAAAAGCAGGCTGAGTTCGTCGAGCGCTGGGAAGCGTTGAGCGCCCATCGTGATCGCATCGAGGAACCACTCGCAGAAGTCGACTATTTGCTGTCGCTGGATTCACAGCATGCTGGTGCGCTCTACTTGAAGGGCCGCTGGCTTGCGGATGAAGGAGAGTGGCAGACGGCCAAACGTTGGTTCATAGCGGCTCGCGATGCCGATGTTTGTCCGTTGCGCGCGATTACGCCAATCGCCGAAGCTGTCACGGAGTTAGCTGAGCGATTCGAAGTGCCACTGGTCGACGCAGAGCAACTTTTGTCTGCGGTGAGCGAGCATGAGATCCCCGGTTCGCAGTGGTTGGTCGATCATGTCCATCCAACCATTGAAGGCCATCAGTTGATCGGCGAAGCACTTGCGGAACTATGCGTGCGGGAACAGATTACGGCGACGACAAACGGCAATTGGAAAACCTTTAGGAAGGAACTGTACACCAACCATTTCAGTGGGCTCAGCGAAGCCTATTTCCACCGCGGCAAACAGCGGCTCGAAGGTTTAAAGCTCTGGACCCAGGGTCGCGCGAAGAAAATGAGAGCAGTGCCGCAATAGGATGCGAATTCGCCAATCATGAGGGAGTTTGGATTAGTTGGCAACAGCTTTTCGTCCTGGCGGGCGTTAAAAACGGATTGGGGCTTTGCCCTGCAACAGCCTAGTCGCTAATAAGCTCCGGCGCGAGATGTAGTACCGAATTCCATTCCACAAGTTGCCATTGATTGCCGACTCGCTGCAGATACGTGATGGACGTATTGTAAATCGGTTGCCAATGGTCGTCCCAGCGGTCCGTGCCGAGGAGCGCGATCAGCAAAATGCGTTTAAAATCCGCGTGGATAACCAGCGCGGCCATTTCGCCCGGGAATTCTGGCAGCCAGCGATTGGTCAGCCGGTCCGCAACCTGCTGGGCGCGATGTTGAGCTTGGCTATGGGTTTCATAATCGCGACCGTGGTTCCAACCCAGCGGACCGATCGTCTGGCAGATTTCCCATCCCGGAAAACCCTGTTGCAACTCGACGCGATTCAAGCCTGCGGCACCTTGTAACTGGCCCGGAACATGACCGCTGTAGCAGCCACCTTGTTCGTAAATGTCGCTGTGTATGGTCGGAGTTAACTTGAGTGTCTGGCTGATTGGCCGAGTCGTTTCGAGTGATCGACGAAAGGGGCTGCAAAATAACTGCGACACTGGAAATCGACTGATTCCCGCCGCTAGAGCTAACGCTTGCTGCTGTCCCAAATCGGTCAGTCCAGGATCGGGAACGCGCTGCGACTCAGGCAAAGCGTTGTTTGCGGACTGTGCATGTCGAATCAGTAAGATGGAATTATTCATGAAGACTATTTTACCAACATTCAACGGCGTCAAAGGGGAGGTGCAAGCTAGATTATCCCTTCAAACAAAACCGAGCCAATGCGCAGCATGGTTGAACCTTCGGCAATGGCTTCACGAAAATCGCCACTCATACCCATCGACAATTGATCCAAGGTAACTTGCGTGCCGAGTGAGGCCTGCAATTGGTCACGTAAGTCACGAACTTCAGCGAACTCGCGCCTCGCCACTTCGGGTGCTGACTCATGACTGCACATTGCCATCAGTCCACGCAGTTCTAAATTGGGCAGACTCACTAATTGTTCAGCAACCTGCCTCAACTCGGAAACTTGCAATCCGGTTTTGGTGACGTCTTGCGTCACATTGACTTCCAGCAACACCTTTAACTGCACCTCGGCCGCGATGGCTTCATCATTGAGTGCCGCGGCTAATCGCAGGCTATCCAACGAGTGCAGCCAGGTGATATAGCGCAAAGTGCGACGTATCTTGTTGCGTTGCAAATGCCCGATCAAGTGCCAATTCGCCTTACGGGCATCGCCCGCAAACGCATCGGCCTTACCCCACAAATTCTGCGGACGATTTTCGCCCAGCGATAGGCAACCAGCGTCAAACAGCTGAGCCGTGAGATCGACATCGACGTATTTTGATACGCCAACGATTAACACTTCACCAGCTTCGCGACCAGCTCTCTGAACCGCTTCGGCGACTTCCGCATTTACCCGATTCCAATTCTCCGCAATTCGTTGGGCCGTTTCAGGTGATGCTACAAGCATTGGACTTCAACAATCTCTCTGGTTTAATCACAGTCACACGAATTTCGAGAGTCTATTGCGAAATTGAGTAGTCCATTCGAACTCGCCAAGCCTCTTTGATTTAGAATAACAGACGCTCTCCGCGTTGCCCACATGGGCTCGCTCGCTCCCACCTAAAGGAAACCAATATGGAAGACGATTCATCCGCGGAAAAAGCTACCGAACACGGAGTACAAAGCAATGCACCAATGGACGAGCCTGCCAAAGTGCCGCAGAGCACACCTCTGGTGACCGCTGAGGCGGCTGCGGCGCGCAAGGAACTTTTACGCTTAGCTATGAAAGCCTTTCGCAAACGTTTGAAGCTCACGATCCTCGACGACGAATCGCGGCTCGGTCGCGGTCCCATGTCCGGTGGAAACAAGTCGAGCGTAATCGCCATCACGCCTCCCAATCAATTTCCTCGCGATGTTTGGGAAGAACTGGCGGAACAAGGCAAGATTAAGCGCGCTGGCCGTGGCGTCTACGAATTGACGGAGTAAAAATGTTAACTCTGTTGTAGCTGCTGGATTTGTTGAATGATGCCTAGCAACTGGCGAGCGCGATCCATCGAGCCAACTTGACGGACGAAATGCAAGGCAGCATCGATTTCAGTCAGCGAGATCTGCGCAACCACGACTGCCTCGTCGCTGCTGACCGGGCCAGTAGAAGCATCCTCCGTTACTCCGACCACGACCGAACGATTACGGCGCTTCGACGCGCGCTTTTTCAAGTGCGTTTTGGCGTTTGAAACATCGGCTGGCGTGACACCAAATTCAACCAGTGCTTCGACAACATCTTTGTTGCGGGCCTGCGGATGCTCAGTCAAATAGTCCCGTACGCGTTTCGACTTGCTTGGGCTTTCGCGATTCAATGACATTATTCGGCTGTTCGTCTAAGTTGTGCAAATTCATGAACACCTGGAGCTGGTGTGACCTCCATTTTGAAACAGTTGCAGGCTGATTGAAGCCCCGAAGCTCATTTTGAGCCAAATTTTCGAAAAATTGCCGTCCAACTTCCACTGCCTGCGGTTTTTGCCAAAGTTCGCGGTTCGGCAAAACAGTATCATCGGTAACATGCGGGTCGGAGAGGGGCGGACACCGTTTCATACATTGCCAAGTTCGAAAACACCATTGTGCGCTACACACGCTGAATACTACCCCGCTGCGCAAGCCAGTGAAACCGCGCAACTCTTTCACTCGCTGGCGCTTCGAGCTTGTAGTGCGCAACCAAGTGGCGCTGTCCAACGCGACAGGACTAAAATTGATCAACACACAGAGGCCAAATTTGGGACCAGTGCCAGGGCTAATGCAGGCGGCGTTCCTCGTTTCGTTTGCACTATGCACGACAATCGAAGCTCAGACGCAGTTCTCTGCGAAGGGATTGTCAGCTCCGGTCGAAATGAAACCGCAACAGGAAGGGGTGGTTGAGGTCCATTTTGATATGTTGCCGACATCCATGCGCTTCAATGCCCCAGCTTATCCGTGCCTGGTAACTGAAAATGACATCCAATACAGCAACGGTTTTGCGGAAACCTATGACCCAAGGCTTGACCCTGACGCCGTAGAAACCTCTTTTGAACCAGCCTTTGATGATTTCAACCAATATGCCCGCATGTGGATTGAAAGCCAGCATGATGCGCGAATCATCGTTCGTGTTCGAGGCGCTCTGGTGTCAGATGAAGGAAAGCATATTGCTCACATAGACGTTTCCAGTGGGGCTCCCTATGGCGCTGGAGATTGGGTTGACGAGTGGTATTACATCTATCCGGACGGTGTACACACGCGACATGTTAAGATCTATACGGGGCTCGCCTCGCGCAGCCTACCCTTCGGCTCCGATCGCGAACCTCCGCGAGTTATCCATGAATTCATGGAAGCGATGGTCTTGGGAAAGAAAGGCCATACGCCGCAGGAGGACATTGAAAGTGGCGGTATAACGCTTATCAAGACCGTCGGTGATTACTCAGAAGATGTCATCGCCGAAGGCAAGTCCAAGACATTTTCTTTCAGTCCCTACCCGCGTGATTTTGGTGCATTCAGCAGCGCGAACATTCTGGTGGTGAATTTGAAGGCACGCTACAAGCCGTTCACGATTGCAATGCCGTATGGACTCCGAACCCAGCCCTATAAACGCGACGATCCACTCAAAAATGGCTTTCAAGTGTGGGGCGACCCACCCAAGTCGAACTATACCGTGCCGTTTGGGCATATGGTGAATTACGGACACTACCGGAAGACCGAGACGACCATTGAGCAGGTCTATTTGTCGGGCATGATCGCTGCTGACGATCCCAGGAAGGAACTCGTCCCGCTCGCATGGTCCTGGATCGTGCCGCCCAAAGTTCGTATGCAAAACCAGACGCCAAGCTATGACATTCAGTATTACGATCCTGCGCAGAAAGCGTATGTCTTGGATTGGAAACAGGATCAAACGGAACTGGAATTTGAGCTGCTCGCCGATGCGGATTACTACGGCGTAAACTCAACGATTGTGAACCCCGCGTTTGTTGTAAGAGGCTGGGGCAATGCCCCTGTTCAATTGCAGGTCAATGACCAACCGATCGAACTTGGCAAGGATTTTCGCATTGGCTACGAAGCAACCGAAAACGGTACGAACCTCATTATTTGGCTGAAACTCGAGTCGAATGAGCCTATCCAGTTATCGCTGCGAAAAGCAGCGCTGTGATACATGCACTCTTGGTAATAGTGAACCACTGGAACTGTCTTTACGCATAATGCATCGCTCGACTGCGACTGATGTGTTTTTTCGTGGATCGCTCCTGCCGAGTGCGACTTCTTGACACAGAATTGCCGATAGGCGTCACCTACGTTCTTCACAGAGTTTACCAGTGCTTCAACCACTACTGACCTTGATGGCTTTGGCATGTTCCAAACCTTGCGGATTGAGCGTGCCTCAGCGATGGTCGCACCCGGCGGGCCCAGCGGGAATGCCCACCAACTCAAAGTCATTCTCGTGCGCGCGTTATTCCCGAATGAACTCGCTTAATTGCTCGGCCAACTAGATTGCGTTTGCCGATAACCAGAAGAGCGGCCAGTCGTGAGGCGATGCAGCCTATTAATAGCGTTTTCCGAGGTACTGAACATGTACTGTTCGAATTGCGGCACAAAGGCACAGGGGAATTTCTGTAGTCAGTGCGGCAATCCGCTGCAATCTGCGAATGGGTTGGAAGCAATAGAAGCATTGGAACAGGCTTGCCGACCAGAGCCGCCGCATTGGGAAAATGACACT
Organism: Planctomycetia bacterium; assembly: GCA_031367855.1. Taxonomy (GTDB): domain Bacteria; phylum Planctomycetota; class Planctomycetia; order Pirellulales; family Pirellulaceae; genus Aureliella. The sequence continues at coordinate 4,266 of JANLQO010000511.1, read as the reverse complement.
CTGTTCGAAAACATTGTCCAAGTGGATGCGATTCGAAACGCCATCGCCCTTAATGCGATCAATGCAGTGAAGGGCGTCTCAGCCGAAGCGATTTTCGCCCTCTATGACAAAATCATCGCCTCGCCTATTCCTCTGGAACGACTCGCGGCAGTAATTCAACCGCTTTATGATTCCTGGGGAATTCGTACCGGTAAGGAACACATCGAAGTATTGGCAGTACCCATCGGCCGGGCAATAGCTCAGACTCTTTGCTCATTTGCAAAAAATGGACAAGCATTTCAGAACGCTACTCAAATCGAAAATGGTTGTCTGCTCATCGCCGAACTGCCATCATCGTTATGTTCGCTGAAAGGCAAGCTGCAGGTGAGACTGCTACGGCAAGACAATAGCACTCTGGTTGAGGCGTCAACGATCATCCCAGGCCAAGCTTTCGATTGGGGTAAGAGCACGCGTTGTTTAGAGCTCTTCTTTAGCGACCAAAAATCGGATCTGGGACTGCCGATATACAGCCAAAAGGCCGCCTAGAGCACATTCTGCACGACGTTAGAGTTGCCAGAGTCCGCAATCGATGCCGCCCTGAATAACGATGGCGCAAGTGCCATGCCCCGGTAGTTTCATAGGAGGCAGCGCAATTTCTGCTCCGGCGTCCGCCGCCGCACTTACGGACGCGGCAATGTCGTCGACAAGCACGTAGGGCCTCACGACCGGCGCCTCGGTTTCTCGCAGGGGTCCGCGAACGCCGAGCATTCCTCCGCCAGTTAGCTTGGCAGTGCGAGCGCCACCCAAACTTGGCTCCGGATCACCGAAGGTCACACCGTGCAACTTTGCGTACTGCGCACAAATCGCATCGACGTCGGGTGTGACAATCTCAAGATATTGGACTCGTATCATTTTTTCCTCGTTAATGGTTTTCGGTTCGATAGCTTCATCGCGGGTGTTGCCAGTGCCCGGTGTGTTGGGAGAACGGGACCGCCCTTTCCCGATTTCGTTCACTCTCTTTTTTTGACGAATATCGCTGCCACTGTGGCTACTTCCGCTTCAAAGTCAGCTTTGCAAACGGGGACAGTGTCCCTGACTTGTCCACGTTGTCAATCGTCCATGACCAGGTTTCGCTCGCGCGGTCGAATGCGAACGTATTCCGAATACCACTCAGGTCTGCTGATTTCCATACGAATAGGATCCGGTCGCCGTCCGGCTTTCCGTGCCCGACGCCTTCAGCTGCAAAGTTGGTCGTGCCAGTATTATCCAGCCACATAACCGCATATTCAGCATTTTCTTTATCCCAAACAATGTGTATCCATGCTTCGTATGCGAGCTCTCCGTCGGCATCCTTTTCGCGCGAAACTTCGTGGATCCGGACATATTGACGTTTGAGGATCCAATCAACGTCGACGTCATGCGTTACATCTTGCTTGCCGATAGTTCCGGTCATTACCCAATGTCCGGTCAACTTCTCCAAGAGCGCGTCGTGCGCGGGTACCGCTGGGGATTGCGCAAGCGTCAAGGAAAAAAAGAGCGAAGTCAAGACGAGTGTCAAGAGGGGCAGCAATCTGAGAAGTGGGCTGTTTCTAGCTAAAGTCGTCATACGAAGAGCTATCGCCTTTCTATCGAGAAGTCTCACGAGTTTTATTCGACGAACGCCCGAAATCTTCGCGGCCGCCGAATGTAATTTATTAGCAAACGCGATCCGACCGGCGACGCCTTCGCATGTCACGGTTCCTGGTTTGTGAAGCACCGTTTTTTTCGCCCTTCTTTGCGGCGGTAATGACTATGGCGGCAACATATTTTCCGGCGCTTTGCTTCTACTTGGGTTTGAAGTGTTTCTGTTGTTTGACGTTACCAGACTTGTCGTATGTCGTCCACTCACCAACCTTCTTGCCGTCTTGGTATTGGCCTTCGTCCCACAGTTGTCCATTTTCGTAGTATCTCTTCCAAGTCCCAACCTGTACGCGATTTGCGAACTCGCCGGCCTGGAGCGGCTGTCCATTCTCTCGCCACCATTCCCAATCTCCGTCGAGCTCACCATCAGCATATTTGCCAACCGCTTTCGTTTGTCCATTGCGGAAATTGTCAATTGAAGAAACACCTGATCCGCCGCTTGGCGGCAACGGTTTGTTACGGCTTGGTTCTGATTTACGTGCAGGGCGCGTCACTGTTGTAGTACCAGCTCGATTTTCGGACGGTTCTCGGGATTCGCAATATGCTTGCAATTCCATGTCAACAGAAATTGTATACCATGAACAGCCGCCATGGAAATGTGTAGGCGAAGCCGACAAACCGACTGGAATTCCTGTCATTTCGACGAACGACTAAAATCACGCGGTTGTGGGCAGTTGACTCTATATCAAGAAACTCGCGACCCGCAACTCAACAGTATTTTTTGTTCGGCCTGCTTAACCTGAATGTTCCCATTTCGAATCAGCAACCGCACTTGACGCAACCTTGTTTAGCGATTGAGATGGCTCGCCAAGAAGTCGGCCATAAATTCACCCGTCCCTTTAATGTCTGCCAACCCGTGACTCGCCCCAGGAATAATAACCAAGCGCGAAGGTACTCCTGCCTTCTTCAGCCGGCCATGTAACAAGTCGCCCTGGATCGGTGGAGCATTGCAGTCGCGCATCCCATAAATATGTAAGAACGGTGGGCATTGCGGCCCGACGTGTGTGATCGCACTAAGGCTCGCGACCGCGGGGTCGTCTGGATCGAAACTGCGTCCGACGAAGCGGTCGGAGAGGTAATACTGCTCGTAGGCGGTTTCCGAAAAAGTGTAATCCGCGCTGGTGAGGTTCAGCATCTTGAAGGCCATTCGCCCCTGGATTGCCCAGACTCTGTGGTCCGTGATTCCGGCGCTATTGACGACGGCTTGAACATCGCTGCTGACTCCGCGTCGCGTGTCGGTTAAGAAATCACTTTGATCGGCAGCGACACCCGCGAGTGCGGCCAGACCTCCACCGTACGAGTGGCCCACAACGCCGATCCGCTCGCCGTCCAGCCCCAGTTGGTCGGCCTCCGCCCGCAGGAACCGCACAGCGGCAAGGCAGTCCTGGATCTGGGCTGGATGCGGTCCCGTCACTTCCGGACGAGCCGGGTTCGGCAATGCCCCCGCCAGCCGATAGTTAATGTTGGCCACTGCAAGCCCGCGGGCAAGCAGCGCATTCCTCCAGACATCCGGTAGCCCGTTTCCTTTGCCGTCCGTGCCGCCCTCGAAGACGCCGCCGCCGTGCAAATAAATCACTACCGACGGCCTGACCTGTTGACGGGGAATGTAGAGATCCATCGTATTGCGAAATCCGTGCGGCCCATACGATTCGCCTACCCGCACATCGTACTCAGGGACAGGTCGCGAGGGTGGTACGGTCACGACCTCGCCAAGGTCAATTGATACTTGCTCGTTCCAGTACTCCTCGGAGATCTTAAGTGGGGGAGCCAGGCTCATGCCTTTTCCAGTATGTTTCTCAACGAACTTGAGAAATGCTCCGAAGCAACCGGCACCAATCACGACGACGGCGAGACCACCTCGCCAGCTCCGCGCGGAGATCGCTCGGACCAGTCCGGCGACGATCGCCGTTGGCACGACGAAGAAGAAGTACGTGACTCCAATCGGCTTTAGTAAGTAGGGGACCGCCGGAAGAAACTCGTCTAAGCGCTCGCGGACGTGTTGGTCCGGCATGCCAGCCACGTTCTGGATACCTGCCCAACCGGCGCCGCCAATGGCCACTGCCAGAATAAGCAGAGGGAAGGCCTTTTTCCCGGCAGGATCAGTGGCCAGGGCCACAGCCGCCGCAGCCAGCCAAACAACGGCAAGTCCGAGGGACTGCGATATTGACCACAGAAAGGCGGACGCCGCGACGAGCAGCGTCGTCTGCAAAGCAAGTTGGATGCGGCCTAAGTTCGTTGATGTCCCTGGCAGTAGCTTGTCCGAAGAACTCGCACTCATAAATACACCTCCACTTCAACAAGATTCGAGACTCTTGCAGACAATCCACCCTCGCCTACGGACCTCTCGTCTCACGATCCCAACCGATAACTCGTGCTTCGTCCCCTCCTCCCTCCAGGACGAACGACCCCATTGACCAAGGGCGAGTAGTAATCTCAACGCAAGTCAGAGCCCGGTGACCGAGCCCTTCGTGTCCAATGGTTAGTTCTAATTTTATTGTTTTGTTACCCCGCCGTCTGCTGCAGCGCCTGCATCAGCGTCTGGCTTGTCGCCGTAAAGGGCGATGCGACCGCAAGCCGCGCACATAAACGCCTGCACCACACCGGCCG
>JANLQO010000469.1:0-3885 GCA_031367855.1 Planctomycetia bacterium | reverse complement strand
TTGGGCGGAATCATCTCTTTGTTCATCAAGTTCGTGATCTATGATCTTTGCATCACGGGCATCATGAATATCTTTGGTGTTTCGCACACGGTCGCTTTGTTCATCTTTTTGGGAATTTTAGCCGTGATTTCGTTTGGCGGCTACATGATCCGTCAACGCGTTGCGCACGGCGTTGATGACTGAGCTTTAGTTGCCGGTCGTATGAGACTGCGCTTGCGGCGCTAGGTCGCTCGGCAAGAGTGATACTTGGTAGGGCATACTCACGTTGACGAGACTCTATGGAATTTTGCATAAAATATGCACCCGTTTTCTCAGTCTTGGAGATCAAGATGAGCGAAGCGGAGGTGGTGGTAGCACAACCCAATAGTATGCTGTCGATGACCTCGGGTTTGCAGTTGACAGCTTCTGTCGGGCGTCGTGGATCGAAGTCGAGCGCGGGCTGGTTTGGCGGAATGAAGAGTGCCTTGGGCGGCGAGAATGTATTTACGGCTGAATTCCGTGCAAAGCGCGACGGGCAAGTACTGATGCTCGCACCGGATTCGCAAGGCGATATTTTGACAATCTCACTGAGCGGAAATGGTGGTTACTATCTGACGCGCGGTGCCTATCTGGCGAACATCGGCGATTGTGAATTGACGATTAAGTACGGTGGCGTCAAAGGTATGATGGCCAAGACAGGGCTGTTCTTGTTGCACGCGGTTGGCGACGGCACGGTTTTTTGTCAGACCTACGGCGCGATCGTTGAGAAAGAACTGGCAGAGGGCGAAAACTTCATCGTCGACAATCGCTTCATGGTCGCTTTTTCAGACACCGTTCAGTATCAATTGGTCAAAGCCACCAACACCGTGAAGGACTCGGTGCTGTCCGGAGAGGGCTTGGTGGTCAAATACACGGGCCCCGGCAAAGTGTTTTACCAAACGCGCGGCAAACCTGCTGTCGGTTGGCTTTCCACATTTCTAGGCGCTGCGTTCTAACATGCCAGCAGCCACGTCGGTCAAATTAGGCAGTCCACCGCGTCGCGATGATCTCGTGCAACGCCTTGACGCTGCCAATCGCTGGACTGCTCCGATCCTAATCTTTCAACTAGTGGCGATTGTCACGCTTGGCTTCGGGATCGATTGGAATCAAGCACTGAAGGAGCCATTGGTTACGGCGGTTGCTATCGGCGCGGTTGTCGGTCCGTTCGCTATGGGGCTGCTGAGATTTTGGGTTGCAAAGAAAAAACGAATTGAAGAATTACAAGAGCAGACGCGATTTGGGGAGTTCGACAAGCACCGATTGCGAGACCTCTACCAAGACACATTGCAGCGACTTGGGCTGCCGGATGATCGCTTGCCAGTCTTCATTGTCGCGGATAAGTCGTTAAATGCGATGATGATGCACGTTGGTATGGGCAGTTTTCTAAGATCCATGAACGGAATTTATCTCCATCGCCAAATACTCCACAAACTGAACGCGGACGAAGTCCAAGACATCATCGGCCATGAATTGGGGCATTACTACAAACACTACATCATCGCTGATCGCTACCGTGGGTTAACGTTAATCCTCGGCGCGATGTTTGGTTTGTATGTTGCGCAGCTGCTCGGTGCAGAAGGCGGTTTGACGATGTTCGCATTGCTGGCTTGTTCGCAAGGATTGTGGTGGTTGGCAAGCTTGCCGCATGCGCGGCACGCGATGGCCATCGAGTACTTGTGCGATGATCTGGGTGCTCAAGTACATGGCGTCGCCACCTCCATCTCCGGCTTAATGAAGCTAGGCGCCGAAGCGGAAGTTTTCACTGCCATTCAGCAACAAGCGGTTTTTTCCGCCAATCGAGGCAACTTGAACGCTCGCGAAATTGTCGAAGCCATCGAAACCGCAATTCCCTATGGCCATGCGTCACCCGACGAGTTGCAAAAGGCGGTAGAAAAGCAACTGAAGCGCCAATCGAAACAAGGTGCTAGTGTCGTCGGCTTCCTGCGCCACATGTGGAATAGCGATGTTGATGCCGAGATTACGGAACAATTTGAACTGGAAACACGAAAACTCAAAGCCTTGAAGAAAATCCCGCGATTGGCTTGGGAATCGTTACTCGACAATCCGCAGCAGTTGCAGTTCAGCGAACGTTCGCTCGCGCAATTAGTGCACCTGATCGAAAGCCAGCCTCAGGGTGAGCTTTTCCACACCCCGGAAGCCTTAGGTGTAACCGACGGAATGCATCCGCCATTGAAGCAGCGGATACGTTATCTTTGGTACAATCGCCGCGAGATCGAGCGCGCAAGCATCGCATAGTTGTGGGTTGCCCGGTGTGCGCCACGACTTGCCACGTACTCGATAATCCTGGAAGGAGCATATTCTTCGATGGCCGACCGAAATTTCGATTCTATCGCGCATGTTCGCGGCTTGCTGGGTTTAGCCGTGGGTGCCGTGGCTGGGTTTTACCTGTTTCAATGGCTTGTCAGTCAGGGCTTCTACGCCCTCGCGATTCTTGGTGCCGTGATGGGATGGGCGTGTAGCTATGCATCGCGGATTTATTCCCCATGGTTGGCGGTTGCGTGCGGTGTCAGCGCTGCAGGCTTGCTGGTGCTGGCCGAATGGAAAGCGTTCCCGTTTATCGCTGACGACAGCTTTGTGTACTTCCTCACACACCTGTATCAGCTCAGAGGGTTAACGCAGATTATGTTGGTGCTGGGTATCGTTTTCGCAACCTGGTTCGGACTCGGTCGGCCTAGAACCTCCTTGTAGTGCTGTGGTATTGCCTACCGGTCAATGCCGCAGATTTGCTGGAGGAATATTCGGAGGGCGACGCTCCTGCGGAGCTTTATTGGGGTCCGCCGCTGAACAGGCTGGAAGCCTATTCCATAATCCGCATGCACCAGCACACCAACTTGAAATCGAATGTGCAAACGAATAGACTGAATGAGGTTGAGCATCCATCGACTGCACAAATCCCACCGTATTCCGCCCGCCTGAAAAATAGCTCTTGCCGACATGTGTCATTGAGACGAATGTTTATGATCCGATGGTGGCCTATCGCGTTGGGACTGCTTGTTGTTACCGGGGCTGCCGGTCAAGATAATTCTGTTCCTGTGGTCGATCGGACGTCGTTTACTGCCGAGCAGATCGAATTCTTCGAATCGCAGGTGCGACCCCTCTTGGTCCAGCACTGTTACGATTGCCATAGCAGCGACGCAGCCGAGTTGCAGGCGGGACTTTACGTCGATAGTCGAGAGGCGATGTTGAGAGGGGGCGAATCCGGGGCTGCGGTGGTGGTAGGCAAGCCGGCGGAGAGTCTGCTCATTTCTGCCGTGAAGTATCAGAAAAGCGAGATGCCGCCCGACCGAAAATTGGAACAGCGGCAGATCGATGCGTTGACGAAGTGGGTGGAGATGGGAGCCCCTTGGCCGGAAGTAACTTCAGCGCCGGGCACCCCGACGGCAGAAACGAAGAAAGATTGGGCGAAGTTTGATTGGAGCGCAGCGCAGCAAAGCCATTGGGCTTGGCAACCAGTTCGACGCCCTGAGGTACCAGCGGTCGAGAATGCCTCGAGTAGTGTGGCAAGCAATTCGATCGATAACTTTGTCATCGAACGACGAACGCAGGCCGGGCTGCGCGCGGCTCCGCGGGCCGCCCCTGCTATCTTAGCTCGACGGATCTACAACGATCTGATTGGCATCCCGCCGACTCCCGCGCAAATGCAAACATTTGAAGCAGCCGCGATGGTCGACCACCAAGCAGCCGTCGAGTCGCTGGTGAATGAACTGCTTGATTCGCCCATGTATGGACAGCGTTGGGGTCGGCATTGGTTGGATGTGGCTCGCTTTAGCGATGGTCGTGGCGGCTTCCTTGAAGGCGACCGAGCGTTGGACGAGGCATGGCGATATCGTGATTGGGTAGTCGATG
>JANLQO010000462.1:0-7331 GCA_031367855.1 Planctomycetia bacterium | reverse complement strand
TGCCACCCCATTGTTAGAGTTGGACGGGGCACGAGACAGTGTATTTGATTCCACTATTTGGCGTTTTGACCAGGTGGTTTGAGTCCCAGCTCCTGCATCAGCATCTGCATGTCTTGCCAAACTAGCTTCTTAGCGCTTTCGTTTCGCAGCAAATAGGAGGGATGATAAGTCACTATCACGCGAGCTTGACGGTATTGATGAAACCGACCTCGCAAACTTCCCACGGGTAAACTCAAACCAAGTAGCGAGCGGACTGCGACGGCCCCGAGGCAAACGATATACTTTGGTTGCAGAATTTCCAGTTGAGACTCAACAAAGGGCTGGCAGTGTTCGATCTCTTCGGGAACCGGGGTACGATTCTGTGGCGGTCGACACTTGAGTGCATTCAAGATAAAGACTTCGTTGCGTTTCAGTTGCATCGCCTCGATGATTTTTGTCAGCAGCTGACCCGCTCGGCCCACGAACGGCTCGCCCGACCGATCCTCATCCGCTCCTGGCGCTTCACCCATAAAGCAGACCGTCGGCTGTAGCGGTCCTGTTCCGAAGACCGTTTGTTGTCGGAAACAGACGATATCGGCACACTTGCGGCAGGCTTTGACTTCGCCGTTGAGCACCTCGAAACGCGATTGTCGCTCATCTGCACTGAGCGCCGGCAAAACCCAAGGTCGTTCTGCAACAATTTCACTTTCTGTACGGGTGTCGGCGACCGCGGTGGGCGGCATCGGTGACGCAGCAGTGGTTGCTGTGACCGCTGGCGGAGGGCCTGCAAGCGGTGGGTGGGCGGTGGAAGGAGTCCGAGCCTGCTCGATGGCAGCGAGTATTTCAGAAGGAAGCGTATCAGCGGAAACTCGGGGAATTCTCCGCAACCCGCAGCGCTCGTAGTTTTCCAACGATTGGAGCAAGCTTTGTCGAAGTTGTGTGATTTCAAGCATATCATTAGGAGCCGAGGGGGGACGAGTGATGGGGCGCTACAATTTACCGCGCACACTGCATTCTCGCACCCTAGGCCTTGGGCTGCTCGCCAATGACAAGTTGATCACCCACTTTGAGGTCGCCACTTTTCAACTCGGTGAATCGACTATCGGAAATGCCGACGACAATCGCCCGAGCATGTAGAAGTTCGCCTTCTTGCACCCACACGTGTCGCTTCATTCGATTTCGGTTCAGTTCCGCGCGTTCGCTGGCGGATTGATTGACTTGTGTTTGCTGGGACAATTGAGTTGTCTCCTGTTCGACTCCGTCCAGAATCGGCTGGTCGTCGGGATGAACGCGCTTGCGATCTGGCGGATAGAAACGCAGCGCCGAATTCGGGATTTTGAGAATATTCGCGCGGTGCTCAATCTGAAACGAGAGGTTAGCCGTCATACCTGGAAGCAGCTTGAGTTCTTTGTTTGGCGTGCTGACGATAACTGGATAGGTCACGACGTTTTGCTCTTCGGTGCTGCTTAGGCGAACTTCATGGATCACACCGCTTTCGAAAACTTCATCGGGGTAAGCGTCAACGGTAAAACGGACCGGATTTTTAGCCTTTTGAGACTCGCGAATCAAGCCGATGTCGGCTTCATCGACGGAGGCATAGATGTGCATTTCGTCTTCCATGTTTGGCGCCACGACAAACAGCTCCGGCGTTTGAAACTGTGCCGCTAGTGTCTGACCAACGTCAATCTTGCGATCGATGACGGTTCCATCCACGGGCGACAGGATTTCGGTGTAAGCCAAATTGCCTTTCGAATTGTCGAGGTTTGCTTTGGCTTGTTCAACCGATGTCTCGGCAACTCGCAAATCTGCAACCGCTGCAAGCCGAGCGTACTTCAACTGATCGACTTCCGTCTCTGAGATAAAGTTCTGATTAATCTTCAATAACTTGAACGCTCGCTTTTCGTCATTTTCCGCTTGCTGCAGTCGAGCTTGCGCACGAGCTACTTCAGCGATCTTCGAATCCAGCAAAGCTTGATCGCGGAGCACGATGGAGTCATAGATGCGCGCGTCGATGCGAGCGAGTACTTGCCCTTTACTGATTTTGTCATTGAAATCAACTTTCAGCTCTGACACGGGGCCACTGGCGAACGACCCAATTCGGACTCGTTGAGTCGGTTCCACCGTCCCCGTGGCATTCACGTTGAGAGTAACGTCACCTTCAACGACACCTTCAAAACGGTACTTGGGACGATTGCGTTCTTTGAAGTAGGCCGCCGAAGGAAAATACGCGGCAGCGCCAAGCCCGCCCAGAACGAGCAACACAATGAACAATCGCAACAAGAATCGCATGAGCTTCCGTCAATTCGGATGAGAAATTAGGAGTGAAAAAGTGGGACATGCTTTGTAGCAGTGCCACCGAGCCTGGCGCGTATCCTAAGGCCTAATCTGGCTACAGCACCAGGGTTCGTCAAGCATAATTGAGCAGGCAACAATTCCCTAGACTCTAATCGAATTTTACCCCTTGTGGGGTACCGCTATGAGCATTTTGAAGTGCCGATTTCGGAGAAATCGGCTTACGTAGATCGATTTCTACGAAATCAATGCGTGCTTCATGCACGCACACAAGCAGATTCTTTCCCAATGTTTCCTAGCGCAGCCCTGGGGGGCTAATTGATGAAGTTAATGATCAATGGATATTGCCAGACGACGCCTTCATTGGCTTTGATACCACCGATAATCGGCAGCACGATGCAGGCGATCGACAGCGCAATGAGCAATGGAATACCGATGAGAACAAAGCTGAGCGCAAAGAAAACCACCGCGTAGAGCAAGGAAGAAAGGATGAAATTCAGCACCATTTTCCCATGAGCATCCACGCTCGGCATCTCGTTTTTCTTCAATTGCCAAAGCACGATAGGGACAATCAAGCCCGCTATCGGCACGGCGTAACCCGCAAAAACGGAAAAGTGAATAAGCATGCAATACGTTTTTTCATTCATTACTCTCGTCCCCCAATCAAGGCTTCCATTTGTTACCGCTCCACCAATTCTATCACTTCTGATGGATTCGTAAGCGAGCGTCCGGTATTGGCTTCGCAGTACCGCATTGGATTTTTAGAAAAAACTTGTTCGTGGTCCCTTGGTTGACCAAACGTGTCACGCGGGCAGCGATGATTGGTTACAGAGCAACCGATGGGTTGTGCAATTCATTGTCAAAAGACCGAGAGCAGGCTACATGTACCAACAACTCTTGACGCGAGCGATGCAAAGTCCCGATGATTTGGTGCTGAGTATGGAGTACGTCGATACGAAAGGCGTGCGGACTCGGCGGATTGTTAGCCCGATTCGATTCTTGCCGAGCGGTCGATTCTTGGGGATGTGTCTGTGCCGATGCGAGCCCCGGCAATTCAATCTTGATCGCTGTTCAAATTTGAAGCTCTGCTTGGCTGCGGATTTCGTGATGCCTGTTCCCATGGCAAGTGCTAGTTAATTGCCGTGGTGAGGTGGCCAGGAAGTGGCTAAGTGGGGAGACAAATCCTCATACATAATGGTCGCCACTTTTTTCGCCCCTTCAATGTTGTAGTGGGTGAGGTCATAAAAGTAGAGCGAGGATTTCGGTAACCTGTCTGCAACATCGATCACTGGAACGATGAGGTCCTGGCCGACCTTTAAAGTAACTTGGTTGTAGCGCTGCAACAGTTCCCATTGTGTCGCGCCATCGACTTCGCCGACACGGATCGATTCTAAGTCGATGCCCGTGATGTCGTCTACGCCATTACCATAAAGAACTGGCTGCGTAGCCAACGCGCATTCTATTTGTAGCTCTCGGCAGCGTTCGACTAACGCTCGCAATCGTGCTTCGTATCCAGCCAAACAACTTGGATCGCGGGTCTGCAGCCACTGCTGGCGAGCCATCCGTGAAAGTGGTTTTGGTGCGACGTCATGTGTCAATTGACGATGACCCATGGGTTCTCCGTGGGTAAGACCCCTTTGTTTCGCTGACCATTGGAGGCGCAAATTGTCGAGCAGTGCGAAGGCATCACTACATCGCAGTAGAAATCGTTGAAGCGATCGCGAGAGCGAATCATTCTGGCGGGCTTGGCTGCGCAGGCTGCTCTGATCATTAGGATTTAGATCGTGGCGATCGACATCGTTCAGTCCGACGTAGAACAACAGAAATTTTGGGCGAAGGCCGCCCAGATACTGATTAAGTAACTCCAAATGCCCAAACGTGGAGTGGCCGTCGATACCCGCGTTGTTGACCCACACGTTTTCGAAATCATGCGCAAGTTTACTTGCCAGTTGATCCGGCCAAGTTTTTCCATCCGACAAATAGAGACACTGTGTGGTGCTCCCCCCGACGCAGATGATTGTAAAGTGTTCACTCCATTTCTGCGGTGGCTCGGGGCCGCGAAAGCCGAGCGAATTAAAGGTGACCGAAATGGTTGCATCCAGACCAGCCATGCCTCCGGATGAGAATTGTTTCTTTTGATTGGCCGGCAAGTCGATCCTTCCCGCACGAAGCAGAATTGGAAAAGGATCAAATACTCGAACGTAACTTTCCAGCAATGCTGAGGCGATTGCCATGCCGACGGCAAGTTTCGCAGCATTCTGGCGCATCCGAGTCGCCACTCGGCCAGGCAACGCCACCAAGGCCAGGGTGACCACGAGCGCTGTGGGAATTGCAATGTCCAGCTTGGATATCGTAGCGCTGCCGCGAAGGCTATTGATGGCCAATATCGCGCAGCCGACGCAAGTCGCACCGACTACAGTCCGTAGCCACCAACCCATTCGTCGCCCAAGGCGTTCAAGTTGTGGTCGCGGTGACGGGTGAACTTTGGAGTCGACTTGATTCACTTCACAACTCCCAAAACGCCTTGCAAGCCAGTTCGCAGGTGTCTCAAAACAGGGTGTAGATAAACGGAGCCGCGCCCGTCGAACTGAGAACCACCAACAATCCGATCAAAGCGAACGAAAGCAGGATGGGAATCATCCACCATTTCTTATTCTCGACAATGAATTGCGCGAACTCCTGAACCAACGTCTGTGGCTGTGAATCACCTTCTTGTTCGAACTTGTTCTTGCTATCGGGATCGGCCATTTTGCTTTCATTCAATAACGTCGATAGTAACTCGCGACATCTTTGGGTTCAGTTTTTTCCTGCCAATACGACTCGGCTTCGCGGTCTATTCTAAGCTGCAATGCGTCGCGACGCACGATTCGAAATATAAGACTAATCGGCAAAAAAATCACGACATAGATCAACAGCATCGACAATTCGCCAGCAATCATGCCGATCGGGGCTGTGAATACCATGATACCTACAAATAACGGCCGAATGATTTGCGGTTGCCAATAGGCCAATGCAACTACCAGGCACGCAATGCCAAAGAGCATCGCAATGCCCGTCGGACTCGCTTGCCACAACCAACCCAACAGGGGCAAAGCAATCAAGCATAACCAGCCGAACTGGCGGAGTTGCCTGTGAGAGGGCGACCAATTGATTTCAATGAGGCGCATACGGTCCGCTTTCTCTAGTCCAGTTCGAATTGCTTCAAGTATTTCCTACGCGATTCAGGATCCGCCGGCATGGGTTGCTCAGCTTTGAGTAACAGTTGCTTACCCACGACGAGGGCATCCATGTCGGTCATCATAAAGCAACGATAGGCATCCAGCGGCGTGCAGACGATCGGCTCACTGCGCACATTGAAGCTCGTGTTGATCATCACTGCGCAGCCTGTCAATTCATGAAAACGAGCTAGCAAAAGATGGACGAGCGGGTTTCGGACTCGATCAATCGTTTGGACACGAGCCGAATAATCAACGTGAGTTACGGCTGGAATATCGGACCTCGCAAGATTGAGTCGCTCGATGCCGAACGCAGCATTGGTCTCGGCAGTCTTTGGCAAGCGGCGTTGAACGCACACGGGAGCAACCAGCAACATGTAAGGGCTGTCTTCTTGAGGGCGCATTTCGAAGTACTGGTCAACTTGCTCTTGCAAAACAATCGGCGCGAAGGGGCGAAAAGATTCGCGAAACTTGATCTTCAGGTTCATGATGGATTGCATGCGCGGGCTGCGAGCGTCGGCGAAAATGCTGCGAGCACCGAGCGCGCGCGGTCCAAACTCCATACGACCTTGAAACCAACCGACGACTTTTTCGGTCGCGATCAACTTTGCAACTGCATCACACAACTGCTCATTGCATTCAAGACACTGAAATACGGCATGATGCTGTTCAAGCACAGAACAGATTTCTGCATCGGAGAAAGCGGGGCCGAGGAAGGATCCGCGTTGACCGTCAGGTGACTGTGGCGTTCGCGGACGGTCGAGCAATTGATGCCAGATGAAATGAGCGGTGCCCAGCGCGCCCCCAGCGTCACCCGCGGCAGGTTGAATCCAAATGTTTTCAAAGGGGCCTTCGCGTAGGATGCGTCCGTTACCAACGCAATTAAGCGCGACGCCACCGGCCAGCACGAGGTTTTTCGATCCAGATAAACGATGTGCGTGCTGTGCCATTCGCAGCATAACTTCTTCGGTAACGGCTTGCACGGATGCCGCCAAGTCCATCTCGCGCTGTGTAACCAGCGACTCCGCTGGGCGCGGCGGACCACCGAATAAGCGATGGAACTTTGGCCCAGTCATGGTTAGACCTTGGCAGTAATTGAAATAGCTCATGTCCATCCGCATCGAGCCGTCGGGTTTCAAGTCCAGCAGATGCGCGAGGATCAGGTCTTTGTATTTAGGTTCGCCGTAGGGTGCCAAACCCATCAGCTTGTACTCGCCGCTGTTGACCCGAAAACCGGTGTAATAGGTGAACGCCGAGTACAGCAGCCCCAATGAATGCGGAAAGCGAAGTTCTTGCTGCAACTTAAGCTTGTTCCCTTGGCCGTGACCAACGCATGTAGTTGACCACTCGCCTACACCGTCGAGCGTCAGGATCGCTGCTTCATCAAAAGGCGATGGGAAAAATGCGCTGGCTGCATGTGACTGATGATGATCAAGAAAAACGATACGTCGTTTGTAGTCCGGCAAGCCGTTGCGAACCTCGCGCGGGACATGTAATTTTTGTTTCAGCCACAGCGGCATCGCTTGTCGAAACGAACGGTACCCGCGGGGCGCGAATGCCAGATACGTTTCGATCAAACGTTCGAACTTCGAAAGAGGTTTATCATAAAAACCGACATAGTCGAGATCCTTCGAAGTGATCCCGGCATGCTGCAGACAGAAGTCGATCGCTTGCTTGGGGAAATCATAGTCGTGCTTTTTGCGTGTAAATCGTTCCTCTTGTGCTGCGGCTACAATTTGACCGTCGATGATCAATGCCGCTGCCGAGTCGTGATAAAACGCAGAGATACCCAAGATCGCGGTCATAGAAAAGCAAGTCTTAAGTGAGAAGCAGCTTTTTTGAGTT
>JANLQO010000354.1:0-10778 GCA_031367855.1 Planctomycetia bacterium | reverse complement strand
ACTTCCGTGATGATATCCTCGGGACGCAAACCCAGCTGAGCTGCCTTTCCACGACGATCCAGGGCGACCACCACCACTCCCGCGTCGATATCCTGCACGCCGAGGTCTTTCGCCAAGGCCGCATTCAGCGGCTCAACCGCCATTTTCAGCGACTCGATCTCGGTCTTCGGTGACATCGCAGCCAATTTCTGGTCAGTCATCTCCTCCACAGTGATGCTGATCTTCATGGGTCGGCCCTCACGGTAGATATCCAAATCAACCGTCTTTCCAGGGCGAACCATGGCCACCGTGTTTCGCATTGCTTGTACGGAAGTGATCACACGACCATTGGCTTTTGTAACGATATCGCCTTTCTGCAGTTTTGCTTTGGCAGCCGGGCCGTTTTCTTGAACTCCATCGATTACCACGCCGTCGACCACATCTTCCGGCAGCTTTTTCTCCCGCAGGGTTTCATACGTAACATCGGCCAGTTGCGCTCCGATAAATCCACGACGGACGTGCCCACTTTCACGCAAGTCTTGCATGACATGCGCAACGGTGTTACTGGGAATCGCGAATCCCACGCCAGCACTCGACCCTGTGCTCGAGTTAATGGCAGTGTTAATGCCCACAACCTCTCCGCGAAGATTCACGAGCGGCCCACCACTATTTCCAGGGTTAATGGCAGCATCCGTTTGAAGAAAATCTTCGTAAGGCAATATGTCGTTTTGGGTTGACCGATTCACCGCGCTGTCGATGCCGGCGGTAACCGTTTGGTCCAGTTCAAAAGGACTACCGATGGCGAGAACCCAGTCACCGACTTCCATGGCTGATGAATCTCCGAGAGACGCGGGAACAAGTCCCTGTGCGTCGATCTTCAATAACGCAACATCACTCTTGGGATCTGTACCGATGACTTTGGCGGTGAAAGTGCGATTATCGCTAAGCTGAATCTGTAACGCATCCGCCTTGGCGACTACGTGATTATTGGTGATGATGTAGCCGTCCTTGGAAACAATCACTCCCGAGCCGACACCAATCTTCACCGACTGCGACTTTCCAGGTTTGGGTTCAGACGATTGCTCCAATTCCTCGGTGTCAAATGGATCGGCGCGATCAATTCCTTGCGCATCGAACTGACGCAGCAACTCTTCTGGCAATAAGCCGCGGAACTCGTCAGGCAAATTCGGTATTTGACCTCGACGCTGCAACATCTTCGGTCGTACTTGTTGATCGACTTTTGCCGTTACCGTTACCACCGAGGGACGTAGCGCCTTTGCCGCAGCACGAAAAGCTTGGGACAGCTTCTCCGCTCCGACCAATAACTCCTCATGAGCCCCCTGGGCAACTGCGGCCTGCTGCGCGTAGAGGCGGCTCGGCGCATTATGTTCGCCTTGAAGCAAGAAGCTCGCACCCACCCCCGCTGCCAAAACGGCAGCTAGCCCGCCCAGCAATTGCAATTTCTTCACCATTTGTTATCCCTCCATCACGATAAAAGAACCCACGCAATCGAAATTTGCCAATGTTCTTCCGATAACGAAACCGAACATCGCGATATAACCCTTGTTGCTCGGATCGGTACCCGTCAGCCTTGCAAAATGCACGCCAATTGGGACGGGATAAAAGAAAGTTGCGCGAAGTGTCTCGCTGTTGCCCGAATATTGGACCACCCGAAATATTGGACCACCCGAATATTGATCCCGCAGAATATCGGTCTACTCGAATCTTAGTCCGGCCAGAATCTTGGTCCGCCCAGCCAACCCATGCTGACAAACCACCAACATGACCTATTGACACTTTGCTGGTAACTTTAACAATTGGCACTCGCACATGCGGATGTGGCGGAATGGCAGACGCGCTAGGTTCAGGTCCTAGTGGGAGCAATCCCTTGGAGGTTCAAGTCCTCTCATCCGTACTCCATCTCTTGACTGTCCAATACCTCTTGGATGGCTGTGCTCAGTGCGGCGATGGTGAAGGGCTTTTGAAGGAATTTGGCGAGTCCTTTGCCTTTGAAGCGCCCCTGTGCCTCATGAGCATTGAAGCCGCTCATAAGCACCACGCGGGCGTCCGGTTGCAGCCGGCGCAGCTCCGCGAAAGTCTGTTCGCCGTCCATGCACGGCATGGTCAAGTCGAGCAAAACGAGTGTGAACTGCGAGGGATGGGCGCGGAAGATCTCGACGGCTTCGCGACCGTCTGCGGCTAGCACGTGGTCGAACCCCAGCAGAGGCATCATTTTCGCGACCACGCTTCGCATCATTTCCTCGTCATCCACGACCAGTACGGTGCCTTTTCCCTGCCATGTCGGGTTGGCTTCCTGAGTCGTTTTGGCAGTTTCGCTGGCACCCGCAACCGCCGGAAAGAACAGCTTGAAAGTGGTGCCGCGACCCAGTGCGGAATCAACCCTAATCGCGCCTTTATGCCCGCGCACGATTCCCAGCACCGCGGCGAGCCCAAGTCCACGTCCAGTGAATTTTGTAGTGAAGAACGGGTCGAAAATCCTCGCCTGCGTCTCAGCGCTCATCCCAAGACCGTTGTCGGTGACATCGAGGAATACATAGTCGCCTTCCGCTAAATCGGTGTCCCAGAGATTGCCTCGGAGATAGTCTTGATCAACGTGGGTCAGTCCTGTGGAAATGCTAATTTCCCCGCTGCTGTCGCCGATCGCTTCGGAAGCATTGATCACGAGGTTCATAATTACCTGACGCATTTGGGTAGCGTCCAATTCGACCGGCGGCAGCCCAGGCGCGAGGTGAAACCGCAGCTGGGCCCTTTTGCTGATCGAGATTTGAAGCAGCTGCGCGGTTTGTTCTACCAGTTTGCCGAGTTCGAGCCTCTGCACAACGAAGTGGCCGCGTCCCGAGTAGGCCAGCATCTGCTTGCAGAGATCTGCCGCTCGCAGCGAGGTCTCGTTGATACGTTCAAGGAACTCGTGCACGGGTGATCCGGCAGGCAGCTTCAACTGCGCGACGCTGGCATTGCCCAGGATGGCTGTGAGCAGGTTGTTGAAATCATGCGCGATACCTCCGGCGAGCACGCCGAGACTTTCAAGCTTCTGCGTCTCCTGCACTCTTCTGTCCAGCAACTCGCGCTCGATTTTCGCCCGCCGGGTGGCGGTAATGTCCTTCACGGTCGCGCAGTAACTGATAGTGTCACCAGCCTGATCTTTCACAGCGTATGGGCTGACGATCACCGGAAATCGTTCACCGCTGCGGCGCATGAAGTTCAATTCGAAATCAGTGACGTTGCCTTTCATTGTCGCGTTCAAAGCAGCCTGAATCCGCACATATTCCTCCGGCGGCCAATACGGAAAGGGAGCCCCGGTACCGATGATTTCTTCACGTTCAAAACCGGTCATTGTGCAAAAAGCTGGGTTTGCATCAACTTGCAACCCGTTCGCGTCCAGCACCGAAAAACCATCCTGCATGGAGCTTATCAAACTGTGGGTGAATTCAACCGAAGCCCTGAGCGCCTCTTCACCCTTCTTGCGCTCGGTAACATCGACGCATGCGCCAGTCATATAGAGCGGCCTGCCATCCTCGCTGAAGAAAACCCTCCCATGGTCGTCCAGCCAATGGACGGCACCATCGGGCCAGATCACGCGAAACTCCATGTCAAAATCCGCACCCTCACGCGCACATCGCTCGCAACGTTCCACCACGTCGGGGCGATCATCCGGATGGATTGTGGCGATGAACTTCTCTAGCGAACGGACCGTCTGCCCGGGAGGTAGGCCGAAGAGGGCATCCAGCGGCTCATCCCAGCTCAGTTCATTGGTGCGGATATTCCACCGGAAGGTACCGGTACCCGAGGCCGTCAGAGCCGCGCGCAGCCGCTCTTGACGCTCCCGCAACGTGTCATCGGCCTTCTTGCGTTCGCGCTGCCTTACCTGAGATACTCCCGCCAGGATCAGGCCGATAATCGCCAGCGGTCCAAGGTAAGTCAGCACGTCCCAGATGGTAACCTGCCGCACTTCGAACACGCCGAACCATTTCTCATACAAGGCATCTTGCGTACCGGACGCTTTGGCTGCGGCCAGTCCTTCGTTTAATTTCGCTAGCAGTTGCGAGTTTCCCTTTTTTACCGCAAAGGAAAATTTCTGCGAAAAACCGGCCCGCGCCTTCAGGGCCATGACGTTGTAAATCTTTTCCTCAAGCAGGGTCTGCATTCCCACCAGTCTGCTCACAAGCATGGCATCGTGTTTGCCGGATGCGAGCAGCTTCAATCCGTCGGCAACGCTGTCGACCAGCACGAGCTGCCACCCTTTCGATGCCGCGTAATCGTGCGCAAGATCGGCATCAAGCACGAGGATTTCCTTCCCTGCGAAATCCTCCTCCGATCGGATGCGCGACTCATCTCTTCGTACAAAGATCGCGCCCTGGACGATCACATGTGGGACCGAGAAATCTGCGAAGGCACTGCGCTCTTCCGACTGGGCGAGGTTGATCAGCACGTCGATCTGCCCTGCTTTAAAATCCTCCAGAATTTTCCGGAACGGCTCG
Source organism: Planctomycetia bacterium (assembly GCA_031367855.1). Taxonomy (GTDB): domain Bacteria; phylum Planctomycetota; class Planctomycetia; order Pirellulales; family Pirellulaceae; genus Aureliella. The sequence goes on along the minus strand of JANLQO010000354.1, from coordinate 6,300 downwards.
ACGCGGACCGTGTAACTGAGCTTTTGCTCGGCCGCAACTGCCTTCCACAACTCGAGCGTGAAACCGCCAGCGGCTTCTTCCGACTTGCCGATGGAGAAGGGCGGATAGTCCTCTTCGCTACCGACGACGAGCGGCTTAGCCGGATGATTCTGAGCCTGCGAGCTCCCTGCCAGCAGCAGGAGCACCACCAGCGCCGTGATGGCAAAGAAGGAAGGGAGCTGGACATTTTGCTTTGCGTTCAAGCGATGCGTCCTTCAAAAAGAAACTCATACGGCATGTATTGTATCGCTTTGATCTTCAGGCGCTTCAACTTTCAAAAACCTTCAGTAATTGGGGAGCCATTTGCAAGGCTGTCACTGCACAACTCAGCCATCTCACTTTGCTTCAATCTGGCCAATCAACGGGCAATCCGCCCGTCCATCATGCGCACAATGCGGCGCGATCGGTCGGCGACACTTTGATCATGGGTCACCACTACAATCGTCGTTCTATGCTCGACACTGAGCTCGACGAGCAATTGCATAACCTCCGCACCGTTCCTACTATCGAGCGCACCAGTCGGTTCATCTGCCAGCACAACCGCCGGATCATTCGCCAGTGCCCTCGCAATCGCCACTCGTTGTTTCTGCCCGTTCGAAAGCTGCTCGGGCAAGTGGCCAACGCGGTCCGCTAGTCCGACACGAGCCAACAATTCTCTCGCTCTCGCAACTCGTTGACTGGGCTTCAGCTTGCCTTCGAACATCGGCAACTGGATATTTTCTTCGGCCGTCAGATTTGGCAACAAGTAAAACGATTGAAACACGAATCCAATCTCATGCGCTCGCAGCTGATCTAGATTTGCCATTTTCGATAACGGACGACCCCGAAAAAGCACTTCACCCTCAGTCGGCAGGTCCAGTGCACCGATGATGTTTAGCAACGTCGACTTACCGCATCCGCTTGGCCCCATAATCGACAGAAACTCGCCCGATTCGATGGTCAATGAAATACCGTCAAGGGCCCGCACGTGTCCATCTCGGTAGACTTTGCATGCATTGCGCACAACAATAAGCGGATCATTTAATTGACTTGCGTCCGACATGAATGCCCTTAAAATTTAGGCTTTGTCTCAAAAGGGGTCTGACCCTCTCCGGGCATGTTCTTTTGTCAGGGATTTTGCTTTCCCTGACGCCTCTATCTTAGAGTATTTATGGACATCCACCGTACGTCGTTCGTTTGGCTGATTTTGGTTACACAAATTCAAGCCCACACCGTTCAAGCCCAGAGCGGCGACGAGGCAAGTGTGCAAAAACCCATTCCTTCGATTGCCCCTGGCACGATCGTCGGCAACCCAGAAGCGGCAAGGTGGAATCGAGTCATTTTGCTCGCTACGCCTCGGATTGCCAGCGGGGATACCACCAAACTCAGCGAATCGATTCGCAACGCCGTTTCTCAATTGACACTTACGATTCTCGCCACCGTCCAACGACACGTGGGCAGCGACGGAACGGAATCCTATCGACTTGAAGAAGCGGGCATAGCCTACAGCACTGCCATCCAAGAAAAACTGACCACGATTTCAACCGAAACTGCCGCTCGACTCGGCGCGCGATTGGACTTCTATAGTCGCCAAATGCTCAGCGAAAATGAAAAGCAGATCGCCAACGTAAAGGTCGTAGTGCGGACTCCAACGCTCATTATGTTCGACGCACCGGCAATCATGCTCCGCGATCACCAGCACATGGACTTTCTCACCAGACATTTGATTTGGATCGATGCGCACACGGGCAAATTGGCGTTGGTCATTTGGTTACTCCACACCGACCGCGAGGGACGGACTGTCCGCGCCGATAAGACTTTACGAGTCGTTGCGCCCGGGACGAACGAAGATCGTAAGATCCATGTCGACGGACGCAGTTTTTTTCTTGGACTTCCATCAAACCGGGCGTTCGCCCTCGAAGACCTACCCCCCGGAGCTGATATCGCCTGGACCGAAGCAGCCAAAACCATGGTCGCACGTAACACCTATGATGGCAGCGAGCTAAACCAGCTCGCGGCTGCACTGAATCAATTGCTTCACGGAAAATAGCAGAAAAGGTGTCAGGTACCGTTTCATTGCGCACACTGAGCACTGAGCCTCTGCAATGGAGCTTGCCAAAGCGCCGCTGAGCTGCCATGCCGTTCGAAGATGCCAGTTAACTTTGACGATATCGTTGCCTTGCCTTCGCGAAGCAGGCAACCTCAAACTCCTTTGATGCGCCTTCTTCGATTTGACTTGAGAAACAATGCAAGCGACCGATTAGTATTCTGCCTTCCGCTCCCAGCGCCAAGATTGGCGCCCACTTGCTTTGCCTCTGCACCACCTAGCAACGGTGAGTGTCCCTGTTCTCCTCCCCTCCTCCGCAAACATATCGCAAAAAATTTCATTTCTTAGTTGACATACCGATTTCAACTGCTACTATAAAACCAAATCTAAATAACCAAACGACTGGGCTCGAGTTGTTATCGCAATCGTAGGAGGAACGAAATGGTTCGACCTAAGGCGAAAGAATTGACGGAACGTGAATTGGAGGTCATGCACGTTTTCTGGGAACGGGGCGAATCAACAGCCGCCGACATTCGCGAAACGCTCGAGTCACAAGGGCGAGATCTGGCTTACACCACAGTTGCGACGCTGGTGCGTATTTTGCTTGACAAGCAATTCTTAACGCAGACTTGCGACGAGCGGCCGTTCAAATTCAAACCTGCCCGAAGCTACGAAGAAGTTTCGCGGACGATGCTGGGCGATCTGGTTCAAAAAGTTTTTGGAGGGTCGAGAGCACGCCTACTCGTGCAACTGTTCGACGAAGACAGACTGACTTCGCAAGAGCAACAACGACTTCGCGAAATACTTGATTCGCAAAAGCAGAAACCCAAGGCTAAAAAGTAGGCTGGCACGCGCAACAAACACTCTACGGAATCCGAATCATGACTGCAGTTGGAAATCTCTTGATTTGCGTGTTGCAAGTGACGCTGGTTGCTGTATTTGGAATCGCGGTCAGTTTGATCATGCGACGTTCGCTGAAGGCGTCCGCCGGATTGCCGCTAGTCATCACATTGCTGTCGGTGACTTTGCTAACGTTCTGCAGTTTCAGTTCGTGGCCAAGTTGGCTTCGTCAATCGAATGCGAGTTTTACCTCCGCGCCCAATACTTCGGGAGTATTTGAAAAGAGGCTTAACGAGATAGACCAAGGCTCAAAACAACGTGATCCAACGACTAGCTTTGGAGCTGGATTCAATGCTGCTTCGACAAACGAAGCGCTGTCGGGACTATTAACTTGGGTTGAAAACATCTCTTCCGTAGCTGTCCCTGCCGAAGACTTACCTACTTCGAATAAATGGACCATTGGGCAAGCGGTCGGTCTGCTGGTCATTTTGTGCCTTATCGTCGGCCTCATTCGCTTGGTAGGTGGGCTAGTGGGAGTGCGGATGTTCGTTCTCACTAGTCGTCCACTTGAAAATCGCCAGTTGCGAGAACTAGTGGATATAATTCGCGCAGAGCTTGGTTGCACGCGAAAGATCGCAATACGGGAGTCGAAGAAGCTCTCGCTAGCAGCGACTGTCGGTTGGAAGCAGCCGGTCGTTTTGCTCTCGGAGAACTGGCGAAACTGGTCCGAGATCCAACTTCGCAGCATTCTTGCCCACGAGATCGCTCACATCCGTCGCGGGGATTTTTTGGCGACCATTTTCGCCCAGATCGGTTTACTACTGCACTTCTACCATCCGCTGGTTCACTGGTTGGCCAATCGTTTGCGACTGGAGCAGGAACTGGCCGCAGATGCGATGGCCGCACAAATTGTCGGAGGATCGCGAGTCTATCTAGATGCGATCGGTGAATTAGCGCTGAAACACTCATCGGAACCAGTGGGCTGGCCGGCCCATTCATTTCTGCCAACCCGCAGAACGTTTTTGAGGAGAATCGAGATGCTTCGAGATTTGAAATTTCTGTCGGGCAAAGGGTCTGGGACTATGCGCTGGGCAACAACAATTGGTGTGCTCGCGGTCACACTGGTCGCCATCGGATTACGACCGCCCGGTACGAACGCGCCTGCAACTGGTCTGCTAGCGCAGGATAAGGCGAAGGCCGCTGCCGGCGGACCAGTTGCTGAGCAAGGTTCAGAATTGATTGCAAGGTACGTTCCGGAAGCGGCCGCAGTCGTTGCCGTAATACGCGCCAATCAGATCTACAGTGCTGCTGAAAAACTAGTTTCCGCGAAGCTCATTCCGGCAGATTTGGTCAAATCTCTCGGAGTGATAAAAGACGTTACCCAGGTGACGGCTGTGTACATCCCTAACAACGCAAAACCGACGCCGCCTATTGCTGCATGTGTTGCCTTCAACGACAAGGAAGCGCGCGTTCGCTTTGAACCAAACTCTGGCCCATCGGGTGTTACATGGCAAAAAGCGAATCTGTTGCTTTACCAATATGAAAAATCCTCTGATGGCCGCCTTGGACGATTTTCCCCAGACGATCGGACGCTGATCTTTGGCGACGCGTTCGTCGTGGAGCAAATGATTCTTACTGCAGGAAAGTCACTATCACCATTGACCCAAACGGACAAATGGAAGGCTGCTACGAAAGGCTTGATGGTGGCTTCAGTGAGCACGAATGGACTAATTGAATTCGCGAGCCAGTTCGGAGGGAATCCAACTGTCGCGATGTTTTCTCCACTGTGGCAATCCGCAAGTGGTCATTTAATCGAAGCCAAACTTGACGATCAACTTCGCATTTCGCTTACAACTCAAGCAAAAGATGAGGCCGGTGTGAGGAAGATCGAAGCAACCCTGCAAGCTACAATCGCCATGCTCTCGAACATGCTGAGCATGGCAAAGGGAGCTCCAGATGAAAGCATTAGGGAAATTTCTGAGGCGCTTACAAGGCTACTTGAAACTCACGAGTTGGAGGCAACTACTGGCACAGAGATTCAACTCAGGATTGCAATGGATATGGACAGCTTCGCGAAATTTTTGGTCGCACCGCTGGCAGCAGCGAAGTCCGCAGGCGATCGTGGCGTACATGCGAACAACATGAAGCAAATTGGATTGGCCATGCATCAATATCACAGTGCCAATGGAAACTTTCCGCCTGCCTCCATCGTTGATCCCGACAGTGGAATGAAGCGCAGTTGGCGTGTTGAGTTACTTCCGTTTTTGGAAGTAAAAATAGGCCTGTATGATGAATACAAAAAGAACGAACCTTGGGACAGTCCCGCGAATATGAAGGTTTTGGCGCAAATGCCCCGCGTTTTCCGCCATCCTTCCCAGCCGAATGATTCGACCATGACGGCAGTTACTGCAGCCTATGGCAATGGCTTGCTTTTTAGTCGCTCATCAAAAGGAGTTCGTATCCAAGACCTACTCGACGGTACGTCAAACACGCTTGCTTTTTTGGAAGCGAAAACTGAGATCCCTTGGACGAAGCCTGAAGACATCGAAGTCGATATAACGAAAGATTTACTGCCTGAGTTTGGCGGTTTTGACGCAACTGGTTACACGGTTGGATTTGCCGATGGCAGCGTGCGTTACTTTTCGAAAGCGATCGATATCGGCCTATTGAAGAAGCTCTTCACAGTCGCTGGCGGTGAAGCAATTCAGCCATGACGCAGTCGACAGGACGCGGCGCGACGGCCATCCACCGCGTCCGACTTTGAAGCGATCACACCGTCCAAGGGTTGGCAGCGGCGTGATCGCTTTTTATCAATAAACGCCGACACAGATATCTATCGCAGTCTCCCCAGCACCTTTTCCTCACTTACTTCGGAAACTTTAGAATTGCGTGCAGCAATAGGCTTCCATGGCCACCATGACGGGCACTTTCTTGTCGAGGAATTGGCTCAACGCCAACAAAAATCGTCCCTATTTTCAAAGTAGACATCAAATAATTCCAGCCTAGTAAATTCGAGCTTGCGCAAGGCAGCTCATCGACGGTTCGGGTTGCCCGTATTCCCGTATTGCCACCAGCTACTACGTTCTGCGGTCGAAAAACGAGAATTTGGGGTATAACAGAAAAGCACTGTCAGAATTATTGAAATTTTCAATACAAAATCCTTAAAGATTAATGCGTCTTGAAAACATCCGTTTGCGAGGGCCCCATCTACCGACTAAATTGGTGCATGTGTTTTGTCTGACCCAGTTGCCCCTGTTGAGGAGACACCTTCGATGCGACGTGTTACCATTTTTGTATTCGCGATGTGTTTGTTCATTGGATCGGTCCTTACACCGTGAAGTGTTTTGGCGGTCGATGAGAATGTGCTGAGTAAGATTTTCCATATTACTCTGGAA
>JANLQO010000285.1:0-2256 GCA_031367855.1 Planctomycetia bacterium | reverse complement strand
ATTCGCCAGCTACTCGCCGCTTTGCTCATCACCGCATCACCTCTGCTCATTCTTGCGCAGGACAAAGCAACCGATTCTGATCCGCTTTCCCGGTACCGAGCCACCGCGACGGAAAAATGGGAAGCGGACATTGCCAAGCTCGAGGCGCAAGATCGAAGCCAGCCTGACCCTAAAGACGCGATCTTGTTTATTGGCAGTTCAAGCATCCGTCGGTGGACAGACCTGGATGCCGACATGTCACCGCGCAAGACCATCAATCGAGGCTATGGCGGAGCCAAGTTTTCAGACTTAGCTGTCTACATTGATCGCATCGTCAGCCCGCATCAGTTCAAAGCACTGGTCGTATTTGTTGGCAACGACATCGTTGGTCAAGACGACGACAAGTCACCCGTCGAAGTCGCCAAATTGTTCAAGTACACCGTTGATCGAATTCGCAAGACACACGCAACGGAGGCAATTTTCGTGCTCGCCGTTACCCCCACGCCTTCAAGATTCAATGCCTGGCCCGAGATTCGGCAAGCGAATGCAGAGTTGGCTAAGGTCTGCGAGACGGAAAAATCGTTGCACTTCATCGCTACGGAAGAGTTCTATCTGGATGAAACTGGCAAACCAATCGCAAAATACTTCGTTGAGGACATGCTTCATCTGAACCGCGAGGGTTACCAAGTCTGGTCGCGCATTCTTAAAGAGCACTTGGACCGAGTGCTCGGCCCCGCAAAGTAAAACGCGTTCTCCTAAGGATTTAATTGTCCTAGCGGCGCTTGGCGCTCTGCGGCGCACTGGCCATGTTTCCACCTTGAGCGACGAAGACTTTGGGATCGTCCACAATCCAGGGGGTTGTCCAGTGTTTGCCGTCGTCGCCATTGACGACATTATAGAAGAATGAGCGGAAACGCAGCGCTTTGTAGCTATACGGGAACTGCGAGGTGATGTAGTCTTCCGCTGTCAGGTCTTCAACACCTGGCTTGGCGTAGTAATGCACCATGCCATCTGGTGTAAAGGACATTCCCAAAGTCCACCAACCAGTCGTGGTGACTTGCAAGCCCTTGAAGTCGCCACCATTGCGCGCAGCGCGAATGCGCCAGTAGGCATAGTCTTCATCTTGTTTGGTTTGATGCTTGCTTTCAAGAACCAGGAAAAAGCCAGGCCAGTAAATGCCGTCGTCTCCTTCCTTGTCGGGGCCAAAATCAAACAACGGCTTCTTGGGTGGCGTTGTTTCGAGAGCAGCGCGGAAAGCGAACTGTGGGCCACTGCGTTTTTCCCATTCGTCGATCGGTGGCAAGAAGACTCGCGTCGTGACGCTTGGCGACTGAGCGACGGACATGGGTCCACCCATACGATTTTGAACATTGCAAATGAAATCTTCTTGATGCATTACGCCGCTGGGTCGGTTCGGAATGCCGGTGTAAAGCGATTGCATCAGCAACGCGCCTTCACTGCCCGGCAAGCCACCGGGCGGAGTTTCAACGCGACGCACAATGTCGGGATGCCCGCGTTTTACCCCTTCGTACCAGCGTCCGTTGGATGACCGTCCCACCGGTTGGTGTTGGTTTTTGTCGATGTCTTCGGTGCTTTTGGGATTATTGGGTATGTAATTCCAGGTCGGGTCCTCAAAGTCATCACCGACTTTGGCAATTTCGACGCCAGTGCCTGGAACGATGCCCCGAGATTGACCGCAAACCACGGCGGCGGAAGGTAGAGTTGAGAGGGCTAACCCAGCCAAGCTCATCACAAAGAATTTGCGCATCTCGGGTGTCCTTTCCAAAGGCAACGAACAATATCATTATGACGCTTGTAGCGCTTTACCAGTCTGTTATCGGACGAGCGTCGACGGTTGTTTGGCCATTCTGAAAACTCATTTTGCCACAGTCCTCAAAGTCGATCTCTCTTTCCCAGTCTGCGATAATTTGATAAGAATTATCTAGCTCGAAGGGCACACGGCTCGGTTTGCAATTTTCAGCCGCCGATGCGCTGGAGTGCAAGCTTTAGCCCAATGGCACTCACTTTGTCAAAATTTTTGAGGAGCAGCCTAAGCAGTCCATTGATTTTATCAGCCGGAACGCGTTAGAGAGCATCCCGCGTAGGAGATTGAACAGGTAGTAGTTGTTACAGCGGTTTGATTGAATCAGCCGGAAGGCGTTAGAGAGCGTCCCGCTTAGGAGATTGAACAGGTAGTAGTTGTTACAGCGGTTTGGTTAATCAGCCGGAAGGCGTTAGCCTCCGGTTGTGTATAGAACCGGAGGCTAACGCCTTCCG
>JANLQO010000340.1:0-3188 GCA_031367855.1 Planctomycetia bacterium | reverse complement strand
CATCAGTTCAAGATCCCCATTCAAGGTGCCATTGGCGGCACCATCATCGCCCGTGCGACCATTCAACCGTTCCGCAAAGACGTAACTGCCAAGCTGTACGGTGGCGACGTCACGCGAAAAAACAAACTGCTAGACAAGCAGAAAAAGGGCAAAGCCAAGATGAAGCAATTTGGCAGCGTCAACATTCCCCAAAAAGCCTTTATCTCCGTCTTACGCGCCGAAAACGATTAACGCTTCGGTTTCTTTGGCTATTTGACCTTAGGGCAAAGCCCGGTTCTTTTCCCCACCCCAGCCCGTGGGTCCGCCTCTCCGAGGGGGACAATTCAGCGTCTCGGAGATCCGCGGCTACGTGGTAAGTCTTCGTCTACAGGTCAGTCCCTGCTAATCGTGCGCGACCCGGGCGGCGCGATTCCTTACCTCAATACCATATTCCTGCGACCTTGGAATACCTCATTGCTAAGCAGGTCATCGAATGCCGCTTGTCCAAACTGCGAATAGACCGAATCCACCAGCGAAGCGTGGGAGGCCGCAGCGAAAACTCCGCCGGATGCCTCTCCTTCTCCACTGCCACGTTGATTTAGTCTGTTGATCACGAGCAAAGCGTCCAGGGGCGAGATTTGATTGTCGCCACTTACGTCGATGAATGGAGGCGGATTGCCCGCTGGTACGTTCCCACCACCAACGGTATTTAAATAGTTAATGACCAACAGTGCGTCGAGCGGGCTGACATCGCCATCGTCGTTGACGTCGGCTGGATTTCTTGCATTATGCCAACGCAAATCGCCATCGGTGATGGTAATCGTTTGACCGCCACTGACAAACTCAGCAGCAACTGCTGTAATTGTCACCGATAAAGTACCCCGCGTTGCGTCATGCACTGCAAGAACTTGGAAATTCACCGATGACTGATTCGCAGGGATAACCACCGAGGGGGCCACCGTCGCTGCATTCGTGTCACTGCTAGCGAGTGTCACTGTCAGGGGTTGGCTCAAATCTGCGTTGTTTCGCGTCACCGTGCCCGTTGCCACTCCATTGATCTCAGGAATTGAATTGGGAGTGATCACCACGCTCAAAGACTTTGTCGCGGCCGCCGGCGACTGAACGGTTAATTGATAGGTACCAATCGAATCCGGTCCGCCCGCAATGTCGCCGTTGCCAGTAATGGCGTTATAGGCATTGTTGTTAGAGTTTGATACGCCCAGATAGTAGGTCCCCCCTGCCACAAACGTATATCTCAAGTAGGCATCGAACCCAACCGATTCCCCTGGAGCTGCGGCGTTATCATTGAAGTCGAGCTGCGTGCCCTGTGGATTGAACAAGCGAAGGTAAGATCCAAGGCCGCCGGGTCCGTTCTGGGTTGTGTCGATATCAAACTCCACGACTTGCCCGGCGATGACGGAGAATTGATACATGTCGACGTCAATGTCTGGCGTTATGCTTGCGGCACGGGTGACCGGCGAAGTAGAGATGGAACCAAGTGCGGTGGCTTCGTTGATTGCGTCGTCGACGTCAACGGGAAGTGCCTGAATGATGACTTGATAAGTGCCCGTTGAATTGGCGCCTCCCACAGTATCATCGTCACCGGTAAGTGCGTTGTAGTTAACATTATTTGAATTTGAAACGCCGAGGTAGAAAGTTCCCGCGGTCGGAAACAGATGCCTTAGGTAGGCATCGATGCCGAGCGTGTTTTCACCCGGTGCCGCACCGTTGTCGTTGGAGTCAAGTTGGATACCTTGCGCATTAAAAAGTCGAATGTACGACCCCAATCCACCCGGTCCGTTCAGCGCAGTATCGATGTCGAAGTCGACTACCTGACCGGCCGTAACCGTAAATGCAAACATGTCGACATCGGTATCTGGAGTAATACTCTGATTCGAATTAATCGGTGTCGTTGAAACAGCTCCCAGGGAAATTGCTTCGCTGATCGCATCATCGGAGTCGTTAACGTTGGTCACGACTTCTTGCACGATCAGCTGATAACTGCCAATCGAATGGAATCCGCCAGCTGTATCGCCGTTACCGTTTACTGGGTTGTAGAGCACGTTATTAAAATTGCTAACACCCAAATAATAAGTCCCGGCGGTTGCAAACGTATGACGCAAATAGGCATCAAAACCGAGCGATTCGCCAGGAGCTGCCGCGTCGTCGTTCGATGCAATTTGCGTCCCTTGAGAGTTGAACAAACGGATATAGGAGCCCAGGCCGCCGGGTCCGTTCAGCGTCGTATCGATATCGATGTCGACCAGTTGACCGGCTGTCACCGTGAAACGATACATATCAACGTCAATGTCTGGAGTGATGGCCGCGGACGTCGTGATGGGGTTTGTAGTAATCGCACCCAGCGCAGTGGCTTCAGCCGTTGAATCGTCCAGATCTTGTGGCAGGGCTTGCACGGTCAACTGATAGCTACCCGTCGCATGCAAGCCGCCGGCACTATCACCAGCGCCCGTCAGCGCATTGTAGGAGGTGTTATTGAAATTCGAAACGCCCAGGTAAAACGTTCCAGCACTCGCGAAAGAGTAGCGCAGATAGGCATCGTAGCCAATAGAATCTTCACCCGGAGCGGCGCCATCGTCATTGAAGTCGAGTTGATTACCCTGCGAATCGAAAAGTCGCAAATACGAGCCTAACCCTCCCGGGCCATTTTGCGTAGTATCGATATCGAAATCAACTGCTTGCCCGGCACTCACCGAAAACGCAAACATATCGACGTCAATATCCGGAGAGATACTGTTATTGACCGTAGTCGGCGTAGTGGCAATCACCCCTAGCGCAATGGCTTCACTGATCGCGTCATCAGTGTCGTTAACGTCACTGACCACTTCGTGCACAATGAATTGATAGGCGCCTATCGAATTGACCCCGCCGGCAGTATCGCCGGTGCCATTCACTGGGTTGTAGAGCACGTTATTGAAATTCGAGACACCCAGGTAAAATGTGCCGCCTGTTGCAAATGTGTACTGCAAATAGGCGTCGAATCCAAGCGATTCTCCCGGCGCGGCCGCATCATCATTCGCTGCTAATTGGGTTCCTTGCGCGTTGAATAGGCGGATGAAAGAGCCAAGACCGCCGGGGCCATTCTGAGTCGTATCAATGTCAAAATCGACTACTTGACCTGACGTTACGGTGAAACGATATAAATCGACATCAATGTCAGGGGTTATCGTAGCTGAGGAAGAATTGGCTGT
>JANLQO010000299.1:0-2408 GCA_031367855.1 Planctomycetia bacterium | reverse complement strand
ACAAACCGCATCAGGTCGCTATCCACCAACGGCTCGATTCCATACCAAATCATCAAGGGCAGATTTTGATCAGCAGTATCTTCAGCATGTTTTAGCAACTCGCTGGCAATCTCCCAGCGATCAGTTAGCGGCAAACGTTGTAGTGCACTGGCCAATTGCAATCGCACATAAGCCGACGCATCGTTGGCCGCAAGGGCTGCTAACTTTTGCACTCCCGTTCGACCCGCTTGAAAATTCTCGCTCAGTAACCGAACCGCCCAGCCCCGTACATATTCGCTCGCATGAGCCAATTGGCTGAGCAAAAACGCATCGTCAATTTCGCCGATAGCGTGCAATGACCATAGAGCTCGCAATTTACGAGGCACTTCGAGATGCTCGTCGAACATTTTTCGTAGCTCGTTGCGAACCGACGTCATATCGCGCCCCGCTGCCGCTCGCTCTTGCAGCACTCTCCGCGCATGACGCACATGCCAATCGTTGCGATGCAAATGCAGCTTCACTAACTCGACGTCCGACAATTTTGCAACATCCACCGGCGTCGATTTCGCATCGCCATACATGACTTTGAAAATGCGTCCCGTCTCACGCTGCGTATTGCGAACGCTATGGCACTCGCCTGTATCCGACCAATCGCTGAAAAATACACTCCCATCGGGACCGTACTGGATCGTGACTCCCATGTGCCACGGATCTCGCGAACGGATGATGTCAGGCCCATGCGAAGCCGTGTAACCCGAACCTGATCGATCGAGCAAATCGTTGTTGACCCGTTTGCCGTGGATGTTGTTCATGAATACGGTATTGCGATACTTGTCAGGCCAATTGTCACCGAGATAAACCATCGTGCCGCAATGAGCATGTCCGCCCCCAAGTTTATCTTCTTCAGGGCTACCGATTCCGTCGTGAAAATCTTGAGAACCGAGATAGTGGAAGTGATCGGCGATCGTCGCGATCCGTTCATAAGCAAAGCGACTCGACTCGCGATTGCGCCAGGGTTCGTAATGCGCCCCTTGAATCACATGGAACAGATGCGGATTGACACAGTTCGAAACAAAGCCTTCACCAAAATCGTCCCAATCGATGCCCCACGGATTCGTCGTCCCGTCGGCATACGGTTCCCAAAAGTGTTTTACAGGATGATAGCGATAGACGCCGCCATCAAACTGAGCGCGTTCGGCATCCGGAGTTCCCGGTTTAGCAATGCGCGAATAATTGGTGCGACCGTGTGTCCCATATAACCAACCGTCTGGTCCCCATGCAAAACCATTGGCGAGGTTATGGCTGTTCGCGTGCGTTCCAAAGCCATCCAGCAGCACCTCAGGTTTACTATCCGGAATGTCATCTCCGTTGCGATCGGGGATGAAGTAAAAGTTCGGTGGCGACATCACCCACGCGCCACCAAAGCCAATTTCGATACCCGTGACATAATTCAATTGATCGTAGAACACGGTCCGCTTGTCGAATTTGCCGTCGCCATTGGCATCTTCCAGGATCACGATGCGATCGCCGGGTTTTGGTCCAAAGTTAGGATAGTTATACGCTTCAGCCACCCACAGTCTACCGCGGTCATCAAAGCAGAATCCAACCGGCTGCTGCACATCCGGTTCGCCCGCGAACGCCGTCACGTGAAAACCTTCCGGCACGATCATCGACTTCGCCGCCTGATCCGGCGAAAGCGGCCCGGGCGCCTCCTGGGCCACTAGGCGAGCCGAAAAAACAATCGCAATTACGTAGCTTGCTAACCGCCCGCAACTACTGTTACCCATGAATTTGCCCATCACCATGCGAGCTTCATGATATGCTCAAGTTGTATGAAGTGCTCCCACCCCAACGTCTGCTCCTTTTTAATCAGTTCGGCGACGAAGTACTTCGTCGCCTCAGAGGGAGCCAGAGGTGATTCAAGGGTGGAGCCAGAGGCGATGAATTCGAAAAACTCGTCATATGCTTTGATCATCGTTTGATTATAGGTTGTTTTCCCTGTAACTTCAACTTCGTTCCCCTTCAGCCCAAGTTCCTGTTTTTTGACCATTCGCAAGTCGTCTTGATACTGTCTTCCTAGTCAGTAGTCCCAACAAACCAGCCTTTTTCTGAGCTCGGATTGAGAATGCCAAAATTGACAATGACAAAGAGGCAGGCTGCTTTATAGCTGTACTGGCAGGGCTCGTAATTGATTCACTAAAGGTGTCAGGTACCTTTGACGATAAAGGGGATCGATTTCCCGAGCAGAAAGCAATGACTCCAGGTACCTTTGTTTTCCCCGCGTTGTACATCTGAGTGAGCCGTACGCGCTAGCGTCGGGCTTCGGAGTAGGCGACTTAACGCGCTCGTTGACTGCCAAATACCAAACGATTCGCGGCGAGTTCAAAGCCATTGGATGAACCACATACAATGAACGGCCACAACTCCCA
>JANLQO010000253.1:0-6234 GCA_031367855.1 Planctomycetia bacterium | reverse complement strand
GGTCGGCTATGAATGTCCAGCATGTTGATCTCTTGCTGACGCTCAGGGTAACCCACCTGCACCCGGAACAGAAACCGATCGAGCTGAGCTTCTGGCAGCCGGTAAACACCCTCTTGCTCTATGGGATTCTGGGTCGCCAGCACCATAAATGGCTCAGGCAGGAGCAGTGTTTTGCCTTCGATCGTCACTTGATGTTCTTGCATCGCCTCAAGCAGCGAGGATTGCGTGCGGGCGGGTGCGCGATTCAGTTCATCAGCTAGTAGCAATTGGCAGAATACGGGCCCTTTGCGCATGACAAAGTCGCTGGTCTGGCGATCCAACACTTGCGTCCCGGTAACATCGCTTGGCAATAGATCCGGGGTGAACTGAATGCGTTCAAAATGAATGCCCATGACTGTCGAAAAAGTTCGGCACAGCGTGGTCTTGGCGGTACCGGGAACTCCCTCTAGCAACACGTGCCCGCCAGCGATCAGGGCCATCAACAGTTGATCTGTGATCGCGTCCAGCCCGACAACAATTTGACTTACCGACAGCTGAGTTTTAATGCGCAGATCACGAACGCGCTGCGCGAGTTGGCTGAGTTTTGGAATAGACGACACAAATCAATTTTCAACTAAAGAGTAATGAACCTAAGGGTATCATACCGCGACAGGCGGCGGAGTTCGATGTTTGCCTCGAAGTATGCTAATCGACTTTCCCAAGAGCTGAAATTCGTGACTGGTCATGCGCGCATGACAGCCACGACAAGCGATGTCGATTATTCTCACCAGCTCTTGTTGTTCTAATTTGCTTAACTGCGACCCATTGGGCAGCGACCCGTTGGGGAGTCGCAAATTGGAAAGTAACTCCGCCAGGAGTTTCTGCCAATCAGCCGTATGCTTTGAACCTGTCAATTCCCAACAAAAATCCCGAGCCAAGTAGCCCGCGGAATTGCGAAAATCATCTGCGAGGCCGCTCGCATGTTCTCGCATTTCATATGCCGATCGCATTTTGCGCGGCGCGAGAAACACCGCCTGCAGAGCACCACTGGCGAGCAATAACCAAATGATGATCAGCAGAATCAACACCGCCACGAAGTACAAAAACGCTCGAAAATAACGCGACGGCTGAATTCCTCGGGGGCGCTGTCTAAGCGCCTCGTTCAATACGTTTGACTCCGCAACTTCCTTGGCGATTGCATTCGCCAGTCGCAGGGCTTTTTTCAATTCAGGTTCAGGCACCGGTCGGTTGTCAGCCGAATCCTCTGCAGCGGGAGTCATATCGATTCGGTTTCGATAGCTGTCCATTGCCTGCCCATCAGCCAAAAAAACGAGCTGCGTTTTCGTGCCGTCTCTACACAGCAATTCGCTCACACGAATGGCAGCAATTGCATTGTCTCCGTGCCACAACATGCCATTACTGAACAAGCCGGCATCGGCAGACACAATCGCTAATCCAGCATCTTTCGCCCCCCAGCGACCGACGGCCAATACTGCACTCTTTCGACTTCCGACCGGCCGGGAATCGAGCGGCAACGAAGCAAGCACGTCCCATTCAAGCCAACCGACTGTATCCGGTACAAACCAACCGGATCGGTTGGTGACAATCTCCGAAACCCCCGCAAAGCCCTGTGCTGCTGGATGGGGGAAGACTCGCAAGCAATCCACAAACCCTTGATATTGGTCGCTCGGATTAAGGGTTGTCACAGGCCCTTTGAAAAAACGTCCAATGCCAGGCAGCGCAACGGAATTGTCCAAAGCCAGCAGCAACGTACCTCCGTCCAATACGAATCCGACCAGCCGCCCCCAATCATTGCTGGACAGTGCTGGCGGCGAACCCGTAATGACGATCACCGATGATTTAGCCGCGAAGAACGCTTCATCTAACTCGTCAACAACTCGAAGTCCACGCTCTTCAAGCAACATTTGCATCAGGTCATATCCAAAATGCCAGGCAGCTTGATTACGATCGATCGTCGTCTGCTGGGCTGGCAATTTTGTACCGAACAAAACACTGCACGCGAGCAGCATGCACAAAGTTGCGATCGATTTACAATTTTGAATATTCAACATTGGCGACTCATAACCGACCTGAAATGACTCTACTGCCGAGCGACTCACACGCCGCCGGTTGCACATTGCTTCAAGGCGGCTTGCACGCAATCGATCTCAGCCGAGCTTAAAGCAACCTCCGGCGGCAAGTAGCGAGCGTGTTCGTAAACTCGCACTAAGTCTGAGATCACGGATCGCAATTGAGGTGAAGACTCTGTCAGTCGCGACGCAACGTAGCGATGATTCCACCACGTGGCGACGGGTTGTGTGCGGCGCAATACAAATCGGTGGAAGGCACGCACTACGTCAGCGCGGGTTCGAATGCCTTCGGTGAGAATCTCCTTCGCCAATTCGGCCTCGGCTTCTCTGGCTGTCGCTAATTCGATGCGCTTTCGCGCAAGCAAGAATAGTACCACGACCCCGATAAACACGAGGAGCAATAACAGCCAAACTCGTCCGCTCCAAGTAAATGCAAATTCCCCTATGCCACTTCCCATGGCCTCGGCGTTACTGGCCGACAACCCGCTGTGGCTCTCTTCTGGGGTTGATCTAATCGCTCCCCAAATCTGAGCAGCCATATCGCGCAAGCCTGACATTGTGGACGATGCGTTTGGATTTGGATTGCTAGCAACAGGCGCATTCGCAGTCGTTGAGGATCCATTACTTTGGCCGCTACCATGCGAACTTGGCGGAGCCGGTTTGCGCGATGGTGGGGCTGCGGGTGTTGTGGAAGTCAGCGCATTGTTCGATGACTGCTTGTCTTTTAGTTTCGAATTGGGCTTAGAACTCCTGCTAGCCGACCTTTCCTTTGCTGAACTTGATTCGCCTTGCTCCTGCAGCGTCCTCTCAACAATGCTTTGAAGTGCGCGGCCAAGCCCATTGCGTTCGAGCTGAGTTTTAATATCAACTTCCGGCCTCAAAGAACCGTCGGAGGCTGCCGGGGATGGATTGCGCTCGTTAGGAGACGGCCAGTTGTTTGGTTTCCGACTTAGAGGATTCCGTCCATTTCCCTTGGGCCCCGAGCCAAGGGTTGGGGTTCCAGGGGCGTTCCCTCGGCTCGATGAGTCATAAGGCGGCTTGGGGAAATTCGATTGCGGTGGCGCCGAACCCTCTAAACCAACCGAATTCGAGCTTTCCAGTTCCGACGAAAACGGGTCTGGTATAAGAGTGGGGTCATTGCTTGAATCACTATTTGACAATTCCGCCCCTGGCTGCGTCGGCAGCGAGTCGTTTGCAATCCTTTCAGGCAGCGAAGGTGTTTGCTTGGGGCTATTGTTGCGTGGACTGCGTGGCGTGCCCGGCTTGGGATGGCTGCCGGGAGTGCTGGTCTTCTCTGCTTGATGAGTGCTGCTCGAGTTTGAATTCCGCGGGATTGAACTGCGTGAGTTTAAATCTGCAGCACTATTTTTGGCAGAGTTTTTTGCAGGTTGACGTTGACCTTCGATCGTTTTCAGTCGCTTAAACAATTCCTGTAATGCCTGAATGCGTTCGGCATCGGGACGGCTCGTTGAAGAATGCTCAGGCATATGACTGGGGACCTGCCCGGGCACCTGACTGGACTCCACGTCGCCGGAGGATTCACCGCGAAGTTCCTCTGGTGCAAGCGTTTGTTCATTGCGAGAATCGTTCGGCGATGGATCACCCGGAATTCGACCATGGGAGGTTGGATCGTTCGCAGTTGGGTCGTTTTGCGCTCCCCGATTAGGCGAGGACTCGGCTGGCGGTTTGGATTTTGAAGTAGCGTTCGATTTCGGACTAGAAGTTGATTTCGGCTGCGATTTTGCATTCTGCTTGGGAGCTTGGGAGCTCGGCTGCCGGTTTGGAAACGGAACGCCCTCAGAATTTTGCGGAGTGCGCTCAGGAGGGGCCGGAAACTTGCGATCGCGAGCGTACTGCTCAAGCAACTGCTGGGCTTGATTGCGAAGGACGGGGTCCGATAAAGCTTGGTCGATCCATTCTTTAGGGATGTTCTCAAGATTCGGTAGCTTTTCCGCTCCAAATTGATCCCGCAGAGCTTCGAGTGTTTTCTCCATCTCCTGTAGCTGTCGCTCACTAAGTTTCGGCAGTTGCGAATTGCCCGCCTCGGTTTTCGGTTCGCTCGATACCAAATCTCGCAGTTGTTGCAATAACTGCGCTTGCTCACCGAGTTCAATTCCGTCACCTTGCGGAAATGGCAACCAGCGCTGCGTCGGACGATCTGCGGTGTCAGTTGGCTGCATCGCCTGCGCGAATGCAATCGGCATGCTGCATAACAACATGCATACAAAGTGAGTTTTCAGTTGGTTCGCGCGCAACATTGTGCAATTCTGCTGGTCTAAGAGCCTGTCCAAAAAGGGGTCTGACCCTTGGGAGACAACGCAATTTCAAGGCGCTTTGTCGTTGCCGAAGAGGGGCAGACCCCTTTTCGGACAGGCTCTAAAGCGATTCAGGCAATTTGTAAAGATAAATCACTTCGTCGGCGTTCAATTCTTTGCTGAAGATCATCAAATCGTCGATATCTCCAATGTACTCTATACCCAACATGATGGCGGCCTTTTTAATATCCCATGAGAATTGCATCGGTTGTTCAAGCTTTCCCTGCGATTGGCCATTGATATAGAGAGTCGCCTTGCCGGGGCGATGATCGGAAGCATTGACGCCCGAAAAGGTGAACAGAACATGCGTCCAAGCGTCTCGCGAAAACGGCGGCTTTTTGATAGTTACCATCGGCCGCTTCTCGACGGGCCAGACCTCCCAAGCAACATTCTGTGGATTCCAAAACTTGAGATCCGAGAACACGCCTAAACGAAAATCGCGCGGTAAATCTTTATCGAAGTCAATAAAAAAAGCCCCGTTGTTCCACGCGAACTGGGTAATCTGAAGCGGATCGCAGTAGCCTGGCTTCAAGTCGGCGTCAGGATTCAAACGCATCCACATCGAGACGGATCCGGACCAATCCTTCGGCTGGTAGTGCATCGCTTCCCCAGCGTAGCAAATCACCGGTTTTGCCTTATCCGCGAATCGCAAGCAATCGCCGTACTTTCCTGCCCCTTTGGCGATCGTCACATCCGCCCGCGTGATGCCCGCTACGAGTTGTTTTCGTTCCAGCGAATCGGCAGTGAAAACGCGTCCATCGCCAGTGGCCACTTGCGCATCCGCGCTGCCGTCGAAACTCGCATGAAAGTGCAAAGCGTCCAACAGTGCCTTGCGTTCTGTTTGCGCACAAACGGTCGCTGCAAATTGGCACAATATCGAGACCACTGCTATTTTCGTCGCAATTTTCAGAATTAACAGCATGTCAAACCGAATCCTTATTACCAGACTTTTTTCAAATCAACTCGAACACTTGGCGGTAGGCTAAACGTAATTTCGTCGACGCAAATCGATTCTTGGTAAATGCCATCGCTAAGCACGAGACGGATTACTTTATGTTCAACAGGATCGACAATCCAGTACTCTGGCACTCCGCAACGCGCGTACAATTGTCGCTTCGTCGTGAGATCGTAGTCCGAATTGGATGGCGAGAGAATCTCGACGACCAAATCAGGTATTCCCTGCACACGGGTCGGAATCAATATCGAGCTTTGAGATTTCCGTACTACCACTAGATCCGGCTGAACAACATCGTGCTTTGACAACTCTACGTCTACCGGCGCATTGATGACAAACCCTAAACCGCTCAGTTCGATAGCCGCGAAAAGCTGAAACTGAAGGTGGCGCGAAACATGCTGATGATAGATATTCGGAGCCGCGTTCACGAAGTGTTCTCCAGCAATGATCTCGTGTCGCCGGCCATCGTTTGGTATTGCGGCATAAGCCTCATAATCCCAAAGCGATCGATCGATTTGATACGGTTTCAGCATGATGGTTGGTACAGACTCCCTTACCAAACTTTCGTCAAATCAACCCGAACACTGGGCGGCAGACTAAACGTAACTTCGTCTGTGCACGCCGTTTCCTGGTAACGCTTCTCACACAGCAAGAGTTGTATAACTTGATGTTCAACAGGATCCACAATCCAGTACTCAGGTACTCCGCAACGCTCGTACATTTGTCGCTTTGTCGAGAGATCGTAGTTCGAATTGGATGGCGAGAGAATCTCGATGACCAAATCAGGTATTCCCTGCACACGGGTCGGAATCAATATCGAGCTTTGAGATTTCCGTACTACCACTAGATCCGGCTGAACAACATCGTGCTTGGACAACTCTACGTCTACCGGCGC
>JANLQO010000252.1:0-3704 GCA_031367855.1 Planctomycetia bacterium | reverse complement strand
AATCGAAAGACGGTTGAGATCGGCCAAGTTGTCTTTGAAAGGTATGCAGCTCCTTCGAGCGAGATTGGCGAAAAGAGTCTGCGAGTAAATTCTTCGTCGTCTAATGGAGTATAGCTAAGCGTTGGACGCGTAGTACCCGTAAGCTGAGCTTGTGGAAGGATGGAATTCCTATAGCTACCTACATCTCCAGCGCCAGCGGACATGAAAAACGGAACAAGTCCTAGCCCGGCGACAACTTCCTGCTGATCGGCGATGCTTGAAATGGCCAGACTGCTCGGCGTATCGACATAACGCAATCGAACAATGTTGAGCAGCAATTGCTGTTCGGAAGTTGTCTTTACGGCATCGTTGTATCGCAGACGACTGTGCAAAAGCGATCGCGGCCCCAATGAGCAGCCGGAGCAACTCAGAATGACCCCCGCGTACAACGCTAGCAAACTAATTGACGGCAAACCAAAAGGGAGCCGGGGCGGATGAAAAGACAGCATGCTTAACGTATCGACCTTAGGGAATTTGCCGATTAGGGCAACTGGGGTCTATTCTACGAAAAACGGAAAAAAGCGGTTCTCATCACCGAAAGATTCAAGAGTTGTCCGGACTGGTATCGAATCGCATGCTTAGTATATTCAAGCGGATGAGGCACTGGCTCTGAGCGAAAATATTGGCTCTTTGATTTTCGGTAGTTGCGACGCACCGTCGCGATTGGCGCAGAAGAGTTGAAATCGATCTCCGTGTCGCTCACGGTGACTGGCTAAGGCGACTTCGGGTGAATTGTTTTGGGCCGACAAGTGCCCCAAGCAAGCCCACTGCAATTGACTTGCATCGCAAGCATCGAGAAGCTTGGCAGCATCCTTGTTCGAAATATGTCCGCGCCTTCCAGAAATGCGATCTTTCAAGCGTTGAGAGTAAGGCCCGATGCGCAGCATATCATCATCGTAGTTGCTTTCGATTAGTACCGCGTCCAGCGTGCCGATGACTTTTTGAAGCTCGCTGAAAACATGCCCCAAGTCAGTGAACAAACCGAATCGCTGTCCGGACTCAACATCTTCGATCACGAAGCAAACGCCGTCGATAGCATCGTGAGGGGTTCTTATTGTTTCGATGCGCAGCGATCCAATTTGAAACGGTTTACCCGACACGAAATAGTTTGGACTTCCAATGCAACCGGTCGATGGCTTCGCACAAGTCGCATTCCAAGTTCGTAAGTTCGCGTAGACAGGTAAGCCAAATTTTCGGTGAAACACGCCGACGCCGCTGATGTGATCGGAGTGTTCGTGTGATAGAACTAGAGCATTGCAGTCGCGAATGTCGTAGCCATGTTCGGCCAATCGCGACTGGGCGGTGCTTCCGCTGATGCCTGCGTCAAAGAGCAAACGCGTTTCGCCACTTCGTACGAACACACAGTTTCCGGCACTTCCTGATTGCAATGTGATGACTTCCATGGAAGAAGTGTAACGGTTCCAAACGCCGAGGGAAAGTAAGGATAACCGTTGAAGTCCAAGTGGGAAGAAAAATTCGGATCACCGGATAAGCCCACAGTGAGCGGATAAATATTTATTTTGATGATTTTAGAATGAGCAAAGGATGATTGTTCATCGACCCGCAAAGCAACTTCTACAGGATGCTGCCTTGGTTGTATTTACATCCGCGCGCGGGAATTTTTATTGGAACTGCAACTGCTTATCCTTCATGGTCACTAAGCCAAGAAGTGTGACGTTCACTAGAAGACCGAATTCTCAACGGTTTCATGCGAAGTTGTAACGGAACTCGGCCGCCGCTGGGCGGCGAGGTTTCCGTCGCGGTGACGACCCACCTCTCCTTGCTGACTCAATACATGCCCGTGAAGATGAAACCCGAATAACTAAGAAATGAACATGATGCAACTTTGGATGAATCGCGTGCGAAGCGTGGGCAGATGGCTTTTGATGCTCGCAGGCGTTGCCGGAGTGACGCTGCTGCTGATGGTCTTCGCTGGTTATTTCCACACAAAGGTCGATGTGAAACCGAATACTCGTCTCCGACCGGCGCCAATCGGTTCGCAGTTTGCGGTGGTAACGCTGATTACGCAGCCGCGATATGAATCGGCTATTGGCGCCATTAAGCCAGTTCACGAAGCGAATGTTGCATCGAAGATCCTCGCTCGTGTTTTGGAGGTCAATGTTACCGCTGGAAAGAAAGTCACTGCGGGTGAAGTCCTTGTAAAGCTCTCGGATGACGAGCAGCGCTCAAGAGTACAGCAAGCAGAAGCGGAACGCGATTCTATGGTGGCTCAATTACAACTAGCCAAAAGTGAAGTCGCTCGAGCTAGACAGCTCATCACAAGCAACTCGATTTCGCAAGCAGAATTCGATACCGCGATAACGCGTGTTCAAACCACACAAGCCAGCGCGGATCGAGCGGATCGTGCCGTGGAGGAAGCCAAGGTCTACCTCGACTTCGCAACTGTGGTCGCTCCCTTTTCTGGAATCATCGTAGACAAAGCGGTTCATCCAGGCGACACGGTGAGCCCTGGCCAGACCCTGGTGTCTCTTTACGATCCGACGCAAATGCAACTCGTTGCCAACGTGCGTGAATCGCTCGCAATGAAACTGCAAGCTGGTCAAAAATTGCCGGCGAGAATGGAATCACTGGGTTACGAATGCCTCGCTACGGTAAGTGAAGTGGTACCTAAAGCGGATGTATCCAGTCGGTCGTTTGAAGTCAAAGTAACGGGGCCTTGCCCCCCCGGGGTCTACAGTGGCATGTTTGGCAGGCTTATGCTGCCTCTGGAAGATGAACATCTATTATTGATTCCAGCTGAGACGATTCAACGAGTGGGTCAACTGACGTTTGTCCAGGTGCTAACCGAAGGTGGGCTTGCCAGGCGTTCCGTGCAGGTTGGCAGAGATTTCAAGAATCAGGTGGAAATTCTGACTGGATTGAAAGCTGGTGAACAGGTCTTGATTCCAGCGTCAGTTACAACGGGAGTTTCACCGTGAATAAGGCGCCGGGACTTGAAACTTCATCGAACAAACGCTCATCGCACGAACCGAACGATTTTCTAACCAATCTTATTCGAATCTTTCTTGAGTCTCACCTGTCGATCATTCTGATTGTTCTGTCGTTGATTATTGGCTTCGCAGCCTTGTGGATCACGCCGCGCGAGGAAGATCCACAGATTGTGGTGCCGCTTGCTGACGTCTATGTGAGTTTCCCAGGTCACACTGCGGCCGAGGTCGAACAGCTCGTTGCGTCGCCCCTGGAACGCATGCTCTACCAGATTGACGGAGTCGAGTATGTTTACAGCATGTCTCGCGACGACACCGCGATTATCACAGTTCGATTTTACGTCGGGCAAGATAGAGAGCGAAGTCTGGTAAAGCTTTTCAAGAAACTGAATGAGAACGCTCAAGCGATTCCGCCCGGAGTATTGGGATGGGTGATGAAACCGGTGGAAATCGATGACGTACCCGTCGTGACGTTTGCAGTGACAGGAGCAGATAGCAACAGTTTCGCACTTAGACGCATTAGTGAAGAGTTGGTAGAGCGACTCGCGGTTGTACCCAAAGTCAGCCGAGCTTTTCTGGTCGGGGGCCAACCGCGCACGATCTCGATTGAGCTTGAACCAGATCGGCTGCTCGCGCACAAAATGGGGATTGCAGAGATCAAGCATGCGGTCGCCATGTCGAACGTCGCAAGCCCCGCCAGCTCGTTCGGTCGTATGG
>JANLQO010000218.1:0-21991 GCA_031367855.1 Planctomycetia bacterium | reverse complement strand
GGTTTTGGAACCCCTGGGGTTCCGTTGGTGTCATATTCCGTTTGGTTGTGGGCCGGGGGGTGCGGCCGGGTACCCCACCCCACCACAGCCGTACGGGCGAATGTTGGCAGCACCACGCAAATCCTCTCTAAGCGGAGCTTTGCGGGACAAACCGATGTTGGGCTGAGCCAAGGACAGCGCAGCTGGCGTGCTGCTGGCACAGGTGCTCGAGCTGAGCGGCGTCTTGGATGACGCCCATGCCGAGCCCTTCGACCGTTTCTGGCTTGAGGTGCGACACCAGGTAGACGTGATAGTTCTTGGTGGTCTCCAGAATCACTGCGGCAGCCAATGCGTCGTCAGCGGTTTCGTGGGCGAGTTTACGGGCAATGGTAGCGGGTGAGTTATGTACGTTGCGAAGTTTTTGAAGTCCAGCACCGGGCCCTTTGGTAATGTCCGTGCATAGAACGATTGAGCCGCCAGGAGCAACCAGATGTTTCGCTGTATGCAGGGCGCGGGCGAGGTTCTCCCATGACTGCTGGGATTGGCGACCCTCGAGCAGTGCAATGACCAACTGCGCCGGTTTCTCGTCGACACGCCAAGCCATTGCCATGCGCCGCTGTGATTCATGTTCGACCGCAGTGGTACTGCCTGCAATGACGCACGCCACGGAGTCATCTGCCGCGGGCACTGCTTGAATGGTCGCCATCATGCCCACCCACCATGCGGCTTGATCGGCCCAGGCGGTCAGTTTTTCGTGTTCCTCAACTGCATCCAATTTGCTGAGCGCATAGAACTGACCTCGCGTCGCGCGATTCGAGAGCAGCGGGAACACAGTGTAAGCACCCATGTAGTCGAGCGTCGAGTTACCGCGCGCACAGGTGATGGGCAGAATCACATCTGCGTCGACGACGGTGCGATTGATGTAAATCGGATCGGAATCTTCGTTGGCAGCCACGTAAGCAACTTTGGTATCGTCATCCGCGTCATGCAGTTCGATCGCGACGGATTCACCCAAGATCGGCGTCAGCGACTTACGTAACAGTTCTGCGTCGGCTGCTTCGTGCCCTGCCAAAACCACTACCAACTGGTCGGGAGTTACACCGTTTTCCAGTAGGTAGCGTACGCATGCTACCGTCAGCTCTGCCATACTCGGTAGCAGTGGATCGATGACTATGGCCACGCGATCCCCCTCGATAATCGCCTTTTCGATCGCCGGGAAATCGATCGGATTGGCAAGCGCCGCTCGCACGTCCTTGGCCAAATCCAGCGTAGCGGGCAAACCACAGCCTTCCCACGACTGGAATTCCCCACCGTAGTTGAACTCCCATTTCACCGAGACTCCGAACCGAATTTCAACTTTATGCATGCAACACCAACAAGAGAAACCAGAATTTTCGTTCACCAGTTCACAACTATCGCGCCGCCGTGGTGCTTTGGCAAGTAGCGGGAGCGTCGCAATTTACTGCTCGATTGCATGCGCGGGCCCGCGCTGCATGATCCAGCAGAAAGATCACTCTCCCAAATTCTACAGTTTGACTCTATAATCCCGAGCTTCACTCGAACTGGCTACGATCTGTTTGGCGACAGAAAAGGGGTCAGCCCCCTTTTCAAACAGAGCCTAGCCTATGTATAGCTACGTAAACGGACTGCGAATTCTACAGGAGTTATCCCGGTGACCAGCGCCCCTTCAACAGCCACCATCGATGCTACTATCAAGCAAACCGCGATTCGCGTTTACAACACGCTGAGTCGGCAAAAAGAACCGTTCAGGACCTTGGTACCGGGCAAAGTTGGAATGTATCTGTGCGGTCCCACGGTTTATGCTGAAGCTCACATTGGCCACATGGTTGGGCCAGTTATCTTCGACACGATCAAACGCTACTTGGTCTACAGCGGCTATGAAGTCACTTTAGTTGTGAACATCACCGACGTCGACGACAAACTGATCGCGTCCAGTCGCAAACGCGGAATTACGATGTCCCAAGTCGCAACTGAAATGACGATGGACTACTTGGCAAATCTTCAGTCGCTAGGGGTGAATCAAATCGATCATTTGCCGCGCGCGACCGATTATATGGACGAGATCATCGAATTCGTAAAAGAATTGATCCTCAAAGGCTTTGCGTATGCGAATGGTGGAGATGTATTTTTCGATGTGACGCGCGATCCGAATTATGGGCAACTTAGCAATCGTACCGCGGATAGTCAGCAGGGCGAAGGCGGCGACGCGGCTTCGAAGAAGCGATCGTCGGGCGATTTTGCATTGTGGAAATCAGCCAAAGAGGGCGAACCAGCATGGGATAGTCCGTGGGGTAAGGGCCGGCCAGGTTGGCACATTGAATGTTCCGCGATGAGTCGCAGTATTCTCGGTAAGACGTTTGACATTCACGGTGGCGGTTTGGATCTGGTATTCCCACATCATGAAAATGAATTGGCGCAAAGTCGTTGCTGCCACAGTGCGCCGATGGTCAGTTATTGGATGCACAACGGTCTGATGAAGCGGGAGGCAGGCGCTGGAAAACTGGGCGGCAAGAGTGATCGCGCGGCTGCAAGTGAAACCGCTGAAGCCGATGTGTCTAGCAAAATCAGTCGCAGCAAAGGTGCGGGTGGCTTGGCAAAATTGATCGATGCGCAGACCGGCGAGCGGATTCGGTTCTTTTTGCTTCGATCGCACTACCGTTCCACCAACGTCTTCGGCGACGAAGGGCTGGAAGAGGCCGGGCAAGCACTCAACGCATTCTATCGCTTGATTCAACGATTTGATCGAATCACCGGTGAAGCGTTCTATCCGCAAGTCGGCCAGACGGGGGAAGTTGAAGAGTTGTCCTTCGCCAATTCGCGAGCAGCAGGCGACGCGATGTTAGCAGATGCCGGCAGTGAAGGATTATTGGCCGAGATTGCAAGGCTGCGAAATTCGTTCCTCGAAAAGATGGATGACGATTTTAATACTGGGGGAGCCGTCAGTGATCTGTTCGAAATGTCGCGAGCCTTAAATCGCTTTGTTGATCAAAACTCCCTCGAAGATTCAAAGAAACGCTCCGCGGAGAACATCGACACGTGGCGGATCGGTATGCGCGTGCTGCGCGAGTTGGGTGCGATTCTTGGGTTGTTTGTCAAGGCTCCGAAAAAAATCAGCGGAGGCGACTCGCAATTGATCGATGGCTTAATGGGTTTACTGATCGAATTGCGCGCCAATGCGCGGAAAAACAAGGATTTTGCCACTTCCGATTTGATTCGCGACGGATTGCTCAAGCACAGCATCACGCTGCAAGACTTGAAAGAAGGTACTACTTGGGAGAAAACCTAACACCTCGACAAAGGCACCGAGTAGCGGAGCACGCGGCCACGTAAAAAACCACATCCCTGCGTGTCGAACGACTTGAGTAGTTACCGAGTTTGGCCACGGACAAAACTAATAGCGGATACCGCAAACTGTTTCTGGCCGATGTCCCAGCGCCAGGGTGGATGTAGGCGTATATTCTTAATTAGCCCAGCCAAATCTGCGTGCGTCGCCAGCTCAGCTTGGACAGCAAATGGGTTAAGCCCAGTGAAGAAATTCTTCGCGTTAATCGCATCGATCAACGTTTGATTCAAATGGCTCTCATCAATCTGCATGAGGTTGGGCAACGACTGGCTGGAAACGAAATCGAAGATCAATAGCCCGCGACCGCCTGGAACAAGCGATTGCACCAAAGTGCGCAAGTGTTGTTTTCGCAGTGCCAAAATCAATGGCGCGAGGGAGGGATGATCCAGCCCCAACACCAGGACTACAGAGTCGATCAACTGCGACAACAAGCATGTCGATACGATGCAATCGAACGGCGCAAAAGGAATTTGAGGAACGGCGGAGAAGAATCTAAACAAATCGGCTGCTGCGTCCGAACCGAAATCTTCGGTGCCTGCCACTTGCAAACGCTCGAAGGCACCGGTCACGTCCGTACTATCCGCGATGTGAATCCGGTGACGCAACGAATCGTCGATGGTAGTGGCTACGGCAGACACAGTTGCCGCTTTATCCAAGTCGACCAGTGCAATCTCCAGATACGCCGCCAACAGGTCGCCTAAATCCAAATCGTTGCAATTGCCCGCCCCCAAAACGCCCAGGCGTCCAGGCGAGTCACCAGCAGCTTGCTTCAGCAACTGCATCACCTGTTGGCGATGCGAAGCGAACAATGCATTTGCGTTTTGCGTCGTTATGTTGCGCCGCTGGTGCTCAGCCAAAAGCCAGGTTTCTTGAGGCATATGCAATCTCAACACCACATTTAAATAGTGCGCGCGACGCCGCGATGTCGTAATCATCGCGTCGACGGAGCGACGCGGCATCTAGTGATTGTCGATTTCAATCTCAGCTCGCTAGATCGCGATCCACATTTCGAGCGAACGTTCTGGGACCGGCAAATTCATCAGGGGAGCGAATTCATTAAAGGCGGCGTCGGCTTGTTGCAGCAGTGCGAGAACGGTACAGCTACCGCTGGGAAGCAACTGGCTAAGTCCTGCAATGAACACTTCGCGCTCTTCCCACGTTTCGTCCTTACAAGTAGGCATGAGTGATGCGAGGGCTACACAGACTGCGTCGAGCTTGCGTGGCACAGCGTTAATCAAGTCGCTAAATTCGGTATGGCGTTCAATAATGGCGGCGAACTCTTCGGGCAATTTCCAATTCCGGCAAAGTGCGGCAGCGGCTTGTGCGTGGTCCCATCCAAAAACTTCTCGCTCGAGGTGGGAAAGACGCACTTGTTCGATGCCCCGACGTTCCACCAAATCAGCGTATTGTTCCGGCAGTTCTTTTAGCAGCAGTGGGATTGCCATATCTTGCAGCAGCGCGGCTGCAAACAGATCTTCGCTGTTCGGCAACTTGAGTAAACGTCCGAGCAATCGTGCGAAAACTGCACGACGCAAGGAATCTTGCCAGAGGCTCTTTAAGTCGAACGGACCAAACTTTGGATTCGGAATCAAGCTGAAGACCGCGCTCCAGAGCGCAAAGTTCTTGATCGTGCGCACGCCAACCAGTTGCAAGGCTTGACGAACGCTGGCAATCTCGCGGGCGAATCCAAAGTAGCTTGAGTTCACAAATCGAAGCACTTGGCCCATCAGCCCGGCGTCTGCCTCAATCGGCTTGGCGAATTCAGCTGGACCATTCGATGCATCCTGCGACAATTCGAGGAGACGAATGGCTGTTTGCGGAAGCGCTGGCAACTGAGCTCTAGCCAGCACGTCTTCTAAACTGATTTTGATTTGAGTCGTAGTCATGACCGTTCCTGTAAATTCGATTGCGCAATTCATTACGCCATCGGCCCTTCAACACGTACATTGTCCTGCGGTGCAAACCTAGATCACGAAAGGAGGTAAGCAAAGTCGAATTTGGCATCATCGAATACCTGTGGGTGGAAAACACTTGCGACTGCATTAGTACTGGAATAATCGTTACGACCGATTCTGTCGCAATGGATCGCGGGTTACATTAAAGTCGACATTGAATCCCAGCGCGCGAAGCTGCCCCTGTTTCGTGAAACTTCCTAATAATTGGCACCGAGAGCTTGTTATGCGAATGGTGGTCTTAGTTGCAGAGGATGACACGTTGACTAGACGCGGTTTGTTGGATGTACTCCGCGATGAGGGACTGACCGCGATCGCAGCCGCGGACGGTCGCGCAGCGTGGGAGATGTTTCAGCAGCACCGACCCGATTTCGTATGCCTCGATGTTATGATGCCAGGGCTTAATGGTTACGAAGTTTGTCGTCGAATCCGCACGATCGATGCGCGTGTACCGATCATCTTCCTGACCGCCAAGGGTGAAGAAGTAGACAAGGTGGTGGGGCTTGAGTTGGGTGCGGACGACTATATCGTCAAACCCTTCGGCGTAAAAGAAGTCGTCGCACGACTGCGAGCGGTCGCGCGGCGTTGTCTAAAAGACTACAAAGCGCAGGGGCACGACGAATTGCCTGACCGATTTACGATGCGTGACCTCGAGATCATTCCGCGCGAACTGCGAGCCCGACGCGGTGAAGAAGTGATCGACTTGAGTCTCCGCGAAGTCAAGATATTAGCCATCCTGTTTCAGCACGCCAGCGAAGTCATCGATCGCCAGACGCTGATGAATCACGCTTGGCGACAGGAGTATTTCCCCAGCAGCCGAACGCTCGACCAGCACGTTTCTCAACTCCGCAAACGCATCGAGCTCGACGCGAAGAAACCGCAAATTATTCAGACAGTCCACGGAGTCGGTTATCGCTTCGATCCCTGATCGGCAACTATAGGCAATACAATCGAAAGAGTTGTTCGTATACGTCGACTCCGCGGTAAAGTTGCTCGAGCGAGATCCATTCGTCGGAGCGATGGGCTTGTTCGATACTCCCGGGCCCCAACACGATTAAGTTCTCTAGCACTCGCAAGTAGCAACCATCGGTTGCATAACAGACCGATTCGGGTTGAGGTTGACTGAGCGCAGTGAGCACTTCTCGAACGAATAAATTGGAATCTAAGGTATGCAGCGGTTCGAGTGCGGTGATAGGACCGGTTTGCAAACCCATGCCATTGGCGCTTGCGACGATTGCATCGACAAACCCTCGCCAATCTACGTCGGGCATCGGCCGCAAGAAGATCTGGCAAGTCGCTTTACCCACCGTAATGTTCGAAGCGGCGGGTTCATTTTTTAGGACAACATTCATCGATAGACTAGGGGGCGAGAATCTCTGATTCAACAACCGGGGATCATACTCGCAACGTTCGAATTGTTGGCGGAGATAATCGAGGAATGGAATCAGCGCCCAGTTTGCGTTGCGGCCATGGGCGGTGCTGCTGTGAGCTGCAATGCCCTGACTGGTCACTTGAAAATGGCAGCCACCTTTGTGTGCGTTCACAACATGCAGTTCCGTCGGCTCGCCGATGATACCAACGGTGCCAGCAGCCCGCATTTCGGCGAAGTACTTCGACCTTCCTACAATGGCGTTTGCGCCTTGCATGCCGCTCTCTTCATCGCCCGTCACAAGGAAGTAGATTGGATACTTTTGCTGCCCGATTGGAATGCACTCAATAGCTGACAATGCCGCAGCGATTGGCCCCTTCATATCGCACGCGCCGCGTCCCCAAAGTTTACCCTCCATGGCAACGGCGTCGAAAGGACCGCCGTAGGGCGAGTTCCAACCCTCAACCGATACGACATCGTTGTGACAGCAGTAAACTATGCCGCCACTACGAAGCGCTTGACCGGTCATGGGCGCTGGTCCCCGTCGACCAATCAAGGCAATCTTTTCCCCACCGGAATTGTCCACATACGTGATCTGTTCGAGGTCGAAGCCGAGGCGGCCTAGGTGCTCGCGCATGTAGATTGCAACGTTCGCATTTGACCGCGTCGTGACTGAATCAATCGCCACCAACCTGCTCGCAAGTTCTAAACAATCCATGGGCTACCGCTGCTCAATTGGGGATACTAGAGTTCACTCTCATTTGCAATCCGCGTGTAAGTCAATGTCGGATTTCGAATCCTTAAGGGATCGGCAAGAGAAAGTCTACCAAACACTTCGGTCCGCATCTCCAAGGTGAGAACCTAGTGCTCTGCGATGAAATGCTACCGGAAGGTTTCCGGCGTCCGGACGTCAAAATAGTAACGAGTCATCGTGGATGTGTTAAATGCCATCCAAAGTCTGCGTTTCCAACTGTTTTTGAATAGCTCAGGTGCTTTTGGGACACGGGCAAGCTTGGTATGCTGTGGAGGAATCGAAAATCGCCATCGCACTGCCGGAACTGGTCAGTGAAAACGCAGAAACACCAAGGGAAAAAGCATGCTTAATGTCGATCCGCGATCTGTCCTGGCACTCATTCTGGGCGGCGGGCGAGGAACCCGTCTTTTCCCGCTAACCAAGATTCGAGCCAAACCCGCGGTTCCTTTGGCGGCCAAATATCGTTTGATCGACATTCCGATTTCAAACTGCATCAACAGCAACATCAACAAGATCTTTGTATTGACTCAGTTTCTTTCCGTTTCGCTCCACAAACATATTCGGCAAACGTACCGTTTTGATCACTTTTCGGGCGGCTTCGTCGAACTGCTGGCAGCACAGCAAACCATGGAAGGCGGCGCGGAGTGGTACCAAGGTACGGCCGATGCGGTGCGCAAGAACCTAAAACACATCGATCAGCGCGGCATCAAGTATGTCTTGATTCTGTCCGGAGACCAACTCTATCGCATGGATTACCTGTCCATGCTTAAGACACATATCGAGTCAAAAGCTGACGCAACTATTGCGGCAATTCCTGTCGAACGCAGCCAAGTACACGCTCTCGGTGTCATGCGCTGCAACGAAGACGGTCGAGTGCTCGGGTTTTTGGAGAAGCCAAAGACCAAAGAAGAAATCGATATGGTAAGCATGGATCCCACCTGGATCGATCGGCAGGGGAT
Source organism: Planctomycetia bacterium (assembly GCA_031367855.1). Lineage (GTDB taxonomy): Bacteria > Planctomycetota > Planctomycetia > Pirellulales > Pirellulaceae > Aureliella. The sequence continues at coordinate 13,614 of JANLQO010000218.1, read as the reverse complement.
TGAGTCCCGCGGCCGGGATTGTTTGGCGAGTATGGGGCTTTACATTTTCAATCGGGATTTGCTGTTTGATGTCTTGGAGAAGACCAATTACGAAGACTTTGGCAAAGAAGTCTTTCCGGCCGCGATTCGCAGCAAGCGTGTACAAGTTCATTTGTTCGATGGCTTCTGGGAGGACATCGGAACGATCCGCGCATTTTACGATGCGAACCTCAGTTTGACTTGGAAAAATCCGCCGTTTGATTTCGTTTGCCCGGAAGCGCCGGTGTATTCGCGAGCGAGGTTCCTGCCGCCGACGATGATCGAAGGCGCAACCGTCAAGAGCAGCTTGATCGCCGACGGATGCCGCATCGGCAAAGGAGCCGTGATTGAGAACAGCGTTGTAGGACTTCGCTGCGTGATCGGTGAGAACGCTGTGATTCGCGACAGCGTGCTCATGGGTGCCGACTTCATGGAAACCGAAGAGGAACTCGCCGTTGCCGCCAAGAAAGGCCTACCGCCAGTGGGCATTGGCGACGGGTCCGAAATCCTGGGTGCCATTCTCGATAAGAACTGCCGGATTGGAAAGAATGTCCGCATCGTTAATGCCTCCGGTAGCGATTCGAGCGACGAGTTCGATCCTTGCGTTATTCGCGATGGCATTCCTATTCTGATCAAAGACAGCACACTGCTGGACAATTGGAAAATGGGCTAACGCGCCTCTTCCCATATCCTTTCAAACCATTCATATCATTCGCCTCTTGGAGTTCTGCATGAGTAAGCCAGTAAATGTTGCGATGGTCGGCCTCGGTTTTGGCGCTGAGTTTATTCCGATTTACCAGCGACATCCCAACGCGAATGTTCATGCCATCTGCCGCCGCGACGTCGGGGAGATGAACAAAGTGGGTGACCAATTCGAAATCGCCACGCGTTACACAACCTTTGAAGAAGTGCTAGCTGATCCCGAAGTTGACGCTGTGCACATCAATTCACCCATCCCAGACCACGGCTGGATGTCAATCGCCGCGCTGAAGGCGGGTAAACACGTCATGTGCACAGTCCCTATGGCGACCACGATCGAAGAATGCCAAGAGATCTGCCAACTGGTCAAGAAAACCGGACTCAAGTACATGATGGCTGAGACCGTCGTCTACAGCCGTGAGTTTCTATTCATTCGCGAGATGTATCAAAAGGGCGAACTTGGCAAAATTCAGTACATGGCAGCTTCGCACCCACAAGACATGGACGGCTGGCCTGCCTACTGGGAAAAGATGATTCCGATGCATTACGCCACGCACGTCGTCAGCCCCGTGTTGGGCTTGGTTAACGGCCGCGCCGAATACGTCAGTTGTTTCGGTTCCGGTACCGTGCGCGAAGATATCGCCAAAAAATCGGGTAACAAGTACGCTGTTGAAACGTGTCACATCAAGATCAAAGATTCCGACATCGCCGCTCACATCTGGCGATTCCTGTTCGATACCGCTCGTCAATACCGCGAGAGCTTCGACGTGTACGGAACGAAGAAGAGCTTCGAGTGGAGCTTGGTTGAAAATGAGCCCCACGTGATTCACACTGCCAAGAAGCCAGAACCGGAAATTCCGAGCAAAGTCGAAGTGCCCGATTACGCGCACTTGCTGCCTGAGCCGATTCGCATGTTTACGCAGTCGATTCAAGATGCCGATCACTTGTCGTTCATTCAAGGTGGCGGACACGGCGGATCACATCCTCACTTGGTCAACGAGTTCGTTTCCGCGCTCATTGAAAACCGCGACCCATGGCCTAACGCGACCTTGTCCGCTAATTGGACCTGCGTCGGCATCTGCGCTCATCAGTCGGCAGAGAAGGGTGGCGAGATCGTTCGCTTGCCGGAGTTCACGCAGGATTGATGAGCCGCTGTTCAGTCAACGCGCGATGCGCGCGTCCAACCATAACACATGGTCACCGTACTGCGCAAAGTCGGCATGCTCGGTGACCAGTACGAGCAACTGTGCGCCGCTGATGTCGACGTCGAGGGGCTTCGCAGAAGTTTCGCTGCGGTCAAGATTGAAGGTTGCAACCTGCTGTAGTTTGCCTCCGCGAGCGAGCATTACTTGGCAGCTGGTGCTGCCGAGCCGTGCGTCGGCACCATCGGCAGGCTGGGCCAGCGTGACTTCAGCCAAAAATTTCTTCTCGCTGCCGTCGAGCCGATAGGCGACTTGCGAAGAGCTGTGGGTTGCCAGTCCGCGATCGATGCTGCCAATCGAGTTCATAAGCGGCTGACCGAGCAAGTCGCGATTTCTGCCAAGTGGCCAAACGAGCTGTGATTGAGTGATGTGCTTGTAACTGGCTGGTTCAATGTCCGCTAAAAAAGTAGTGCGCTTCGGTAGATTGGTAATGCACGTGATACCGCGGCAAAATTCAGCTTGCGAGTCGAGGGATACTAGCGCCAAGCCATTGGCTAGCTCGACGCGCATACGGTCCGCTTGTCCACTAATCTTGCTAATGTTCAAGCGCGATCCATCCTCGATACCGAGCACAATTTGTTGTGACTGAACTGGAATTTTTCCCAGTAAGGTCGGACTGAAAAGAATTGCTTGCACCTCGTTTGCATCCACTGGAATTGTTTGACCGGCATTCTCGATGACATACCGCGACAATTGAGCACGCTCGTCAAGTTCAAAACGTAGTACCCCAGCGATTTGACGACTGCCGCGGAGCCAAACGGTGTCGCGACCCCCGCTGGTGGCGTCGAGTTGCGTTTGCAGTCGATTCCAAGCATGGAGCGATGCAGGAGCGATCATCACCATGCCACGCACACTGCGCAACGCAATCTTCACTGGCTGAAACCAATCCGAGTGGACTGTGACTTGCTGAGGTGAACTGAACTCTACGCGGCCTGCCAACCAACTGCCATCAGTCAGCCAGACAGCAGACTTCTGCAGCACACCCGCCCACGCCCCCCAGCGAACGATCGCTAAGTTGTCGACGGTCTTGAGTTTGCCGCTGACTTCAAAGGACCATTGGCCTTGTCCATTCAACTGGATCAATTGAGCGCTCGCGACAACTTCATCGCTGGTGTGCAACCATGACTGAGCGTGCGACGTCGCCGCAATAGCGGCACATACGCTTGCGAACACCAACCTGCGAAGGACCCAAAGCATCAAGTGCACCAATCAAAAAAACCGATCGCCGCCAAGCGACTGTGCAGCGAAGTGATCTGTCCCAAGGTTAATTCTTGCTGAGGCAAGCGGCAATACGCCTCTGCGGGACTTCCTTGCCAGTGCAGGATATGCTTCATCGCGCTCTGGAACGGATAGCCTACCACAAGCAGCCACAGTCCCAACTGCGTTTTCGCCAAGCATTTCCAATGATTGACTGTTTTCTTGCCGGATGCCGTGCGTTACTTTCGTCCGCTATAATTGGCACTCTGCGATTCGATGGCACTTGAGGACGACTGCATGCTGGGTAACTTTGATGGAAACTCGACGACAAATGATCTTCGTGCACTAGCCCGCTCGTTTGGTTGCACTGATATCGATCAAGCTGAACGCAATTTGCAAAGCATTGTGAACTTGGGGCTGCCGGATGATTTAGTGATCAACCTGTTCCAACAACTTGCGAAAATTTTGCCGGAGTCGACCGATGCTGACCACGTGGTGGGTAATTTGGTGCGCTTTGCACATGCGTCTCTTTCGCCGCAAGCCTTGCTAGCCTTGTTCGAGCGCGAGCCCGATTCGCTGGCTACCCTTGCGCAGCTGTTTGCAACTAGCCAGTACATGGCCGAGCAATTGATCAAGGACCCTGTCGCTTTCGATTTGCTGCGAATGACGGATGGTCAACCGGTGCAAGCGACGTTGTTGGCGGATGAAATCTTGGCTGAGGTCAACGCTGCGACAGAGGTGCGCCAGGTAATGCGTGCGATTCGTGGCTTCAGGCATCGCGAGCATCTGCGGATCGCCTATGGTGACTTCATCGGTGGATTGCCAGTTGAAATCGTAACCGATCAGCTGTCCTCGCTTGCCGATGCAATCTTGCAAGCTGCAGTCGTGGCGGCACGCCGCGAGATGGCATCCAAGCGCGATGCGCCCAGACGAGCCGACGGACGTCCGGCGCGCTTTGCAGTTATCGCGCTCGGCAAGTTGGGTGGCGCGGAGCTGAACTATGCCAGCGAAATTGATCTGCTCATGGTGTGCGACGAAGTGGTAGAACCGAGTGCAGGGCGCGGTATGGCGACTGCCGATTACTTCGAACGCTTAGCACAGTGGTTCATTCGCTTTCTAAGCGAAGCGACTACATCCGGCGCGGCATATCGCGTCGACCTGCGACACCGGCCCGGCGGCACTCAGGCTACTCTGGTGATGACGGCGGTGGAAGCGGTCCACCATTACGATTCATCAGGCCGCACTTGGGAACGTCAGGCCTTTGTGAAAGCGCGGGCGGTAGCGGGGGATTTGGACTTGGGTTGCGATTTCTTGGCCCAGTTACAACCCTGGATTTATCGCCGTTACTTGAATCGCGCCGACATCACCGGTATCGCGGCATTAAAACGTCGCATCGAAAAACAAGCGGCCGCAAGTGGATCGGAATCCAGTCGCAACAACGTCAATCTCAGCCCTGGCGGTATTCGCGACATCGAATTCGTCATTCAATTTCTGCAGTTGCTTAACGGAGGCGATCTCCCTTCGCTTCGCGAGCCGAACACTCTGCGAGCCATCCAGTCGCTCGAGCAAGAGAAGTGTTTAACGATGATCGAGCGCGAATCGTTGTCGACCAACTATCGATTCGCTCGTCGACTCGAGCACTATTTGCAAATCATGTTTGATCTCGAAGCTTACACGTTACCAACAGATCGCAACGAACTTCAACGGCTTGCACTGCGGATGGGTTATCGTGATGGAGTGGACAGTGAAGCCCGCGAACAACTGCGCACTGAATGGACTGCAAAGTCAGTCCTCAATCGGCAGATCTTAAACCACCTGTTACATGATGCTTTTCCGGAAGAAGATGCCGCGTCGCCTGAAAGTGATCTTTTGCTTGACCCTGAGCCCGACGAAGCGACGATTGTTAACGTACTTTCACCGTTTGGTTTTCAGGATTCAAAACAGGCCTACCGTCACCTGCTTGAACTATCACGTGAGAGCATTGCATTTCTTTCCACACGACGCTGCCGATACTTTTTGGCGGCCATCGCTACGCGTTTATTGACCGCCATTGGCCAAACGCCCAACCCCGACTCAACCTTAGTGAATCTCGCGCACGTCAGCGATTCGCTTGGCGGTAAAGCGGTTTTGTGGGAGCTGTTCAGTGCCAACACACCGTCAATGGAGCTGTGCCTTCGGCTGTGTGCTTGCAGTCCGTACCTGGTCGGTATCCTGACCAGCAATCCCGGTATGATCGATGAGCTGATGGATTCACTGATGCTCGATTGCCTGCCGAGTTACGATGAGTTGGATGACAACTTGACGGAGTTGTGTCGTCGGGCAGAAGATATTTCGCCAATTTTGCACAGCTTTAAGAACTCGATGCACCTGCGTGTCGGCGTACGAGACATCCTAGGTAAAGAGCAGATTTCTACGACCCACGCATCGCTGTCCGATATCGCCGAAGTGTGCTTGAAGCAGATTATAGAATCGGAATACCACCGCTTGGTTCAACGGCTCGGTGTACCTATTTGTTTTGGAGGTGTCGAGGATAACTCAAGTGCCGGTAAAACGGCAGAGTTGGTGGTACTGGCAGTTGGGAAACTCGGAGGACGCGAACCGAATTATCACAGCGACCTCGAAGTGATTTTTCTGTTTGACGGTGAAGGCTCAACCCGTAGTTTGTTGCCGAATCGCAAATTTGAACCGACCACGAACCGGCACTTTTTTAATCAACTGTCGCAGCGGATCATCTACACCGTGACTCGAACCGGACTAACCGGGCGTTTGTATGATCTCCAAGTTGGCTTGCGGCCGCTGGGTAGTAACGGCGAACTGGCGATAACGATCGACGACTTACGAGCCTACTTTAAAGGCGGTGCCGGCAAAGCGTCAGAACGTCAGGCACTCTGCCAAGCTCGCGCGATCTGGGGCGGGCCGCGCGCTCGCGAGGCCGCCGTTGACTGTGTTCACGAAGTGATCAAAGCCACGTCGCCTGTAAGTCGCTGGGCTAAGGAAATTTTCGAAGAGCGCTTACGGCTTGAAGCCAGCGCTTCGCGCGACAACCTCAAGCGCGGCATCGGTGGCACCATGGACATCGAATATGTTGTGCAAATGCTGCAACTTTATACAGCCGCTTCACATCCGAACGTGCTGGTCCCTGGAACGCTCGACGCCATCACGCAGCTAGCCGTAAGCGGTAAGCTCGGCGCCGACACCGCCACCAAGCTTCAAGAGAATTACCGTTTCCTTCGCAGTATCGAGTCCGGCATTCGGCTGATGAACACCTCCGCGCGGCACGATTTGCCGACCACAGTTAGCGAACTCAAACGACTCGCCGTGCTCATTAGCTATCGCGCCCCCACGCCTCTCGAGCGCCGCTGCCGGGAAGTTCGCCAGCAGAATCGCGCGATTTTCGACCATGTTTTCGCCGATTATCTCCCCATCGAAGAGGAAGTGGAGTGACTTTCTGTTCGATGTTGGGATGCGCCCGAGATGGCAACACTACTCGAAGGGCTTATGGCCAACGCTGTGAAGCATTTCGAATTGCCGATTTCGGAGAAATCGGCCTACAGTAGATCGATTTCTCCGAAATCGATGCGCGCCGATAGCGTGTTGACCAACAAATTCTCAGTTCAAAATGCTTCACAGCGTTGGCTTATGGCCCATTGCTAGCCTAAGGCCCAGCCAACTGCTGAATTGCGTTACGTGCCTCTTGATTGTTCGGGCTGCGGTCAAGCACCCAGAGAAACTTAGCTCTTGCTAAATCCTTTTCGCCTGTAGCGGCGAGAACTCGACCCAAACCGATGTGCGGCTCAAGGGCGGTTGGATTCAAGCGGCTCGCTTCCATGAACTGATCGCGGGCCAACTCCCAATTCTTTTGCATGGCATAAACTAACCCAAGCCGATAATGTGCTTGATAGTCGTGTTTGTTGATCGCGATGGATTGCTGGTAATGCTCAACCGCTTCCTGCAGCATGTCCCTTTGCTCAAAGATATTCGCCAAGTTGTAGTGTGTGTCTGCTCTATTGGGATTCAACTGCAACGCGATTTGATAATTCTCAATACACTTGGCCGCGTCGCCTTTCATTCCATAGGCGTAACCCAAGGAAGAATGTACCGAGGCCGCATAGCTCGGATTCAGTTGCGCGACGCGCTGGTACAACCTTATACCCTCATCGGTATTGCCCATACGAACATGCGCATTCGCAGCCTGATACACTGTGTCCGCGTCATCCGGAATAAGCTCCAAGGCGCGCAGCGCGGCTCGGTCAGCGTCCTCTTTTTTCCCGGCCCAACTATAGACTTTGGATATATTGCGAAGCGCCTTGCCGTGCTCTACTACATCGATTCGATTCATCACACGCGTTGTCGCCACCTGCAGTTTTTTGCTCCCAGGTTCAATGTCACCCTTGATGATCTTCATTTCTTTCATCGAGTCGGCCAATTTCAATGCCAACTCGCGATACGCATCAATCGTGCCATGAACGTGGTCTAAGAAAAGCGCGTCGCCAGGAATGCCGTCCGCCGAGTTCTGTTCGACCCACTTAACAAAGTCGACAAGCGGTACGGATGCCTCTCGGGCGCATTTGCGAACGATTTCGATAATCTCCTCCGGAGCCCGCAGGGTACAAACATCGTCGTCGCGAGCACGCTTGAAGTCGGCTTCCGCTCGTTTGCTTTCGCCCAGTGCCAGTAAAATGCGGGCTCTTAAATAGCGGCTGCCTGCGTGGAGTGGGTCAAGTTCAACAGCGCGATCGCATTGCGCAAAGGCCGCTGCGTAATTCTCAGCTTTGAACAGCTCTTGTGCGGCCGCATACTCCGCCTGCCATTGCTGCAACTCCAGCCCAGCTAAATCAAGCCGATGTTCGCTCTTGAAAGGTTCGCACTGGCTTAAATTCGACGCGGGTGTAACGAGGATCGTCTTCGCAGCATGCGACTGAGCGATCGCTATCATGCGACTCAAATTGAATTCGAAATGCTGAAATATTCGGGCTCTCTGCTGATCGTCGCGATGGTAAACATCCAGTCCCTTCGAACTATCGAGCAGCGTGTTGACTTCAGCGTCGAGGACCTCCGCGCGTCCACTTGGTACGCTAGTTGCATTACGTTTGCTTCGCACAGAATTCACCAATTGCGAAATTGCCGCAAAAGTACGCAATCGACTCGCCAGACCGCCTGCTTGCAGAACCAACGATGGACTATCTTTAAACTGGCTGTAAGTTCTTGCTTCCAGGAATTCGTTATGACCAGTGTAGATAATGAACAGGTCAGGCTCGTAGTTCACCAACTCTTTCATCAAGTTTGCGACACGGTAACTCGCATAGCTGATTCCGCCACAGTTGATAACCTCCCAGTTTTTCGACGCATCGATTTCCGGCAACAACTCGCGCAGCCAGCCAGCGAAGGACGTCTTGTCATCGTACGGATGCCCATAAGTTGTCGAACCTCCCAAGCAAAAAATCCGATAAGTATTCTTGGATTTTTCAGCCGGAAAAGTCTGTTGGTTGAACCAACGCAATTTATTGCTGGCGGTGACGAACACCAGCGAACCGTTGTTCCCTGTTTCCTTGACGAACAAAGGCACGTTTGCGGAGAACCCGACATACGGATCGTCGCTCGCATTGGTCGACTTCCAGCCGAACAAACCCAGCAGGACTTCCAGACTTACAAAGAAGACCAAGGTCGTTGATACGGCAAATAGCAGCTTTTTGCCAACAGTCAGCCGCGTACGCCTGCCAATGGTTGTATCTTTTTGCGCTGGGGTGACCTTCGCCCGCTCGCCGCGATTGTTTGAGTTCTTCGTCCGCCTTGGGTTCTTCACGCCGTTTCCTAGAAAGTTGGCATTTAAAATCAGGTTCAATCATCCAATCTAAACCGATGCGTCGAAGGTAGCAACTACGTACCATCGGCTGTCGTGTTTGTTTGGATTGTGGAATTGTAGGGTGGGTCGAGGTACGAGACCCACCAACAACGCATTTCGAATCGGTGGGTTTCGTACCGCAACCAAGCCTACTGTTAGAAAAAAGACCACTGCGATTTCTCGTAGTGGCCTTTTGAGTTTTTAAGAATGAACTAATCGCAGCGATTAGCGACGTCCGCCGCTGCCTCGCGATCCGCCACGACTTCCACCGCCGCCACCGCCTCGAGAACCGCCGCGTGGACCGTCACGACGTGGGCCGCGATCTCCGCCACCACCTTCCCCAAAGCCTCGGCTTGGACGCTCGCCGCGTGGTTCACGCTCGGCTCCTTCTTCGCCTTCGCTGGCGCCGGCAAATTCGTCTTCAATGCCGAGCTCTTCGAGAGCCCGACGACGACTGAGCTTCACGCGATCTTGATCATCGATATCGATTACGATTACTTTCATCGCGTCGCCGACTTTGCAAATGTCATCGACGCTGGAAACATAACCGCTCGACAGTTCGCTGATGTGGCACAAGCCATCGCGACCTGGAAGGATCTCGACGAAGGCACCAAAGTCACGCACGCTGCTGACGATGCCGTCATAGACGCGACCGATTTGAGCGGTAGCGGTGCAAGCTTCAACGCGGGCGAGAGCACGTTTTGCGCTCTCGGCGTCGGCGGCCGCTACAACTACCGTACCGTCATCATCCACATCGATCGTAGCACCGGTGTCTTCTTGAATCGAGCGAATGTTTTTTCCGCCCGGACCGATCAGCATACCGATTTTGTCCGAATCGATCTTGGTGCGGAGCAGACGCGGCGCATAGCGACTGGTTTCGGTGCGTGGACGTGGGATAGCGGTCAACATCTTGCGAAGGATTTCCATGCGTGCTTCGCGAGCCTGTTTGAGCGTTGCACGAACGATGTCTTCACTAATGCCATCGATCTTAAGGTCCAACTGAATACCAGTCACGCCTTCAGGCGTACCTGCTACCTTAAAGTCCATATCGCCAAAATGATCTTCGTCGCCGATGATGTCAGTCAGCAAGACCCAATGCTGATCAGTGTTCTTGACCAAGCCAATGCTGATACCCGCCACAGGGTTGGTCAGCGGAACACCAGCAGCCATCAGACCGAGAGTCGCACCGCAAACGCTGGCCATCGAAGACGAGCCATTCGATTCGAGAATGTCACTGATCACGCGAACCGTGTAAGGGAAATCTTCGTGATCAGGCAGTACTGGCGCAACGCTGCGTTCAGCCAACGCACCGTGACCAATCTCGCGGCGACCTGGGCCACGGATCGGGCGGCATTCGCCAACCGAAAACGATGGGAAGTTGTAATCGAGCATGAACTTCTTGCTGTACTCTTCAACCAAGCCATCGACGCGTTGTTCGTCGCGACCGGTTCCAAGAGTCACCGTTATGAAAGCTTGAGTTTCACCGCGTTGGAAAATCGCCGAACCGTGTGTGCGAGGCAACACGTCGGTCTCGCACTCGATCGCCCGCAAGCTGGTGTGATCGCGACCATCAGGACGTGTCCCACCTAGAATCAAATCGCGAACGATTTTCTCTTCCAGTTCACTCCAAGCGGTTCCAAACGCAGCGGCGGAAATCGCGCCTTCAGCATTCGGTTCCGGAATGAACTCAGCCAGCGCTTGCGTCTTCAGAGCCTTTACAGAATCGGCCCGCGCCTGTTTACCTTCGGTTTGCTTGGCGGTGCGGAAGCGATCGTAGTACGTGTTGCGTAAACGATCGCCAAGCCCATTGTCGCCAGCGTATTCAAAGTGCAGTTTCTGCGGTTGAACTCGCTGAACCAGTTGATTCATCAGGCCAATAATGTCACGAATGACGTTGTGCGCGAAAACAATCGCTTCCGCCATTTCGTTTTCTGGCATTTCTTGAGCAAAGCCTTCGATCATCAGTATCGATTTTTCGCTCGCCGAGACGATGAGATCTAATTCGCTTTCGTCCAGTTGATCGCTGCTTGGAAACGGAATCAGAACTCCGTCCACCTTGGCGACCCGCACCGAAGCAATAGGACCTTGAAACGGCAGTGAACTGATCGAAAGCGCCGCTGTAGATGCGTTCATCGCCAGGATGTCGCCATCATTTTGTAAGTCGCTGCTGAGCACGATACTCTGGATTTGAACTTCGTCGTTAAATCCCTTCGGAAAAAGCGGACGAATCGGTCGGTCGATCAAGCGACTGGTCAACGTTTCTTTCATCGTTGGCCGCCCTTCGCGCTTCAGGAAGCCGCCAGGGAATTTACCAGCCGCAGCCATGCGTTCGCGATAATCACACGTTAAGGGAAAGAAATCAGTTCCTGGGCGGGATGGTCCTGTCGCTGCTGCACTAAGTACTACTGTGTCACCGTACTGCGCAATCACACACGCCGACGCTTGCTTTGCAAGTTGCCCAGTTTCAAATGACAGTATATGGGCGCCAATTTGTTTTTCTACTCTAATCTTCACTTCACTTTTCCTATTCCAACAATTGTTACACTACTTCTAACTCTTGATAACTACCATCTGATGGCAGCACTACTTTTTCTTTAAGTGTCGCTGCTGGCGGGCGCAGGCATTATGGCCAGGGCGCTTCGGTGCCTACTTTGACGTTCTTCAACTCCTTGATTGGTTGATTTTGAGAATGGCCACTTCCATGGCAGGGCAATGATAAAGAACATGCTCAAGCGACTACTGCGCCTTGAACCATCACAAACTTCTTTGAAGGTGACAATAGTCTACCGCCGCAGATCAGCGGCCAACAGAAAGGCAGACGCCGAAAGCTGGAACTTTGAGAAATTCGTTTTGAAGCCAGCAATTGCATCTGCACCACACGCGAGCAGGACATACTTCGCCTTGCTCGCCACAACATTACAAAACAATACGATCAGAAATCGATGGGGTCTAAAACAACCCAGATCAGCAGCGAATTCGCTGCTACTTGCGGATTCCCAGGCGGCCCAGCAAATCGACGTAGTTTTGAGGATCGTGACGACGCACGTAGTCCAATAGACCGCGACGACGACTAACCATTCTCAATAGACCACGGCGGCTCGCATAATCCTTGGTGTTTCCGCGCATGTGTTCGGTCAAGTGATTGATGCGGCGGGTCAAAACAGCGATCTGAACGGAGGACGAACCGGTGTCCTTCTCGCTACCTTGGAAATCGGTAATCGCCTTCGTCTTTTGCTCTTTGGTAATAGTCATTGCTTAATAAACTTCTTGCAAACTTCCTGCGTGATTCTCAGGCTGCGAAACACTCGCCGCAGCCAATCTGTACTCACATCTTTCAACTTCGAACCGTATACTCTCGTGGCTGACGCTGCTAGCGTCAGTTTAAGCTGCGTCGGCCAGTTAGCCTAACGCCAGCGTGACCCACGGCGCGGCCTCGGGAATGAACACGAAATCGTAGCTAATTTTTCAATTCTCGCAACCTCAGATAAAGTAGGAATCTTTGATGTCACTCGGCTTAGCATTTCGCGCATTCTTCGCCGTTTTAGCACGTCGCGAGTCAGCAGAGCGGGTTCGGTCCGTTTTAAACGCCCCCGCTACGCGGCCTCAAGAAACCCTGCCGCCGCCCGCGAAATTCCCCGAAAAACCAAATGCCACAATGGCGAAGCCCGTCGACACCCCCCCTCAACGGAGCGACGCGTTGACAATGCTCAGCACGCTCCAGCGCGAAGCTCGGCTGATTGACTTGGTTATGGAGCCGCTCGATGGAGTGGAAGACGCCGCCATAGGAGCCGCCGTCCGCGAGGTCCTGCGAGATACGCAAAAGACCCTCAACCGCATGTTCGCTCTTCAACCCCTCGCAGACGAACTGGAAGGCGACTCGATCAACCTCCCCACTTCCCCATCCCCCGCCATATACCGCCTTGTCGGCAGCGCCACTTCCGCCACCCGCGGCTCAGTCACCCACCGCGGCTGGAGGGCTACTCAATGCGAGGTCCCCAAATGGACTGGCGCCGCAAGCGAATCGAATGTGCTCGCTCCCATCGAAGTCGAAGTCGGGTAGTTAATACACTTCAGAATCTGCGTTTTGATTACGCACTCAACAATTCGCGGGGGATTGGCGTGGCAGGCAATCAATGATTGCGAAATCATTTAAGCCGTTAACAATTCACGAGCGGCTTGGCGGACGTGAAAACGCTTCTTGCGAAGGCGACCGCGAAACTCGTCGACTCGATGCGGTTGGCCAGCAACTTGAATGAACAGCTGCCGACCCGAGTCACCAATTCGCACCACACCGCCGCTTGATTTTCAATCGCTCGAATAGCGGCAGAGCATCCTCAGGCGTTGCACCACGCTTGCCAAGAACAATCTGCCGAGCAGTTCAATCGAGCAACGCGAGGTAAGCCGCTGCTGGGAAAAGCAAGGGACCGGCTATGCATTTAATCACGAGAGATGGAGGAGAAGCAAGAGACAGGCTAGGCATTTTATCCGATCGTGCGAACACTGCGGCAACGCTACGCAGAGCAACCATCTAGATTAGCCAGGTGATGGACGCCGAGTCTCTGCGCAACCTCGCGTAGACGCTCGCGACTGGTTGAAAAAAAGCGCCCAAGACCTCGGCCGCCACTGAGCCTCTGCAATCGAGCTTGCCATAGCGCC
>JANLQO010000264.1:0-22083 GCA_031367855.1 Planctomycetia bacterium | reverse complement strand
AGTACTTCTTCGAATGCCATCAAATTCACTCCATTACGATTGCGAACAAAAGATCCCGATGCAATCGTATCCAATGATGACAAAAGCGGCAAAAACGTGTCATAATGCTGGCTTGAAAGGGCTCGGCGTTAGCCTCCGGTTTGGGACGCAACCGGAGGCTATCGCCTTCCGGCTGATATAATGTAACCACTGCAAAGAGCAAATCCAGTTCGGTCTCCTAAGCGGGACGCTCTCTAACGCGTTGCGGCTGATGTTACTAACCCCAAAATCTAATCTGGACGAAGCACTAGTTGGGTCGAAGCCAACTCTGTGGCACCATCAGCCCAACAATCAAACCCATCACCCAGGCGCAGCAAATCAAAATGCCACCGACGATGAAGGTCATCAAAAATCCACCGAATTCGTTGGTGACAGTTTCGGGATTCTCCGCCGCCAAGCCAAGACTTAGGGCCGTCATGAAGGCAACTGTGCCAGCGATCATTTGAATGATCGGAAAGACCTGGGTTAGTGCCAGGAGTATCGCACCGAAGATTAATTTTCTGGCTGAAACGGGGCGCACGCAACACAAAAACCAGCCAGCTACCAAAAACCACATCGCGGCAAAGAAGATACCGATCCGACCATGATCCTGCGTAATACCCCAACCGAACAGTGCGGCCAGAAACATATTACATGTTTGAACTATTGGCCACGCGATCAATGCGAAGTAATCAAACGAGCGCGGGACTGCGTGGTGGTCGACTAAAGCTTCGATGGTTTCCGGCGGCTGGTAGGGATTAACGTAGGCTGTCATCAGAAGGGCTGTTGTCCAAAGGGCCTGAAACAAAAACGCAAACCGGCGGCAGTGCATGCCAAGGTCAGACTAAACCTTCCTAACAATAATTCGATTGCCTTCGCGGCGGATGACTTCGACTGGAGTGCCGGGGTCGAGGTAATCGCCCTCGGTGACGACGTCTACCAACTGCTTATTGAATAGGACTTTCCCAGAAGGTCGTAGGACCGATTCAGCGAGCCCGAGTTCGCCGACGTTGGGTAAAACTAAGTCAGCCGTCAACGTGCTTGCAAGCAAATCGGTTCCAGCGGCCTCCGGAGCCCCATCAACACCCGGCGTACGCAGTTGAAATCGCTTCAATCCCGGTAGCGAATCAAGCAACAGGAGCTGTGCGAAAAACAAAATGCCGACCACCGCAACCGAGCCCAGAACAATCAATGAATTCGTCTGAAATTGCTGCCACTGAATTTGCGTGTTGGGAAGAATAAAGTCCTGCGTGGCCATGATCAGCGACAGAAGGATCAACAGGACACCCGAGATTCCGAAGATGCCAAAGCCAGGTAGCAAAAAGATTTCGGCCACCATGCATAACACGCCGAGCACAAAAATCAGAACCTCCAACCAGCCCGACGTTCCGCCTAGCGCGTGGCTCCAGAAGAACACAGTAAAACATGCGAGCGATGTGAGCCCGGCGAAGCTAATCCCCGGCGCTGCCAGTTCGATGTACAGCGCAATCAAGGCGATAAACAATAACAGTCCGCTGAGCCAGGGACGATTGAGTAAGTAAACCGTGCGGTCGATCCAATTGATGCGAGTTTCGATTTGGCTGTCAAAAGATAACGCAGCCAGCAATTCGCTTTCGGATTGGTAGGTTGCATCGGCTAGTTTCAGCTCGAACGCACGTGTTCCATTGAGGGTCAAAAAACGATTCTCGCCCGCCTCGGGGATGCTCGCACCGATTTCGAAATCCGCTTTATTATCCCCAAGTTTCGAAATCTGCTCCTCGGAGAGATACTGCGTCGCGCCCGTCACTTTGTTCTGGACAACAAAGACCTTGAGCGAGCGATCTGCCATGGCGCTGGCCAGAGCACTAGGACGGCCTTTTGCCTCAGCCAGTTCGCGCATCGCAACATGTAAATAGCTGACTCGTTTTTCTTCCACGTGTTCAAACATTCCATCCGGTCCCAATACGATCGGACCAGCATCACCAATGAGCGCCCGGGGACGCATATAGATTCGGTCGCATCCCAAAGCGATAACTGCACCACCGCTAATCGCTTCTTCTGGGATGTACGCAATCGTCGTCGCCCAATCAATCGCGCTCAATCGTCGGGCTAGCTGCACGGACTCGTCTAGCAGCCCGCCAGGACTGGTCAGGCGAAGGATGATCAGATCCACCCCCGAACGCTGTGCGCGGTCCAAGCGATTGTTTAGATAAGCGTGCTGCGATCCGAAAATCGGACCATCAAAATCGATGATCATCACACGCCGATACTGCTCTAACAGCACCCGATCGATGTGGGGCAACGCCGCCTCTTCAGCCTTGACCGTATCCCGCCCCGCCGCCTGAGGTGAATCGTTGCTCACCGGTTCCGTCGGGTTTTCTTGTGCAAAAAGACTAGCTACTGCGACCGCGATCCAAACCGCACTGCACAGTCCGAACACTCCTCTTCCAGAGCGGTTGTTCCAGTTGTGCCACATGTTTTTCAGCTAATGGGTGTGTTTTGAGTAAATGCATCCTAGCCAGACGCGCGGCACATGGGAAATTGCCACGAAGCAGACCATCACCGAACAGTGTGTTTTTCTCTGCCTGGGCGATGCGGCCGCATGTCCGCCATTCTAATTTGCTTAACTGCTCATTGTAACATTCGTGCCGCGAGAATGCGTTCCGCAGTACCGATAGTAAGGCTCCGTTTGAAAAGGTAGAACGATTGTCCACAAAATTGTCCTCCATCGCTGCGGAAAACTCGCTGCGGAAAACTCGCTGGCTCAATTGATTTTTTGCATCCGTTTGAAAAATGCGCGTTGATTTCGGTCCGTTTCCCTTCGGCAGAACGGTTGGGGACAACGTTGGGGACAAACCTTTTACACTTTCTATCAGACCAGTCTGACCTCAGTGCTGCGGGTGGAACGAGTCCAATTCCTAGCGCGGGCGGACCAAAATATCGCTTGGGCACTGCAGTGGGCTTACGATTCGGCTTTCGCGGGGCGGGAATCTCGTTATACTCGGGGCTGGACTAAAAAGCCCTTTCTTATTATAGGCTGAATACAAAACATGGGTGATCATTGGAAATCACTTGCACAGAAACTAGGTGCACCGGGTATGGACGACCCGACGACGTCCATTTCCGAATCCGCTTCGACAACCGAAACAGCAGCGTTCACGCGTGAATCCGAGCCGACAAAACCTGTCGAGCCGCTCGCGGAAATCATGACGCCAGCTCCCGAACCTGAAGTTGTTGGCGAGAAGCCTCGCAAGCGCTCTTCGTGGGAATCGCTCGCGTCGATGTTCAACATTCAACTGGACCGCACGCCCGCTGCACCGCCGGCTCCCGCTCCTACACCAGTAAAACCTGCGCTGGAAGCGACTCCGCCGCGCGAACGCGAATCGCGCCCTGCCGCACACCGTGAAAAACCGCGTTTCAACGAGCCTCGCCGTGAACGGGAGCCTGAGCGCGAGTCCGAGCCTCGCCTACAAGTTTTCCAAGAGTCCCCCGACTCCGACGCCAACCCGGCATTAGAATCGCTGTTCGCTGACGTACCGCGAGGGGATTTAGACAGTTGGAAAAGGCCACCCCGAGTCGTGGACGATATCGGCTGGGGTGAAGAAGTGCCCGTGGCTCCCAGCGAAGACGTTGTGCCTGAATTTATAAGCGAGATTTTTGAACCCGACTCTGAAGCGGCTGTTGAGGGCTCGGTTGAGTCGAGTGACCGGCCGCGGCGTCGACGTCGACGACGCGGTCCGCGCCGTCCCGATGACGTCACACCGCGACTAGATCGCGATCTCGATGACGTAGAGTCAATTGTGCCGGGCGATGAGTATTCTGAACCTGAGAGTTTTGAAGTGGAACTGTCTGACGTGGATGAATCGCCAGTCGCTGGCGATCCTGAACGCCGCTCTAGTCGCCGACGTCGACGTGGACGCAAGCGTCCAAGCGATGATGCCGCCCCAACACATCAAGATGACGGCGTCCTAAACGCTGAACTTGCTAGCGAGCGTCCTGGAGACCGTCCCGAACGCATGCCAGAGCGCGCACCTCGACCTGAACGTTCTGAAGAACGGCCAAGATCTCGCAGTCGCAGCAATGAACCCAGTGCTGATCGCGGCTCAGAACGCCCTGAACGCGGCCCTGAACGCGGATCAGAACGCGGATCAGAACGCCCTGTAAGAGGCTCAGAGCGCGGTGAACGCCCAGTACGACCAGAACGCACAGAACGCGACCCGGAAAGAGCCGCAGAGCGCGGTTCAGTGCGCAATGAACGTCCAGCGCGCCCCGAGCGTGCTCCTGACAGTCGTCGCGAAAAGCGATCCGAACGCCCCGAATCTCGCGCAGATCGACCACCGCGCGTGCGTGAAGAGCGACCTTTGCCGCCGCGATCGGATGTTGAAGAGCTGGATGAAGTCGATATTCTGGAGGATCTCGATTCGGAGGATTCAGGCGAGAAGCATCGAAACATTCCAAGCTGGGCTGATGCGTTGCAGGCGATCATCGAAGGCAACATGGAGAATCATAAACGGAACGACAACCGGGGCGGTCCGCCGCGCGGCCGTCCTCGTTCGCGGAGATAGGCGATTGGCAGGCGATTTCGACTCTGCCTTGACCCTGCGAGCGAACTGAGAGCACGCATGAAACCGAGGAATCGACCAACAGTTTCAAATTTGGAACCGCACCAGTTGGCGACTATGTTTCCGTCATTGGGTTTTTTCGACGAGAAACGTGGTTGCTGGAAACTGTTGGTGCATGGTCGCGTTTATTCCACTGAGACGGTGCCGCTGGGAACGCGATTGTTGCTTAAGGGTCTGAAGCGAGCCATGAAGGCAACGCCGGAACAAGTTGCCAGCGATGTCTTTCAGCAGCGTATTGGCGGATTCTTGACCAAGCCCATTGCGCGTCGTCGTATTGTGCTCCAGTTGGGAGAACACAAACTGCTCCTTAGGCGTCGCACGCGAGGCAGCGGAGTCTTTTACGGCTTGTTGCGATTACCGAAAGATCATTTTCCGACCCCAGACGCCAAGTCCGATGTTGACCAGCATCAGCCGGAACGCCGAGTGGTGTCGATTCGCTTGTTGCGTCCACCCACAACTCCAGACGTGGCACATCCACCCGTCGTGGGAGACGTGCACTTGGTCTCGCCTTATGGGCTGAGTATTATTAGCGACATTGACGACACGATCAAAATGACGGAAGCGACCAGTCGTCGCGAAATGTTGGCCAATACATTCCTCAGACCTTTCGAAGTTGTCGAGGGGATGGTTGAACTGTATCAAGCATGGCACGCTCAAGGCGCTGATTTTCATTACGTTTCGAGTAGCCCCTGGCAACTGTATCAGCCACTAGCAGACCTCTGCGTGTCCAGCAATTTTCCGGCAGGGAGCATGCACTTACGCTACTTCCGAATCCGCGATGAAATGTTCAAACGCTGGCGACCGGTTCGCAATAACAGAAAAGTTGGCATCATCGGCGCCATTCTCAAATGGCTTCCCAACCGTCAATTCGTGCTCGTGGGAGACAGCGGGGAAAGGGATCCCGAGGTCTATCGATTCCTTGCCAAACGTTTTCCGAATCAAGTGGTTGCAATCTTGATCCGCGATCTAAAATCGCGACCACTTGATCGACGGCGCATCCGCAAATTGAAATCAGTCTGCAAGCATTGCGAAGTGCGCATTTTCGATAAGGCGCCCGAGATCGCGGACATAGCTTCGCGTTATTTATGAGTAGCAGGGCGAGAACGCGCATGCAGAATATTGACACCGAGTCGACCAAACCGCAGGCACTCCGCCGATTCTTCATACGCTGTTTTCTACTTCTAGCATTGATTGTGATCGCGATTGATACTGCTCCAGGATGGAAATTCGTCAAGCCGCTGCAACAGTACCTTCGCCCCACACTTAGCTATGCTGGTCTATGGCAGGGAGATTGGCCCCTGTTTGCGCCTAATCCCACCATCAACAACTGCTGGCTATCGGCTGAGTTTTACTTTCAAGGCGTACCCAAGTTAGCTTCCAATGGCAAGCCACAAAGTTGGAATTCGCCTGTCTGGTCGAGCACCAATTCGTGGAAAAAGTTCTATCGGTTTCGCCATATCAACTACTTCAACCGCGTTGTGTATCGAGGCAACAACGTTGTAAATGACCTCGCCGACTACGTCGCACGGATGGAGCTCGGACCCGATTGTCATTTCGCCGAAACGATTACCGTTGACGGAGTGCATGCGCAGGAAGCGGAGACCGTCGAGCTTCGACTGTCCCTGAATCGTTTGCAGCTCGTAATGCCAGACGACGGGAGTTTGCCTTCACCCGAGGAGACGACTTGGATGTCGTTAAGCTCCAATCTTGCCTTGCGAAAGTATGCGCAGTGAGCCGAGTTCGAACAATCCTTTCTGCGGTGGACCGTTTCCTCTTCGAAGCTTGCGATCCCATTGTCTGCTCCGCGATGCGAATCGCATTTGCATTACTTCTGATCATTTATACTTCAATATGGATGCTCGACAGCGATCTTTGGTTTACCGATGCGGGAGTGTTAACGGCCCGCTCCGCTCAGGCTCTCAATCCACAGCAACTCTCGATTTTCTTTAGCTCACCGTCGAATAGCGGGTGGGTGCGATTAGCATTGGCAGTGCTCTTTGTTCAGTGCGGGCTGCTATTACTGGGCTGTTGGTCGAGAGTGCAAATGGCCTGCATATTTGTTTGGTTAGTATCCTTCCAGCACCGCAATCCCATCATCTGCGACGGCGAGGATACCGTCTTTCGGCTGTTCAGTTTCATGATGATTTTTATGCCCTTGGATCATCGCTGGTCGCTGCTACGAGCCCTTTGGGGCTGGCCTTATTCCTTGGCCCGCTTTGAGCATGCATGGGCATTACGATTAATTCAATTTGAAGTGACCGCTATCTATGCCTCCAATGCTTGGTCAAAATTCCAAGGCGATTTGTGGCGGGATGGTACGGCCATCTACTACGTCTCCAAGACGCCTGAGTACTTCGGTCGCGGTTGGTTGCCCGGCGGCTTGTTCGAAGTCGCCTGGTTCGTCAACTTAGCAACCTGGAGCGTGTTGGTTTGTGAAATGGTGCTGCCCATTGCCTTGTGGCTTGGTCCAACTCGGCGTTGGGCTATCGGGCTGGGAGTGGGGATGCACTTGGCCATCGAGTATTCGATGAACCTGTTTCTGTTCGAATGGGTTATGGTGGTTGGCCTGATGGCATTCATTGCCCCCAACGATCTGCGCGGGTTGTCGCAGTTACTAGGATGGAGAAGCATCAAGTGAATCAAACATGGAAATACAAAGGTGGTGTGCGTCACAGCGACTGGGCAGCGAGTGATGTAAGAGGCTTTGGTTCTAGTGAGCCGTCGGCGTTAGCCCGGATAATTCCCAGTCCTGATTAATATTTTACATAAACGAATATCACGCGACGAGTTACGTCGAAACTTGAAAAAACAGACTGTCGTAGCTACGTTCGCCAGAACGAGGCTGTAACTCAAAGCGGTTCACCACGTTCTGGCGAACGTAGATACGCGCCATGTATAATCCGGGTTAGCCTCCGGTTCTATTCACAACCGGAGGCTAACGCCTTCCGGCTGATAAATACAGCTACGGCTGCCAATCGCTAAGTACGCACGCGATTGGACGTTTACCAGCACCGATCAGAAAGAGGCAGCGCCTCCAAGAGAGAGCGTTCCCAGACCGAAGCCTGGGAACGAGCGTCTTTGTCTTCTTGCCTCGACCAATAAGAAATGACCGGCAAGACAATTCAAATTACTTCTTTTCTTTGACCAATTCGAACTTGGCTTTCTTGAAGCCTTCTTCGCCAAACAGTTTTGTTACTTGTTCTTCTGGCTTGAGCTTTTCAGCATCTGCTTTGCAGTTCTTGCAGCAGAAAGCTATTTTGGTTCCGCCAACATCGATCGCCGTGCTGGGGTCGATTTTGCCGCCAGTAGTCGGGCAAGCTTGTTGTTCGTATTGCTTGGTTGCGACCAGTTGATGGTTTGCTTTAGGAGCCATCTTTTCCTTGTCTTCCTTGCTGGCCTTATCAAACTTGCCTTTGCAATTGTCACAGCAGAAGAAGACTTTGCCATCTTTCCATTCAGCCGATTTATCTTCTTTGGCATCCTTGTCCGCGGCCACGATACACTTCACATCTTTCAAAGATACCTTCGTTGCGGCATAACCGATCGAGGCCATGACGGCGAAAGCTGCGAAAACGCCAACCAATGTACGCTTGCTCATATTTGTTACCCTTTTTCAAAACTGTGGAAAACCCAAAAATTGTGCCCAAATGCATTGGGCTGACTATGGCACTTTAGCGCAAGCCGCCAGCCAAGTCAACGGATCAGAGGAATTTATCTTCGCAGCGGTACCGTTGGAATCGATTTTCGGGTCGCCGTGCGGTGCGGCGCGAAGTACCAATACGGTCGCGTCTGATCCAAATTGGGGAGAAGGTAATCACGAGCCTCGATCGGTTGGCCACTGAGAAGCTGCCCGAGGTCGTAGAGTACGTTGACGTTACTGCCATAATAGGAATGGCCCAAAAGGCTGCTATCGACGGAGGTTGCGTCGATCGTCTGGACGCCAGGCACGAGCAGCAATTCGCTGCCGGAGTCGCCCGCGCGCGGGCCGCGATTAAAATACTTGGAGGCGATTAACGCCAGGTCCGTTTTGGACGTGTACAGAGTGACTCGTTTGCCCTTGGAAATGATCTTCGGTGCAATGTCATGCTTGAATATCTCCGCGTCGATATCGGGCGCGGCCAGGACGATCTGATTGAATTGGGTGCTGTCGTTGATCTTGAGCAGGGCAGAAGTTAGGCCGACATTGCCCATGCTGTGCGCAACCAAGTTAATGGACGTTGCGTTGGACTTGGTGGCCACCTCGGTCAAAAACGTTTTGATTTGATCGACGCTGTTTTTGATATTCTCGGTGTCATGTCGATAGCCGTACCAGTTGGCTTGCGATGGCCAACTGTAGAAGACCGGCGCTCCGGGGAACTTTAAGTCGAACGCCATCTGAGCGGTCCTTCGTGCGGCGTCTTCGAATGAGACATTGTAACCGTGAACAAACACTAAGACGTTGCTGCCCTTCTTTTCCAGTTCTTGATGCATGTCGTCAAAAAACGAATCGGGATCGAGTCGATGAACGCTTTTCAGAATGATGTGCTTAGTGGGATCTTCGGTTAATTCCAGACGCAGGAGCATCGACGGAGACTCCAGTTCGCCGGTGCGATGCGCATCGGGAATTGTGACTTCGCAGACTCCCATTTCTACCGTTTCGCTCAGGAGTGTTCCATATTCGACATTCTCAACTTCGATCACCTGCGAGTCAGTGAATCGCACCGTCTGAACGGCCAGGGTCGTGACAGCGGCCAGGCCGGTAACTGCAGCGAGCGTGTACTGGGGTGACTTTCTTCGAAGAAAACCGAAGCAGCAAGTCGCCATCGCTGCGATTGCCAATCCCATCGCGGCACCATAGCCGGGTGTAGACTTGTGTTCCAAATCCGTTCCCGTAGCGCCCGTGCGGGTGGGTTGTCGATTGGTGCCATAGTAGACTTTGACCAAATGATCATCTACCGCCGCTAGTGGCGAAGCCGTATAGCCTAACTGCAGGTCGGGAATCTGCGCAGGTTCTTCCGGCAGCGTTGGGTTCACCGCTTCAGGCATGGCTGGCTTGCTCTTGCGCGGTGCAGAAGGTACCGCCATGGCTGCCATAGCGGGATGTTCACCAGCCTGCGTCTCTTCAACCAGCCGCGAGATTGCAAATGATCCCTGCCATTGCTCGTAGTCGTCGCCAGAGCCCAAATCAGACGTAATGGAGTCTGCCAACTGTAGCATTCTGGCTCTTGCACCCGTCGGAATTTGTTCGCTCTGCAGCGCCAGCATCAACTGCGGCAGCAAGTTGTCATCGAAGTCCCAACCCTCCAGAATCGACTCAAAAAAATCTTGTCCTAATCGCTCGTTGGACAGCGAATCAAGCATAGGGGTCCAATCCGTTGGATGCATCTGTGCAGCGACGCGCATGCAAGTCAAGCGTTGGTCGTCGCTAGCCCGCGAGTCGCGTATCGTATCGAGTAACAGCGGCCACACCACCGGACCGAAGTCGACCAGCGTTTCTTCGATAACGCGGTTGTTCGAGTCTTCGCTGAGCGCGACCAGGTCGTGAAAGCTCTCGACAGTCCGACCAGTCAAGTGCTTAGCGAAGGCGGCGCTGACACGTAGATCGCGCGATGACTCATGAGCGAAGGAAGTGATTCGTGACATCGCAACCGATGGTTGAATCTGAGCAAGTGCGAGCAGCGCAGCAACCCGCAAACCAGGCTCTTCTGTATCTTGGGTGGCAGATTCAAGCTGCGGTACAGCCATGATGCTGGCTGGTCCGAACGCGCCGAGTGCCGCGGCAGCTGCCGCGCGAACCGACGTTTCTTCACGTGAGTCACTCAAACGCCCTAAGCAATCTGCATAAGCGGCTTTCGCCACCGGGCCGATTATCACCAGTGCTCGCAGCACATGTTCGCGTACGACCGGATTTTCGTCTCGCATTTTTTCCACCAGAGCGTTTACGCCGCGCGAGCCGATCTTACGCAACACAACAGCAACCTCGGACTTGGTACTTATGGTCACTTGATGATCGCTGATGATCGCCACCAACGGCACAATTGCAGGCGCAGCTAATTCCCCTAACTCGCCAAGTGCTCTCGCGCACGATGCTCGAACAAACTCCTCGCTTGAGCTCAACCCAGCCGTCAATGGCCGCAGCGCCGCCGCACCCAGTGGACCATAGGCGCCTATCGCATTGGCCAGATCGACGTACTTCGCATCGGTAACGTCTAGCGATATCAACTGATTGGTAAGAGCTTGCACTGCATTGGCAGAATTGGGTGCAAGGGCATGCAGGTGGAATACAATATTTTCCCGCAGCGCTGGGGGTTCATCAGGCAATTCAATGATGGGCAGCACCGAGGCAATGATTGTGGCGGGCAGCTCACCGAGTTCCGCCAACGCCATTTCGGCCGCTATTCGCAAATCCTCCCCTTCGCCGCGATCAAGCACAATCGCAACTAGCGCTGCTTGCGCCCGCTGTCGATCAACAGTGGTATTGCCGAGCGCATCAAGTGCCGCCGCGCGGACGTAGCTGGGTAATCTGCGGTTAATCGAGATATCCAAAATCCGTTCAAAAAGTTGCCGGTCGTTGGGTAGGACATTCGACAACAGTGTCGGGGTCCATTCGGGCAATTGACCATCGACGAGACTCATCAGAATTTGCTTCATGGCCGCATGTCCACTCTCTCCCCAGCGGCTTGAAGCATAATGTAGCAAAACGAAATCGTTGCTCGACAGGACGCATTGCGCAGCCTCAAGCACGACTCGTGGTTGATTCAAATGGCGCGCGCGGACTGATTCGATCAACAGCAACGCCTGGACGCGATCCGCCGCCGCGAACTGTTTTTGCAAACTAGCAATTGTGGCCGCGATCGCCTCGTCCTCTGCTTCGCCAGCGTGTTTTTTCCCGGTTGCCTGGATGGTCAAGTCATCGCCAGGGGCGTCGAGCGTTTCCAGAGCAGATTTGACGGCTTGAGCATGTCGCGGCTGATGATCCTGTTTAGCGAAACGAGCCAAAGCGGCTTTTAGCGATGCGCTGACCGAAGTTACTTCGCGGGTGTCCAATGACTGTGAATTCTCGACCAGCCGCGCGAGCTTTGCGATCGACCACTCTGCTGAATAACGTGCGTGCTCATTCTTGTCCGATAGTAGCGGCACCAACGATTTCAGTGCCAGCGGCAAGTCCGTTGCAACCTGCGCGAGCGCATAGGCTGAGTACAGTCGGACATCGGCATCGGTATCGTCCAAACAAGTGATCAGTAACTCAGTGGTCGACGAAGCTGCTTGGCCAAGCTTGGCTAACTGGCCCGCCGCTTGCACCTTTTGCGTCGGCACGGCACTGGTAAGCTGCCGCGTCAATCTCGATAACAACGCGGCCTCTTGGCCATGTGCGTGCGACACCATGCAATGCGAGACAGCGACGACCACAAGCAGCGTCATCCCATTCGCGATTCGTCTGTGACTCAACAAGGCTAGGTCTCCTGCTCGATGATTGTTGCAAGACGTTTCGTCGTCCTAAATACATTCCCGCTGCGAAAAGTGCTTCGTGCAACTCAGATTTTGCGATGATGTTTTAGGGTGGCATGTCGCTGAGACCATCGCCCTTCGACGGATCTCAGGGACGTGCCACCCAGCCCTTCGCATACCCTAAAAAGTAAAGTTAGATGAAGCACGATTCGCGGCATGCTAATGGGGCTTCGGTGCCGGTTCGTACGTGGAACCCTGGGGTCGAATGACGTTGGTTGGATTGTCGGCCAGTGGTTGTTCCCCGCTAGCAGTTACAACCGCTGATGAGCCGCTACGTGGCACCCAGACAGTTTTCATGTTGCCCTTACCGGAAACGAAAATCGTTTTGTCGTTAACAACTTGGCGTCCATCTGGCAGGGTGTAACGAACATAGACAATTACACGGTCTGCTTGTGGATCGGGTCCGTTCCACGGCAACGTCAGATGAATGCCTTGGCTCGTTCCGATCGGTTGAAATTTCGATTTGACTTCATTCGCTGAGTAAGCCCAACGTCCAACGCGCGAGGCATCATTTTGCCCTTCAGTACCAATACGTGCCGGATCGTGGACGACGATTTCCAGAGTCGCAAAGGTCGGTACCAATTGCCCTTCCGCGTTCTTCGGTTGCAGAACCAAGTACAAACCGTCATCATCGCTTTCATCATCAAAGTTGGCTGCTCGCGAGAGCGTCGGATGAAACGCGAGTTCAACGATTCGCATATCGGAGGGCTTTTCGGCGCCAAGTTTTAACAAAGCGCGCTCGCCGCTGGCGCTGGCCAACTGATTCGGCACTTCGATGCGGCTCAAGTTCAACTCGAGGTTGTTTACGGGAGCGGACTTGGACTGCGCATTCGGCTGAGAGTTTGACGTGAAGTCCTTTAGCACAGGCATCCCCGGCGGCCGCGGCTTTCCAGGTTCAATCGACATTGGAGTACCGGGTTCAATCTTTGGAACCTCAAGCATATCCCTGGGCGTTTCGTCCTTTTTCGGGGACTTTGTGTTTGGCGGAGGAGGCAGAGCATCTTCCAGTTGACGCGTTCCACTCGACGCGCCCGGTGGCTCAAGAATCGATTCTGCTTGCTTGCGAGGTAATGGTCCCGTGGCGGGTGAATCAGAGGAAGCGGAAGGTGGAACTGGTACAACCTCGCGGGCACTCTCCCGCGGCGAGAATTCGAACGAACCCTGTGGGTTAGCGTTTGCCTTGGGTGCGAGCAACGCTCCGGTAGATTGGCGAAGTTGTTGGTTTTCGGCTTTTAGGCTCGCCAGTTCTTGTTCAAGTACGTGGTATTCGTTGTCGTAGTCGTACAGTTGATCCTCAAGCTGTCGAATCTCTGACGCCATGCTTTCGACATACAAATCCGAGTAAGCCGCGTTGCGACAACCTGATTGCGCAGCGGCAAGGAGCAGCAGAGCCGATCCATGGAGAGCGAGCTGGGGCAAGCGTTTTTGGCGTGGCGTGAGCTTAGACATCGATCCGTCGTTTGGCTGTCTTGGGCGAACTTGAGTCCGATTACGAAACGGGCGCACATTTTTTCGCAAGTAGACAAGTAGCCAATCCGCCCTCGGCGCGTCAAGCTCATCACATGAGGCACCAGGATAATAAAAGCTTCAGCAAACGCACTCGTTCAGGTGAAAGATAGCAAAGGGCGAACCTATCGACAATTAAAGACCTCAGCTACGAAAAGAGTTCCTGCCAAACTCGCGATACATTTCGAGGTATGCGGCCAGCTGTTGCGCTAATTGAAAGTGTTGCTTAACGCGATCGAGATTGCCGGAAGCGCAAGCCGTGCGCAAGCGCAAATCTAGCGTCATTTGACGGGTTAGTTCGATAAACTGCGAGAAATCCCCAGACGCAGCCATTTGCTTACTCGCCAAGGCTGAATTGCCAAGCAACTGGCGAACGCCGTCGACGTCAAAAGCGACGAAAGGTAAACGAACTGCCATGGCTTCGAGCAGCACGTTGGGCATGCCTTCATAGCTGGCAGGCAATAAGAGCACTTCGGCGCGGTTCATGCATGCAACTACATTCGATTGCCAACCCACGAGATGCACTCGTGCAGTAGCAAGTGTACGAAGGCGACTCTCGAGCGGACCGTTGCCGATGATGACTAGATGATGTTGCGGCAATTCGGACAGTAGATCGTCAGCCCGTATGACAAGTTCTTCGATGCCTTTCTGCGGATGAAGCCGTCCGACAAACAACAGCACGCGCGCGTCGGCAGGCAATCCAAACTCTGTCCACTTGAAATCAACCGACGCGTCGACGATACGACTAACCTTCTCTAAATCGATACCATTGGGAATGGTGATTAATTTCTCACGCGAAATACCTTCCCTCTGCGCGCAGTGTCGTGCAACATCGTCGCTGACGCACACCACTTTTATCATCGAGCGCGACGACCAGCGCTGTAACCACCACCGCCAGCGCTCCGGTTGCCGCACGCGCACTCCGCCAAAAATCGCCACGCGCCGGCGATCGACTGCTAGCGCGGCGAGCAGATTACCGTGGAACAACATCGCTTGAACAATATCGGGCGCAAACCGCTTCAAAGCGGCTCGCAACCAGCGCACTACTTTACGAAATGACCAAATCGAACGCAGGCCGCCGGGTGCGATGCAGAATTCAACGGGCACCTGATGCGCTGCAAGCTCGTGTAGCAAATGATCCTGGCCCGCCACGGGCGGAGGACCGATGGCATAGACTTGAACCGCATGGCCTTCGCTCGCCAAGAAGCAAGCTAACTGCGTCAAGCACTTCTCGGCTCCGCCCGGATCCAATTCGGTAATGACCAGCGCGATTCGCATGAAGGATCACTAAAGCAAGTTGTTGAACACTCGGTGGCAGAGAGATTTCTATAGCAAATTGGACGATTGATCGGGAGCTATTGTTGCAGTTGAGTTTAACCACGCTCCCGCAGCGTCAAACGTCGGTTCGGCGCCGCGTTGGTCGCTGAAGGGGTGGTTTGGCTGGGTTGCTGCTTGGGGTTACGGTTGAGTTTGCAACCGAGTAGTTTTTTTTTCGGCGAAACCAGCCATGCGGCGCGGGCGGCGCTAAAGGTTGGTCATTTTCCGTTGCTTCCTCGACAATCTTCTCAGACTCTATTTGTTCAAAGTTTGGATCTAACAAACGTAAGGCTGAAGAGCCGGAAGCCAGAGTTGCTGCCGAGCGGGCACTGGGCCTTGCCGAAGTTGCAGACCTATGAAAATAGTCGCTGATGTCGCCCAAGTACTCCTTGCGAACTTCAGGATGCTGCATGATCTGATCGGGACTGCCTTCGCACAGGACACTGCCTTTACTGATCACATAGCAGCGATCGACAGTTTGTAAAATCTCGCGCGCGGCGTGGTCGGTTATCAAGATCGCAATGCCGCGAGCGCGTAATTTGCAGATGATCTCCTGAATGCTCTGTACAGTGACCGGATCGATACCGGCAAAGGGCTCATCGAGCATCACGATTTGGGGATCGGTTACCAAGCATCGCGCGATCTCGAGTCGCCGGCGCTCGCCACCGGATAAACGGCCGGCTTTTGAACGACGAATGTGAGTAATGTCGAAGTCCTCGAGCAATTCTTCAGTGCGCTTCCGTCGCTCGCGATACGAAACGCCCAGCAGCTCATAAATCGCAAGGATATTTTGCTCGACAGTTAGCTTGCGAAATACGCTGGACTCTTGAGCCAAGTAGCCCATGCGGCCTTCGCTTGCGCGGCGAAACATGGGCCACTCAGTCACTTCTTGGTCGCCCAGGAAAACTTGACCACGATCGGGCTTGACGATGCCGCAAGTCATCTTAAAACTGGTCGATTTACCCGCCCCGTTGGGCCCCAACAAGCCGACGATTTCCGATTCACGCACGCAAAAATTTACGCCGTCAACAACTTTTCGTCGTCCGTATTTTTTTTCCAGCCCGCGAACTTCCAGTACATTTTTCATTGCAGTCATCCGTGACAAAAGTGTGCGGCTAGCGAATCAAACCCATCCGGGAGAAATTCGGGAAAAATGGAATGGGGCGATTCCAATAGTGCGGCCAAAAGACAACCAGCGCCTTTCCTAACATGAAGCGTTGTTCGACGTAATTATGATCCGCGCCGGTTTGATCATCTCTCCAGGCACGTGCATCCGCGCTTTGGGCACTATTGTCACCCATCGGAAAATAATGATCGTTTGCCAACTGATAATTGCGTTCGTTGCGCATATTAAACAGGTTCGTTTCCGACCACCATTCCGGATGTTCATAGGTGCTCGCAATCGCGGCTTGGCTTCTATCCAGGGGTTGCGTAGAGATTGCAGCACGGCCCTCGTCACTGGGAATTGAGGCGACGAGTGCATCGGAGCGCTTCATCGGGAAATCACTGTAGTTATCATTTTGCATGGCGATGTAGTAGATGTCGCGCCACACTTTGGCTCTTTCCACCTTCATCGCCAGACCATTGCCACCAATCGCGACCGGTGCGGCATCCAGGGGATTTTCGGGCCTCCAGTACGGTCGTCGCTCGCTAGCATTTCGCACGGCATCGAAATTGAAGGTGGTCGCTCCATCGAACTCAACTACTTTGCCATTCGCCCAAACCACGATTTGATCATCGAAATTTGCAATCTCCAGTCGATGTTTGCCGGCGCCGCGCAGATTGCAGTTTCCTGTTAATTGAGTTGTCTCGGTCGAACCACTGGTCGTAAAAATTGCCACCGCTTTGCCTTCGTCCATGGCTTGCAGAGTCGCGTTGCCAGTCGCGATGTCGATGTCACAACGAAACTCGATGCCGTTTTCAACAAGCATCACGCTCAAAATGCCCGAATTGCCACTGATATCCAAGTCGAAGTCGCCGGCTAAATCGCCCACCCATTGTTCGCTGTCGTTGTGCGGCGGGACTTGCGAATGCGTTTTACGGTCCGATGAAACTTGATACGGCTCGAGGTTAAAGTATGGACGCGACACCCCTTCGAATTCTTGGCGCATTTTTCTATTGGGCTCGTAGACGTTTCCTCGCTTGGTTATGTACGACGTATTGTAAGCCTGGTAGTCCGTAATCAAACGACTGCTCAATGGATCAATCGATGGCATCTGCTTGTTGGTGTCAAAGGCCTTCCATTGGGCAGAAGTCAAAAACTTGTGGTAGTAGCGCAGCCATTGGATTGAGCCACTGGGTGTCAGCTCAGCCGACCATTGATTCGGGCCCTGGGTAACCTTCCAGTTCGGTGCGGTGGCTTGTTCGCTGGGCGCAGCCTGCCATAAGCTTGGCCAGCCCGCCGCAACCAACTCGGCTGGTTGATACTTGGTATCCGCCACCGTTTGTCGCATCGCGCGAATTTTGTGCGGCGGTTTGCGTGCGATTGTCCACGCTTCCGCTTCGCTGTTCCGCACATAAACGTCTCCACCTTTGACCAGCAAATGTTCGCCCGGCAGGCCCACCAGACGCTTGATGTAATTCATCCGCGCATTCAACGGATACTTAAAGACGATGACATCCCAGCGCTCGGGGTTATGGAGCACATAATCGAATTTGCTGACCAAAATCCGGTCGCCTGAAAACGACGCGTGATTCGCATTATTGGCCAAATCGTAGGCGTTTAGTCCACGGCAATTCGGGCAGGTGCTAGCAACCACTAAATCATCCGTTTTTGAACCTGTATTGGAATCGAATTCGTTGCTCGCAGATGCTTGGTATTGTTTCCCGCAATGTTCGCAGACAGTGTCCTTGTGCGCCCCCATCAGAGTTGGCGCCATCGAGCCGGTCGGGATTACGAAGGCTTCCGCGACGAAGGCGCGGAAGAGAAACGCCAGAATAAATGCGACGACGATGGATTCAATCGTTTCACGCACGCTCTGAACCTCATCCTGAGAAGTTTCAGCGTTTTTTTTCCTATTGGCAGGTTGGGATGCAGCGGTGGTCATCATGGGCTCGAAAGGGAGATTCAAGTGTTTCGAAATTTGCCGTTAGCATGGAAATCGGTTCTGAGTATAGCAACCTCATCCCATAGCTAGAATCCGAACCGACGCCCTTTTGCAGCCTATTATTCGCCCTACAATCTCTTTTCTTGGCAATTCTCAGGCAAAGCTAGCGAAGGGACTGGTTTTCTGGCGGTGCCAGCCGTGCCAGACTCCTCGACGATCGACGGCTTTTCGGTCGGAATATCGCAGTTTGAAACGAATGGGTGCGGAATGGATTACATCTACTTGTTGCTGGGAGTCGTCTGCGCTGGAATTGGCGGCGAGCTATTTGTCCGCGGCGCGGTCGGGCTAGCAACTTGGGCTCGCGTCTCGCCAGGCATTGTTGGCGCAACGGTCGCGGCATTCGCTACGTCGAGTCCAGAACTGTCGGTATCCATCAATGCCGCGCTGGCAGGCGAGCCGCAGATCGCGCTCGGCGATGCGCTTGGCAGCAACGTCGTCAACGTTGCACTCATTTTGGCCATTGCACTGATGATCTCGTCGATGAAAGCACCTCGCGATAGCATCAAGCGCGATTATCCAGTGGCTCTCTTGGTACCAATCATTACAGCCTTGATGTTTCTCGATGGTACAATTTCGCGCATCGATGGTGTGATCCTACTGACCGTGTTTTTGGTCTGGTTAGGAGCTACCATAATCGAAGCTCGCAAGCAGCGCAGCGCTACGGAGGAAATACTCAGCGCGCATGGAGGCTGGCGTATCGCCGCGTCCTGCATCGTGGGATTGGTGTTTTTAATTTTTGCGGGAAATTTCATCGTCACGGGTGCACGAGGAATCGCCATCGCTTTTGGGATCAAAGAATTTGTGATCGGCGCCACGATCGTGGCTGTCGGAACGTCAGTACCAGAGTTGGCGACGACCTTGATCGCCAAATTACGCGGTCATGACGAAGTTGGCCTCGGAACGGTATTGGGGAGCAACATTTTTAATGGGCTTTTCATCGTAGCCATCGCTGCCATCATCAACCCTATCACCGTGGGTTGGCGCGAGGTCGTGGTTGCATTGACGTTTGGATTGATTGTGCTTTTCCCGGTCTTCCCCCCGCGAAATGGGGAAATCGGCACGCGTCGCGGCTACCTGTTGTTAATGCTTTATCTGGTTTACCTCGCAATAATCCTGCAAAGCCAGACCACAAGCTCCCATTAGCAGACTTCGTTTTCGTGATCTTAATTCAGTCGTGGAGCGACTGGACCAAACACACGGTTATTTTTTTACGCTGCCGGCAAGTAAATGCTCTGTCACAACTGGAATTTCGCCACGTACCCAGTTAGATTTATGGCGTCCGACACTCCTGTACACTCCCCTAAGGAAAACTCTCATGCCTCTCAACAATGGCTCTCGCCGTGACTTTTTGAAAAAATCTGCCGCTAGCGGTGCTCTCGCGATGTCGATCCCGTACGTCAGTTGGAACCAAAAAGCCTTTGCTAACCAAGACAAGAATGACCGTCCTCGGATTGGCTGTATCGGTGTGGGCAGCATGGGAACCGGCGACGCGCACGGCCACAGCGGTTTTGGTGATATCCTGGCCGTATGCGATGTGGACAAAAACCACCTCGAGCGTGCGAAAAACGATCCAAAGATCGGCAAGGGCACTGCCGACGCTTATGAAGACTATCGCAAAGTGCTCGACCGCAAAGATATCGACGTCGTGAGCATCGTGACGTGCGATCACTGGCACGTAAAGATCGCTGTCGAAGCCCTGCAAGCCGGTAAGCACGTCTTCTGCCAAAAGCCGCTAACACTGACACTTGAAGAGAATCAACTGATTCGAAACGCTTGCAAGAAGTACCCCGAACTCGTGTTCACCGTTGGCACTCAGCAGCGCGACGCGCGTAATTTGTTCTTGCGCGCGGTAAACATGGTTCAAAAGGGTTTGCTTGGCAAAATTCATACCGTGACCTGCAGCATCGGTGGCGGCGACGTGGCAAATGAGGACTTCAAGAAGGAGGCACCGCCAGCCAACCTCAATTGGGATATGTGGCTCGGGCAAGCGCCCAAGGTTGAGTACATCAAGGAGCGTTCACACTATCAATTCCGTTGGTGGTACGAATACAGCGGCGGCAAGTTCACCGATTGGGGCGCTCACCACATCGACATCGCCACCTGGGCCTTAGGCGAAGACAAAGAAGGTCATGGTCCCATCGAAATCGACGGCACCGATGCCAAGCACCCAGTGCCTTATGCACACGGTTACCCGACGAACGATCTGCGGTACAACACGGCGCACGATTATGTAGTGAAATGCAAGTTTGCAAGCGGCGTGACTATGAACGTAACCAGCGGCGGGAACAAGGAAGAGAACGCCGAAGGGCCACGCACTGTTGGCAACGGCATTCTGTTCGAAGGTGAAAAGGGCCGGATCTTCGTCAGCCGTGGAAAAATCTCCGGCAAGCCGATCGAAGAGAACTGGGACAAGGACATGTACACCGACGAAGACGTCAAGGCGCTGTACAAAGGCAAGCCGCACGAGGGGCATAAGAACAATTTCTTCCGCTGTGTTCGCGAAGGTGGTCTACCGGTCAGCGACGTGTTTACGCACGTCCAAGCGATGGGAACCTGCCACTTGTCCGCCATTGCCGCTCGACTGAACCGAGTCATCAAGTGGGATCCGAAAGCTGAAAAGGTTATCGGCGACGCAGAAGCCGCGAAATTCGTGGCTCGCGAACAGCGCAAAGGTTTTGAAATCAACCGGGTCTAGACCTCGGCTAATGACTTTGACTTTACCTAGAAACTTGACTCCGTTTCGTACTCACAATGAAACGGTGACAAGAATGTCGTTTAACCGCGGGGGATCTCCCAATGTCACTCACTTTGCGTAATTAGAAGGCGAGTCTCCAAGACTCGCAATAACCGCGATAAAATCACGGTGTGCGTCTTGGAGAAACGGACCTACGTACCTAAAGTGAGTGCAGTTGTGAGATCGCCCGCGATTCACAGTTGGCGCGGCCCGATGCGCACGCGGTTAAACCCGGATTATTCGTAAGCCGAAGCGTAAGTTTTAAAGATTCACACTCTTCGACTCTCCGTCCAGAGATCCTATCGGGTATGCGGATGGATACAGCTTGCAGTTGTACGTTCGTAGCAACCCTTCAATTTGGGTTGATCCTAGTGGTTTGCGTTTACTTCTCGCTTCCCCGGACGACCCGTTCGAAAAGGAACCGAGCAAGATTCCTGGGCTTACGTGCACTGAAATTGAAAAAGAGGCATTTGTGAAAGTTTTTGGCTGTAGTTGTGGTACCCTCGATCCTACTGAGAAAAACATCCTGCAAGGAGTCCTTGGCTGGGTAGAATGCGATGGGAATGGTGGTACCCGAGTAAAAATTTCGACTCGGCCATCGGAGGAAAGGACCCTCTGTTTTTACAAAGAGTGTGGTATTGATACGTGTGTAACTGCGCACGAAGGGTACCATAAAAGGCAATACGAAAGATACTGTCCCAAGGTATGCGAAAAAGTAAAAGAAGGGCAAGTAGTTGCAGTTTCTGGGGCTGGTTGCTATGAGGTGATGGAATGCCTTCCGATAAATGTAGGTTTGTCCTGCCTTATTAAGGCAAAAGCGGGTTTTGCAGCTCAAGATAAGGAGGTGCGATTTAAGAATGAGGCCAAGAGCTACAAGTGCTCGGAAATCGTCCAGCAGAAAATCAACACTGATGAAGGAAGATTCAAGAAATATGGTTGTGGTGGTATGTTTCCACAAGCCGCTAACGACCAACCTCGCGTACCTTCCAGACTGGAAAAGTCGAGATGAAAAAAAGGTTTAACTTGGCGGCGATATTTTGCGTTACAGCATTGGTCGCTGTTGCATTAGCAAATGTTGGTCCCAGGATTCGAACAATGATAAGAGTACGAGAAGTGCTTGAAGAGTTCAGACGGAAAAACCGAGGGCAACCAACCATTCCTGAATACCCAAGAATCGGAGAGGTCGACGAGGAAGCAAGTTGTAACATGCAGACAAATAGTATTTCGAATGTTCAAAAACGTAGTGACTGAGTCGAGCACTTCGGAAACGGAAAAATAGTTTCCACGCAGTTGATTGTGGGTGTAACCGGCG
>JANLQO010000262.1:0-9049 GCA_031367855.1 Planctomycetia bacterium | reverse complement strand
TGGCTGTATCTCAAAGCGGTTCACCACGTTCTGGCGAACGTAGCTACGCGCCATGAATAATCTGGGTTTAACCGTCTCGCAGTGGGTGGCACGTCCCTGAGTATTCGAAGGGCGTGGCTGGTTCCGGTGACACTTTTTGTTCGTGCAGATCTGGCCCGGGTGAGTTGATCCCCTCCCCCTGGCAACTTGGGCAAGCTTCATAGAGTTTGGCGCGGGTTGGACATGGGACTGGAGCAATGCTGCCGGTTTTCCCGAATTAAGCGATAACGACGTTCCGATGAAATGGTGACGACGAAGCGGCCCCGCACACCGCTAGTAATCGAAATCTTCGGAAGACGCTTTCGCTTTGCGAACACTCGCAGGGCAATCCACCGGTTCGCGTGGAGCGTGAGACTCAAGAAAGAACCCAGAGCCAGCCGCACAATTGTCGGCGCGCGTAAAGGAATCCGCTGATGAAACGCGTAATGTTACTTATGAGCTTGGCGTTCACCCTTTTGGGTAGCACCGGCTGCAACCACATACGAGACAACCAATGCAACACCTGCAACGGTCCACTAGGATGCCGCCCCTGCAAACTTGGCTGGCAACGCGGTGGAACCGACTACCAACGCTTCCTGGGCAACCATGGCCAGTATGCACACGGTGGCGGTGACGGTGGTGCAGGCGCTCAGGGCCCTGCCACTGCTCAAGTCGCATATCCCTATTACACCGTTCGCGGTCCGCGTGACTTCCTGCAAGCCAATCCACCGTCCATCGGTCGATAGAGTTCGCTCGCAGGACTTCGACTCAAAAAACAACTTACCTCCCGTATTTGTCGACAACGCAATGTTGACGATCGACGGGAGGTTTTTTCATTTCAACGATTGGCGGACTGCGTGGTAGCACCGAATCGTTGGGAGCTGGCAATTCGACCTCTCGGCCAATTGCGCATTGGTTACTTGGGGTCGCTAACTTAACAACTTGGTTGTCCATCGCCGGCAGGTCCGTTTTTAGCGTCATAAGCCAGTGCCATCATTTGACTTTAACTTCATAAAAACTTCATAAATGCCCTTGTCGCCATTTTGCACGCACGTGTCAATCTTTTCCCCCAAAGTAACGGTATTGTTGGCGACAAACCGCCTGTGTGCGGTAAGATTCTAGAGGGCGAGCTTTTCAACGATGAGGCCAATTAGTTGATTTCAATACAAGAAGGTTAGGGACAGATAATCATGCAGCTTGATAAGCGCATCGGAGCTTGGCCGACTGACGGTGGTTGTTTCTTTCGAGTCTGGGCTTGGCATGCAACTCGTGTCCAGGTACTCGTACATCCGGGGCCGTATTGGGAAGTTGACGATGCCATCACGCAGCTGGATCTAACGCGCGACGCGGAAGGCTACTGGAGCGGGACGATGCCGCGCGTGAAACCTCACCAGTTGTATCGTTTTAGGATTACCAACGGAACGCAAGTCTTCGAGCGACTGGATCCTGCGGCGCGGGACGTAATCAATTCCGGACTAACGCTGAGCGATCCTGCGTGCCGCAACGGTTCAGTGATTCTCGCTGCTAAAAAAAGTGCTCCGGATAAGTTTAAAACGCCGCGATTCGCCGACTTTCTTATTTATGAGTTGCATATCGGCTCGTTTGCGGGACGAAACGATGACGTCAACAAAGACTGGGCAACGTTCCGCGACGTCGCTAACAAACTGGGCTACATCAAGGAACTTGGTTTCAACTGCATCGAACTGATGCCTATACACGAGTTTGCCTGGGACCGCTCATGGGGATATAACCCAGCCTCGTTTTTCGCACCAGAATCTTCGTACGGCTCGCCGGCGGATTTTAGATACCTGGTGAATTCAGCGCACCATCACGGTTTGGCCGTTATCCTCGACGTGGTCTACAATCATGCGGGGCCTGGTGACAATGTGCTGTTTGAATTCGACGGATTTACGCGTGAAGGTGGGATCTACTTTGAAGGCGGCCCGATAACTGACTGGGGGCGCGGCCCTGCGCTGTGGAAACGTGAAGTCAAAGATTTTTTCTACCAGAACGCGCGGCAGTGGATCGATGATTATCACGTCGATGGCCTACGTTTTGATGTGACGACGCAGATTAATGGAAATGATTTGAGCGTGGTGATGAATCAACTGCGCGGTGAGTTCCCAGATCGCTATTTCATCGCCGAACACTTACCCGACAATCCTTGGATTGTGAAGCATGTTGGATTCTGCGCGACCTGGGATGCGGATCCGCATCATGAATGCCAACGCGCACTCGCTGGTCAAAGTCCGCTGGAAAAAGTGAAGTCGTTTGTCGGTTGGGACGGTTATGATGAACCCTGGAATTTGGTCAAGTACACGCTGGGATCGCATGATGATATTGGCGATGATCACAATGGCAATTCGGAAAACGGATTAAATGATTGGGATAAACGCCATCGCTACCTCATCGATCAATTGGGAGGCCGCGAAGATTGGTACGCGCGAGCCAAATGCCGATTGGCTTGGGCATTGAATGTGGCGATGCCAGGCACTCCGCTGCTGTTCATGGGTTCTGAGTGTCACATGGCGTCACCGCATGTGGCCTGGGGTTATTGGCATGATGGCACAGATTGGAACGGCGATCATCGCTTAAATTGGTCTGTTGCCGGTGACCCCACCGGCATGGAGATGCGACGCCTCGTAGCAAGCGCAAACCGCTTGCGTTGGGAGAATCCGGCGCTGCGAGCGCGTTCATTGGAGTTTGTGCATGAGGATCGTGAAAACCAAGTGCTGGCCTTCGTTCGCGTTTGCGATGACAACTCAGTCTTGACGGTAGTCAACCTGAGTGATCGGAATTTCGGTTTCCATAGTTACGGAGTGGCAGTGGGTAATCGCATCGGCAAGTGGACGCAGATTCTCTGTACTCAAGACGCTGAATTCGGAGGTTGGGAAGGCGCTGGCAATGCGTTTCATGAACCCTTTACCGAGTCGGATGGCAAAGTCTACATTAATTTGCCCAAATGGAGCGTCGTGATCCTGCGGCTTGGCTAGTGAATACTTTCGCGACTGACTGAAGTGACTGGACTGGACGACGCGCCAAGACCATAATGCTCGGCACTTTCAAAAATAAAGCCCAGCCCGCAAGGAAACGCCGTGTTGCAACCAGAACAAAATGCTGCACCAGAGTCAACCACCCGAGGCATCACGACGCGCGGCCAATGGATGGCGCTGATCGCAGCCCTGCTTGGATGGCTGTTTGACGGCGCGGAAATGGGCGTCTTTTCGATGGTTGGCCGCCGAGCGATTGCTGATTTGTTGGGATATTCGAAGCCCATACTTGACGCTGCCAGTTCAGCGCCTGGGAACAGTATGGCAACTGTATTGCACTACACTAAGCCGACGCTTGAACAAGAAAATGAAATCG
The DNA here is from genome assembly GCA_031367855.1 of Planctomycetia bacterium. GTDB lineage: Bacteria > Planctomycetota > Planctomycetia > Pirellulales > Pirellulaceae > Aureliella. Next base: position 5,665 of record JANLQO010000262.1, on the reverse strand, counting down.
CGATGGCATTCGGGGTGATTATCGCCGTGTTTTTGGTTGGTGCAGCCGCTGGAGGTGTATTGTTCGGATGGCTGGGCGATAGGATTGGTCGCGTGCGGGCCATGAGCCTCAGTGTGCTGGTATACGCGGTGTTCACGGGCTTCTGCGGATTTGCTCAGGATCCACTGCAACTGGGTATATTGCGATTCATTGCATCGCTTGGGATGGGAGGCGAATGGGCGTTAGGCGTGGCGTTGGTAATGGAGGTTTGGCCCAATCGGTCTCGCGCGTTGATGGCGGGGTTGATTGGTGCCGCGGGCAATGCCGGCTACTTGTTGGTCGGCATCATCAGTATGGGCTTAAATAGCGTTGTGGCCACTGTGGAAAGAACTTTGCTGGGCGTTGGCTTAGGGTCCGATATTGTGGCCAGTTTGGTTTCGAATGATGGCTGGCGCATCATGATGATGCTTGGCACCTTGCCCGCGCTTTTGACCTTCTTCTTTCGGATGTTTGTACCGGAATCGCACAAATGGGAAGAAGGGAAGCGCAGTGGACATACTGCGGGCTGGCGCACTGAAGATTTATTGGGAGTCGTTGTAGGCTGCCTTGGTCCCGCCTTGATCATTTATGTGTGGACCGGCAAGGAGCAGGTATTATGGGCGCGGGTTGTCGGAACGCCGCTTGGCCTACTCATTGCAACCTTTGGATTCTCTTACCCCGTTGTGCGCTATTTGCAGCGACAGTTGGCCAGCCCAGGTGCTACCCCGATGTCCATGAGCATGCAGACCGTTCTAGGGCGGATGTTCTTGGGTGCTTGCTTGAGCGGCGTGGCGCTGCTGGGTACCTGGGGAACGACGCAGTGGGCGATGACTTGGTCCGGTAAACTGGCATCCAAAGTCAAATACGAAGATCCCAATATCATTGAGCGGTTTCCGACACAGTGGACGCAAATCGCGGTGGCTGTAGGTGCGATTACTGGGACACTGTTGGCTGCATGGCTCGGCCAAAAATTAGGGCGGCGAATGGCCTACTTGTTGCAATGCGTGACTTCGATTGTTTCTGTATTGTGGTTTTATCAGATGCACAATCAGGTTGGCGTTCACTTCCTCTTGGCCGCCTTCGTGGCTGGAGTTTGTACGGCCTCATTTTATGGCTGGTTACCGCTTTACTTGCCCGAGCTATTTCCAACACGCGTACGCGCAACTTGCCAAGGATTCGGTTTCAATTTTGGTCGCATATTGGCTGCCATCGGCGCCCTGCAGATGTCGGCGCTGCTCGCACAATTGAATGGTTTTACCACGTACTCGGGCGAAGTCGGCAGCTATCCCGTGGCTTGCAGTTTTCTGACTGCGATCTATCTGGTTGGCATGGTGCTGATTTTTTTCGCGCCCGAAACCCGAGGCAAAGCCCTGCCGGAGTAAGTTGACACTAAAAACAAGTTCTCTTTCCAGATTAGATTTTGGGGTTCGCGCAACGGGAGGGCGAGGTTCCTAGCGAGCCTTTTACCGAGCCTTTTACCGAGCGGCTCAGCAGGAGCTTCGCCCTCCCCAACCCAAAGTTTTAATCCACTGCTGTCCAATCCAGGACCTCGCCTGCGGAGAGAGTGTGCAGTTGGTTTTCGGTACGCAGCAGTAAGCGCCCTTCGATATCGATGCCTTCGCAGCGACCCACTACCTCGCCTATTTCGCCAACACGAATTCGAACCAAGCAATGCGTGAGCAAACAGCGTGCGCGCCAATCGGCCAGCCAGTCGTCGGGTCGCTCGCGCCACACGGCAAGTTGCTCGCGGACCTGCTGCACCAATTCTACTAAGACCGTTTCGCAGTCGATTTCGCGGTCGGCTACGCTGGAGAGGCAAACGGCCTTTTCATGCAAGTGCATGGGGGCATTGCGCCAGTCGACCTGTGCGTTGATGCCAATGCCAATTGCAAAACCAGTTGTTTGTGATCGACTTTGCAGCGCTTCGATCAAAATGCCAGCCAATTTGCGTCCAGCGAGGTAGGTGTCGTTTGGCCATTTCAATTGCGTTCGCGAAACGCTTGTGCCGCCAAGCAATACGTCAACGGTCGTGGCGAGCGCGACACCCATGACGAGCGCCAACTGCGGATATCGCGATGGGTCGTCGGGCAACTCGCGGATCGGAATGGCCAGAGTTAACATCAGGCAACCCGTCGGTGACCACCATGCGTTGCCACTGCGACCGCGACCGGCGGTCTGCCGCTCGGCAACAAACAAAGCCGGAGTTTCCAGTGCATTCTGGGGATACCACCGTTTGACCAAGTTGTTCGTCGAATCCACCTCAGGCAGCCATTCGAGATGTCGCAACCAACCCTGTTCGCGCAATTCGTCAAGCGCCGCTTGTCGTCGAAGATTTGCGATCAATTCCATGCTGGCTTTCAACAAATTGCCACACTGCTAAACAATCAACTGCAAACGACCTGGCAGCACACGAACCTCCAAGGGTAGTACGCCGCCGGGATCACCATCTAATTGATAAGGAATCTCGGGCGCGGACGCCTCCTCAGTGCTTTCTAACGTAATGCAGGTTGCGACTGAATGCGAAAAACCGGTCATGCGTTGATGACTACCCAACCACAGTCGACTGAGGTAGCTGAAACCTTGAAAGATTCCAGGTTGGCGAAACGTACATACATCCAGTTTGCCATCCAGCGGATCAGCCTGTGGGCAGAACTTCAAGTTAGCGGCATAGCGCGGCAAGTTAAAAATGAATGTCCAAGCGGCTCGCTGTTCGCGCCTTGTCTGCGCCAGGTCGTCGCTCTCTAGCAATCTCGCCAAAGGAAAGCGATAGCGGCGGAGCGTTCGCAGAATGGGTGTCGTGTAAGACCAGCGATTGATGTGTCCTGTGCGGTTGGCGTGCATATCTTGCACCACAGCCGCGTCAAATCCACAACTGGCCATGACCAAAAACATTTTTTTATTCGCTAGTCCGACATCGAGAGCAATAGAGCGGCTGGCGCGCATGCGTTCACGTGCGGCGGCGACGTCGTTCGTTAAGGTAAGATGCTTGGCTAAAAGGTTCTCGGTACCTAGCGGGAAAATAAGCAGTGGAATTTGCGAGGTGATTCGGTTTGCAAGCGCAGCGGCGGTTCCATCGCCACCGGCGGACACTACCGCCCGCAATCGGCTAGCGTTGTGCAACTCAGCGGCCTGTCGTTCCACTTGATCGAGGCTGGTAACAACATCAACTAGGAATCCATCATTGACCAGCGAGTCACGCAGACCGTCGAGCAAGGCTTGGCGCGAGATCGCTCCCGATTTCGGATTCGCGGCAATCAAGATGTGCTGTGGCTGCGGCATTCAATTTCGCTCAGGCATTATGTTGCTCAGGCATTCAATCCACCGAACCGGCGTTTACGAATTGAAAATTCACGCATCGCCTCTTCCAAATGTCGCCGCTCGAATTCTGGCCAGGCGATTTCAGTCACCCACAACTCAGAGTAACTGATTTGCCACAATAAAAAGTTACTGATACGCATCTCACCACTGGTCCGGATGAGCAGATCTGGATCGGGCAAGCCCGCCGTATAGAGGGTGGCGTCGATCGATTCCTCGGTTATGTCGCACGGTTTCAATTCGCTAGTGACGACTCGCTCCGCCAATAGCCGAAAACTATCTACCAACTCAGCGCGGGCACCGTAATTGATCGCCAAGCACAATGTCATGCCAGTATTTTGGGAACATGCCTCAATCGTACCATCCATTTCAGACTGCACTTCAGGCGGCAATCGCTCGCGGCGGCCAATGATCTTTAAGCGTAAGTTGTTTTTGACCAGCGTATCGCGCTCGGCGATCAAGTACTCGCGCAGCAGCGCCATGAGAAACTCAAGCTCCTGGGCTGGACGTTTCCAGTTTTCGCTGCTGAGGCAATACAGCGTAAGCACTTCGACGCCCAGATCTCGACAGGCTTCCATGATGCGCCGCACCGATTCGACGCCGCGGAGGTGACCTTCGATTCGCGGCAGGCCTTGTTGCTGTGCCCACCGTCCATTGCCATCCATAATGATGGCAATGTGTTTTGGCGTACGCTCCGGTGAAACGCCTTGTTCTAACGTCGGCTCAATCGATGGTGAAGGCAAGCTCACGTTTGGCCCTGTTCCTGAAAGTGTTATGCAACCATCGACATCAGCCGGGCGCGGTCTACAAAAATCGTTTGCACTCGGTCGGGGCCAACCGAGACGATTTCTACTGGAACGCCAACCAATTGACTGATCCTAGCCAAGTACTCGTGGGCTTTGGCGGGCAGGTCCGCAAGTGTGCGTGCACCGGTCACATCGACATTCCAACCCGCGTGAGTTTCGTAAATCGGTTTCGCGCGACGCAATTTCGCGGCGTCGCAAGGAAAACGCTCGACCCGCTGGCCGTCAATCTCATAGGCTACGCAGACGTTGATGGAATCAAAATGACTGAGCACATCCATCATCATCAGCGCCAGCGCATCAACGCCGCTCAGTCGCGTCGTGTAACGAACTGCCACGGCGTCAAACCAACCGCAACGTCGCGGCCGACCAGTCGTCGTACCATATTCGCGACCAATCTCACGAATTTTTTCCCCCGTAGCGCAGTGCAGCTCAGTCGGGAACGGCCCACCACCAACTCGGGTCGAATACGCCTTGGCGACTCCGATCACGCGGCGAATCCAGCGGCTAGGCACCCCGGAGCCGCTACAGATGCCGACGCCCGATGAATTACTACTGGTGACGAATGGATAAGTGCCATGGTCGATGTCGAGCAGCGAACCTTGTGCACCTTCCATCAACAAGCGTTTTCCAGCGTCGAGTTCGTCTAGCAATACGTTCGTAGTGTCTCCGATTAGGGGCCCGAGCTGGGAAGCCCAGCGGCGTGCATGCGTATTGATGTCGGCGGCGACCAACTGTGCCGCCAAGTCGTTCGCGCCCATACCAATTAACAGTGCCTTCTTCGCCTCCGAAATCGCTGTGATACGCTCCGCCAAGTCTGGCTGGAGTAAATCGATCATACGAAAAGCAAAATTGCGACCAACTTTATCCCGATAGCAAGGTCCAATACCGCGCAAGGTCGTGCCGATATTCTCCCCCTGCACGACCAAACGATTCATGACTTGGTCTTCGAGTAAATGCCAGGGCATCACCAGATGAGCTCGTTCGCTGATCATTAAGTTGCTGCGTGGATCGATCCCTCGCGATTCGAGACCATCCAGTTCCTTGAGCAAGGTGGTCGGTTCAATCACTACACCTGGAGTGATGAAATTTCGAACGCCAGGGTGCAAAATACCGCTCGGCACGTGATGCAATTTGTAGACTTGGTCTCCGCAAACAACCGTGTGGCCAGCGTTCGCGCCACCTTGGTAACGCACCACACAATCGTGGTCCGGCGCCAGCAAGTCCACTAACTTACCTTTGGCCTCATCACCCCATTGCAAACCAATCACACAAGCTGCAGGCACCGAAATTCTCCTTTGGCAGTCCTCCTTAACCCCGCCAACGTCGATTTTCGGCGTTTTGGGCATGAAGGCAAACGCAGCAGTATCAGCCCCGAGCGCAAAAGCGTCAAGTTCCTCTCACTGACAACCACCGAGTTCATCGATACCAAAAAAAAATCTACACTGTTTAACCCGGATTATTCATGGCGCGTAGCTACGTTCGCCAGAACGTGGTGAAACGCTTTGAGTTACAGCCACGTTCTGGCG
>JANLQO010000139.1:0-8767 GCA_031367855.1 Planctomycetia bacterium | reverse complement strand
TTTCTTAAACGTTTCATCTGTTGGAAAAATGCGACTTTCGGTCGTTGCCCTGGGCAAAACAGTTGAGAAACGGTTGGGAAACGGTTGGGGACAACCGTTCTACACTTATTCCGTTTCTGCCTGCAACTCTGCGTGTCGCTCAGCCCGCAATGCATCCATCGGCGCGACAATTGCGTCGACATCCTCGCGGAAGATATCGCCGATCAGCATATCCGTGATCGTACCTTTCAAGTGCGGATGACGCTTTACTAACTTGCCAAAACTCAAGCCATCGTAGAACTCGCAAACAAGTCTTCGCATTCGCTCCATGCCTTTAATGTATTCTTCGCCCCACGCGCCCAGTCGTTCACCACTGGTATCTCCACTTTGCAAGCCCAGGCAAATTGCGTCCGCAGCCAGGGCACCCGACTTGAAAGCGAGCAGTACTCCGGACGAGTACAATGGGTCCAGGAAGCCGAACGCGTCGCCGACCATTACCCAGCCATCGCCGGCAACTTGCTGCGACCGGTAAGAATATTCTTTGGCTGCTTTCACTGGCGCCACGCGCTGTGCACTGGCGATCTTGGGAATCAAGCCGGGACAACGGGCGACTTCTTGAAAAAAGATCTCCTGAATGTCTTTTGTACCACGGTCAGTGAACAAGTAGTCGAAGTCAGCAACCACACCTACGCTGATGGTGTCATTCTGTAATGGGATGTACCAGAACCAACCTTTCTTGCCCAGCAATTGCATAACCAGGGTCGCTCCCTCGTCGCGTCCGCTATCGCGCTGTGCACCCTTGAAGTAGGTCCAGATAGCAGCCTTTTTTAGTTCACGATCCCATTCACGCAAGCTTAACCGATCCATTAGCAGATTGCTTTGGCCAGCCGCGTCGACAACCACGTTTGCAAACACCTCACGCTGATTGCCTTCTTCGTCTTGAACTCGCACCCCTACTGCGCGTTTACCCTCGAACAAGACCTCAAGCACTCGCACGCCTTCCTGGACGCTTACTCCCTGCTCGGCTGCGTTCTCGAGCATCATTTGATCGAATTCGCTGCGAAGTACCTGCCACGTTTGCGATGACTCATGCGGCTTGTTGTCCGCGAAGTAGAACGGTTCGGACAACGTGCCGCGATCCGTGATGAACTGCACACTGTGTTTTTGAACGAAGTGGCTATTGCGCAGTTTATCGATCATTTTCAGTCGTTCGAGGACCCAGAAAGTCTCGGGGATTAGCGATTCGCCAATGTGATAGCGCGGGAATCGTTCACGCTCGAACAGCGTTACGTTAAAACCTTGTTGAGCTACCAGGGTTGCGGTTGTGGCACCGGCGGGTCCGCCCCCCACAACGATCACGTCAGTTGAAGTCGATTGGGTTATCATAAGCACTCCGGGTTTATTTTCGTTTCTAGCTGTACTTAACGGTCATCAGCGTGCATCGCTGTTAGCCCGCTTCCTGGCGGCTCGCAACAATGCGATTAATTCCATCAACTGACCAGCGGGCAAATGCCCAAATTGCCGTTGGTGGCAGGCTCGAATCGGTTTAGCTATCCGCCGCAACAATTTCGAGCCCGCTTGGGTGATGGTTACTTCCACGACGCGACGGTTATCGTCGCGGCGAACTCTGGCTATTAAGGCTTGACGCTCCAATCGGTCGAGCATCCGCGTCATGTCGGGTGCTCGCGTTATCATGCGTTGCCCAAGTGCCGAAACGGCTAGCGGCGAAGGCGACGCAGTTTTTAGCAGCCGCAGCGCGTTGTACTGCTGCGACGAAATCTCAAATTCCCCAAAGACCATCTCCTCCTCCGCTTTCAAGCAATCGTAGGTCCTCCAAAGCTCCAGAAACGCTTGCTGTTGCAGCGAATCGAACTTCGGGAGTCGATCAGCTTGGGCTTCGTCAATAGTCATGATGCCTACTACTCTACTGCTATACTATGATAGTCGTCAAGACAATAGTCGTTTAAACAGGTGTTTTTCCAAGGTTAGCCAATCGAGGGGGGGGCTTGCGGAGTAGCAGTCAGGCATCCGGAAAGGTTGTTATACGAACAGCTACGCGATCGGCTTTCCGCCGTCGGAGATTGGCACTAGTAACTAGTACGCGAGGACTTTTGCAATCTGATTGATCTAGGGTAAACTGCAATTCTGCTTTCAAATTGCAGAATACCTATTTCCTTCGTCAGGCACCATGGTTGATCAAATAACTCGTAGCGTTCGACAGGGGTTTTTCTCTCGCATCGCGAATTCATTCGTTGGCATTATCGTGGGTATCTGCATGATTCCCGGAGCGGTGCTGCTTGCCTAACTCCTAAGCCAAAGGATATCCATGGATGACCAACAACTGAACCGACGAGCCATCCTGCGCGGCGGTGCATTGCTGCTGACAACGTCTGCCACATTGAAGCCGCGCCAGATATTCGGCGAGACTCTTTTGGCCGACGATCAACAGCCGCTCTTGCGAGTAGCCTTGATCACCGACTTGCATCATGCTGACAAACCACCCTCCGGCACTCGATACTATCGCGAGACGCTTGCAAAATTCAGCGAAGCGGCTATTAAGTTCGCTGCGCTAAGACCGAATTTTATCGTTGAAATAGGCGACTTGATCGACGCTGCAGATTCGCCAGAATTGGAGCTGGAGTATTTATCGCAGATTAACTCGCAGTTTGAGAAAGTCTCAGACGACCGTCATTACGTGCTTGGCAATCACTGTGTCGATATGTTGACGAAGGCAGAATTTTTGGGCAAAGTCGGTCAGCCCGATGCGTACTATTCATTCGATCGACGAGGCGTTCACTTCGTCGTACTCGATGCCTGTTTTCGCAGCGATGGGAAATCCTACGGTCGCAAGAATTCCTCTTGGGATGATGCCAACATACCCTCTGCAGAAGTGGAGTGGCTGCGGGCTGATTTGATGAAAGCGGAAGGTAAGATCATCGTTTTTGCGCATCAGCGACTTGACGGAAGCACTGCACATTGTGTTAAAAATGCAGCTGAAATTCGAGGTGTGTTTGCAGAATCGAAGAAAGTGGCCGCAGTCTTTCAAGGACACAGCCATCAGAACGATTACAAAGAAGTTGACGGTGTTCATTACTGCACGCTGGCCGCCATGATTGAGGGCTCAGGTACTGAGAACAACAGTTACTCGCTGCTCGACATTCACGCTGACGGAACGATGAAGCTAACCGGTTTCCGCAAGCAAAAGAATTACGCTTGGTCGTGACTAAGTGGGTCGCTTCTGCCGGATGCGACCGATTTGCTGTTCCTCAAATTGAGCTCCGAAACCCGCGGCTAACGCCGTCGGCTCACTAAAATGAAAGATTTAGTGGGTCGCTTCTGCCGGATGCGACCGAGCCCTCTAAGGGAGTGTATAGAAAACGTCAGGGCTCATGCCGAATTTGGCGGGGAGCGGGATGTTGTGAGCAGATGCATCCGAGCCGGCCTTCCACTCCCAGTTGCCGTTGAGTTCTGTCGTTCCTAGACGACTTTTCAGCTTGGGAGGTCGCACTGAGTTGCTCTCTTTCGCAAGTTCGATTTGCAGTACCAGCAAGTTCGCGTCGTCGTTCCCAAACGTCAAGTCGTTAGCAATCTGAAATTGCGAGTTGGCTCCGTCGGTGGGCTTCACGTCAAGCGGCTTGCCATTGAGCCACGCGGCGGTGACTTGTCGCTGAACAGTCACCGTGATGGGTTCGTCGAGCGACCCGCTGGGAAAACGAATTGCACAGCGCAGGAACACTGTTGGAGAAATACTGATCGAACTGTCCAAGGGAACCTTGCCGATATTGTGAACGTGCCACTCGTTTGGCTTGGCTGCTGCAACAGAAATCACGTCACGCGTAGTACGCTGGTCACCCTTGAATCGAACAGGCTGGCCACCCAGGATCTGGTCGCTGGTGATCGATGGGCAAATAAAACGTTCAACATACGAAACAACAAGATCGTTACCTGTGAAATGATCGACGTAGGGCCAACGTTTGGGATTGTACATGCAATCGGTCAAGTCGCGAAGCAAGACGACATCCATCTTTTGCGCAGCCATCTGGCGCAACCCGAATGGGCGACCGAGAACACACATGTTCGTATGGACCCCTAACAAAATGACGTGCTGGATTTGGCGATCTTGCAAAATCCTCCACACTTCATCGCCGCGATCGCTGATGTAATCTTTAGCAGGGTCGATCTCGATACTGGGCGATTGAGCTTTCCACGGCATGCCGGGATTACGTCCCATCGCTACAAGCTTCGCAGCCCATTGGCGATGCTCTTCCTGATCATCATCTTCGCCGCCATCGGACTGGTCGATCGGGTACTGGTCCAGCGAGCCGTTTTCCTCCGAGGGAATGCGCGAACACCAGGAAGCGATGTTTTTGGGAAGGTTGGTTTGGGGTGCGCGCATCGCCCGCAACCTAGCCGCGTGCTTTTCGTAAGCTGGCATGCAATCGCTGGGTGCGTGAATAATAGTCGCGCCGCGCTGACGAGCTTCCTTTAGCAGAGCGTTCATGCGAGGCAACATCTCTTCAAGTCGCCGCACAGCGTTGATTGAATGATGATAGTCCCACACGTCGCACAGAATCACTGCGGTCCGGTCGGCTTGCCAATTTATGGGCTGTGCATATTGATGCACCAGTTTGCCGCTGGACTCGGTACTGATCGTACGCTTCCGTAAGGGAAAGTCGTCGGCGTGAACGGCTGTAGTGGAGTTGGGCAGCAAACCCTTTTGGCGCTCGTGAATAATAGTCAACGGGTCAGCGGGTTCGACTTGCGTGCCGCGGTAGTTGGACAGATCGCGGAGCGGGATGACCTTGTATTCGTGAGTAGCGAGATAATGCATATAGGCTTCGAAGTTCTGCTCCTCGGTGCTAACCCAGTTGTGTGCCGTATCGGGTGCGCCGTGAAACTGCAGGATAGCCACGCGACCCTCACGCGCCTGCGAGGCAGCGCGAATGAAATCTTCGAGCGTCCACTTGGGGCGTGCATCACCCGCCGATGGCAACAGTAGGGGATGATCGCTTTCAGGCTGGAAGGCGAACCCGCGCCCGTGCTCATACGGATACTCTGGGGCACCTCCGCGGCGTGCGAAACGAATGCCGTGTTCCTTCAAAATCGGAAACGCATGCAGCGAAGTCGCATTGCCAGGCCAAGCAAAAGTGACCGGTGCTGGAATTCCATGTTCTTGACAACGCTTGGCGATAGCGTCGAGTTGTTCTGCGAGTTGAGGAACGTTCGCATCGCTGATACCCAAGTGATCGCGCGTGTGGTTGCCGATCTCAAAGCCATCGCGATGGAGCTCAGCGATCTCCTCCCAGGTCATATAGTCGCGTTTGTTCTCATTGAAATCAAAGCCTTCGGTGATAAAAAACGTCGCCGCGAATTTGTACTTGAGCAGTATCGGCCGAACGATAGTGAAGTGGCTTTTGGCCGAATCGTCAAACGTGAGCACGACCAATTTCTCTGGAATTGGCAATTTCTGATCGAGTTCAACTGCGGTTAGATCGGCTTGAGCCCACACCGCTGCGCTCAACGTAATGCAGGCTAGCGGTGCCAGCACGAAACTTGGTGAAAACGACATGGCAGGAGACTCTCTCAGTTTGGCAAACTGGCGGTTTGAAGACGGACTTACATTATAGGGTTAACGGAGCACGCAAAGTTGTGTGGGCGAGTGATTCAGGTCCACCCCTAGACGCCGAACCACCGACAAATTGACTTACAAGCGCAGGTACAAGCTGCGAATTTCTAGGTAGCGAACAAACAGGTACGTGGTGCAGAACGAGCCTAGGAGGCTGATGAGGACCCAACCGAGCGAGGAGTCGTGCGGAACGATCGAAAACCAAGTTCGAGTCACCAAGTGGTGAATGATGTAAGCCGCCAGCGCATTCTGGCCAAAGGTACGAAATACTCCAATATTCCAGTTGTGAATATCGCAGGCCAGGACAAACAGGCCATAGAGCGCCAAAGCAAAACCGCTGCTGAAAAACACGAAAGATACCGTGACGACGCGTTTGTCCATCTGCCAGTAATTGACAACGCGTTCTTTCGTCGATGGTGGCGCGACGAACGGTGCTTCCGCAAAAAGGTTGTACCAGGGCCGATTAGAGAAAGTTGCAAAGTTTGGAAATATCGGCGATTGAGTGAGCGATTGCACCTGATCATCGCTAAGACCACGCACATCGTATAGTCGCGTTAGGCAGGACATCGAGTAACCCATGATCATCATCAATGTTCCCAACACAATCAATCGTCTGACCGACTTACCGCCTGGAGATCGCTGCGTTATGTCGTACGCAATGGTTCCCACAAGCATGATTTGGGACCAGGCGATGATTCCAAAACAGCCGCCATCCCAAGCGCGTTTTCCAGCGCCTCCGAAGTAAGCGTCCATCCAATTGGGACGACCGTACACAAAGTCGTAATTGAACGACCACGATAGCAGGGTATGTAGAACACTGAGCAGCACTACAGCGGCCAGGCGAAATTTAGATGTGGTCGCCATCAGCGGAAGGATGAAAATTTGGCAGGTGCCGATGATTGCCAAAACTTCCCACAGATTCGCTTTCAGCAACTCAGCAGCAAATTTCGCCACATTGCTTGCCGACATATCGCTCCAGCTGAAGAATTTGCCGCCCAAGCTGAAGAACATTGCGGATAGGAGTATCAATCCAAAACTTCGCACAAGTATTCGCCTTCGCAACTGAGCCAGCGCGAACTCTAGATTACCTTTTGCGACCAGTTTGGCAAACGCCATGCGATAAGCAAAACCGCACGCCAAAATGAAACTTGGCATGATCGAATCAGCGTAACTGAAGTGCGTGTTATTGTGCCGCAGCGTTTGGTGCGCGACGTCCATGTGTTGTACGAAGTTGACGACGAACATGGCTGCGACGCTGTAACCGCGAAACTGGTCGAGCGACGTAATCCGGGCTGCAGACGCTAAAGGTGTCGCGATTTCCGACTTCGACATGAATCGACTCTTCTAGGATTAAACCCGCAAGAACGCGCCTTGCTTTTCCAGCTGCTTTACAAACAACCAGGTAATGAGAAAGAAAATCCCAAGTCCCATATAGGCAAACCAAGCGGGTGAGTCTTTAGGAAAGAACGGTTGCACGGCGCTGCTGACCATCGAATGCAAAACATAGGCGACGAGCGCGTTGGTGCCAAACGTCCGGAAGAACGGCAGCCGCAATTTGTAGACATCGCACACGATATAAAATAAAACGAAGACCAGCAAGGAGAATCCAGCTGTGAAGGTCAAGTAAGTCAATGTGCCCGCCCGCTGGCTCATCATCCAGTAATTCCATTTGCGTTCCGTTTCATTCGGCGGTTTTACAAAGGGCGGCTCGGCGAGCAACGCGGTAAGACTAGCGTCCGCCCTTTTGGCATGAATACGCTCCGGAGTCGGCCAAACTGGATCGTCGGCTAACTTAAATTTCAACAGCGTCTCACGTTGCGATTCAGGAACATCGTACAACCGCGTGGGGCAAGACATGACATAGCCAAGCAACATCAATCCCATCGCTGCTAGGACAACCGGCACAACGCTGCGTGGTTGGTTTTCCCGCGAATCGGATGGTTGAACAAAGTAATCGCAGGCCAGCGTACCAACGATGGCTGGAATGCACCAAGTCAAAAATCCGAAGGGTCCGCCATCGATGGCGTTCGGCGGCGTGTTGGTCCATGCGAAATTGAACCAGTACGACAAGAACACATGCGTCGCGGCCGATCCCACCATCCAGGCAACGCGAATGCGCGCGGGACGATGCACGACCGGCAACAACCACAACGAAGTCACTGCAATGTGCATCAGCGTTTGAAACCATTGACGTTTGAGTGGCTCGCCGATGATTTGCCAAACATTCATCTCTTTTAATTGTTCCCATGTGCCTGCGCGCGGAGCAACGGTATACACAACGAGCGAAACCAATACCAATCCAAGTAAACGGCGGATCATGCGCGCATAGGCAACTGAGCTCCCCAGCGTTTGCATGCGTCGGCCAAAGGTCAGTCGCAAGGCAAATCCAACGGCAAAAAGAAACTGTGGCATGATCGTGTCAGCGTAGCTGCAGTAGTCATGCGAGTGCTTGAGCACCTGCGCGCACGCGGCGTATCCGCCGAAATAATTGACCAGCAGCATGCCGACAACGGTGTAGCCACGAAACTGATCGAGCGACGCCAAACGCTCTGTTGTCGGCCTCTGGCTGCCCAGGCTCATGTCGTTTTGGGAAGTAGAATTCATGGGAAGAGCTTTAGAGTCAGCCGCTCTCAACGGGAAGTGGAAAAAGCAATCAACTAAAAAGAAACATTCCTTCAGTTGACGAGCTCGATTCGAAAGGGCTATGATAACGCAAAACCCCTCTCGAACTCTTGTTTCTCGATCTATTTAGGAGGAGCTCGTCGGTTGCAGCGGAGGCGCGAAGGTCGCTCCGGTAGACGGAACGGTCACACTTGATGGCAAGCCGCTTGATAAGATTATGGTTGAGTTCTGGCCAGATTCAGTCGGTCCACGTGCGTTTGGTGAAACCGATAGCAACGGCCACTTTAAGTTGACGACCGATGACGGCAAGTCCGAGGGTGCTGCGATTGGACTTAACCGAGTCACCTTGAAGGACCTGAGCGTCATGGGTGACAAATTTATGGGACGCGCCGCTGAACATGTGAACTTGTCTGAAGGCCGCAAACCCCGAATCGCGAATAAGTTTGCTCAAGCAGAGTCGACGCCTATCAACGAGACGGTCGTTTCAGGGAAAAAGAACGAGTTTATTATCGAAGCCACGAAATAGAGGGCCACCAGGAC
>JANLQO010000251.1:0-3656 GCA_031367855.1 Planctomycetia bacterium | reverse complement strand
AACCGCCAATTTTATTTAGCTGAAGCGACAGGAGAAACCTCAGCAAGAGTGCCCCCCCCGCGGGTCGCATCTGCCGGATGCGAGCAAGAACCAAAGAGGCGGCATACCGCTCGCGGATACGTTGGGAAGCACTCTTGCATTTTGGTAATAGGGCTTGTGAGCCGCTGGCGTTTGCCACGGGTCTCGAAGTTGTGGTCATTGGCTGATGGTGTTTCGTCCAATTCTAATTCACTAGCCGCGAATCGTTTGGCATTTGACAATCACCGACTAGGTTGAGTCGTCTGCTTCGGAATCCGCGGCTAACTAACGCCGACGGCTCACTAAAACGAAAGTTGGCAGGCCCCCAATTGGCAAACCCGTCCATCGAGAGAAAGGCTACAATCTGGCGTCTGCAAGTTTGGCAACTGTGTGATTGGGTTATACGCACGAGGAGGGACGTCAAATGTGCGTCCTGCCAGTTCTGATCGATACTTACTGATTTTTGTAGTGCATTGAACCGTGATTTTACAATGGAACCTCTATGACAAAATATATCAATTGGATCAACAACCTTTATTCTGTTTGGCTTGTTGGGCTAGCGGTCATCGCATTCATTTGGCCTCAGACGATGCTATGGTTTGATAAGCCTTGGATTTTCTGGTCATTGGCGGCTTCGATGCTTGGTATGGGACTAACGTTGAGTCTTGACGACTTTCGGGGAGTCGCCAAGATGCCAGGTTGTGTCGTGTTGGGGTTCGCAGCGCAATACACGCTTATGCCACTGATTGGTTGGCTTGTCGCGACGATGCTTCAGCTAGAGCCCGCCATGGCGGTGGGAATTATTCTGGTGGCGAGTTGTCCAGGTGGTATGGCTTCGAACATGATCAGCTATTTGGCGAGGGCCAACGTAGCGCTTTCAGTTATCCTGACGCTGGCGTCGACGATGATGTCGTTTATCTTCACGCCTATGTGGTGCAGTTGGTTAGCCGGAAAATATGTTCCAGTTAACGCGCTTGAAATGTCTTTGTCGGCATTAAAGTTGGTAGTTGCTCCTGTCGTGATAGGAGTGCTCATTCGATGGAAACTACCACGCACTGCCGATAAAATAGGTGCCTGTGGACCAACGATTGCCGTTGTAGCCTTTACGCTGGTAAGCGGCGGAATTGTGGCTGCGAGCGCAAATGAAATCGCCGCAAACTTTGGAATACTTGCGCTCGCTGCTTTCATGCTGCATGTGATAGGTTTTGTAGCAGGATATATCGTTACCAAGTTATTTCGGTTTGGTGAAACCGAGGCGCGCACAGTGAGTATCGAAGTAGGCATGCAGAACGGTGGCATGGCGGCTTCGCTTGCTCGAGAGCATTTTCCTACGATGCCACTTGCATCTGCGGCTGCTGTTTTCAGTGGAGTAATGCAAAACATCCTGGGTGGGTTGTTGGCCGCTTGGTGGAAATCACGGCAAACCGACTTGGCCGATACAAAACCTACTCCTGCTGGCGCCGAATTCACTGCAAGAAATGTGTAAACTGCACTTATACACACCCTACTCTCCAGGAATTCCACAATGATATCTTCCAAATGTTCTATGATTTTTGGCGCAATCGTTTGGCTCACGTTGACGGCTATTGCACCCACGGCCGAACCCATCTCGTTGCGGGCTGGACCTGTTACGATGGTGTTTGATTCGGACAACGTGTTTACGCGTTACATCCGGGTTGGATCCCATGAAGTTCTGCGAGGTATCACTGCGCCGGTTCGTCCTCAAGATTGGTCGACCGTCTCGCCCCAGTTGTCAAATCTTAAAGTGGAAAATCGCGGTGACAGTTTTCAGGTTACATTCGATGTTATTTGTGCAAAGGATGATGTAGATTTTCGCTGGCATGGCTCGATCGCGGGCAACGCTAAGGGTGTGATCGAGTTCAGTTTTGATGGCGAAGCACATTCGACTTTCAAGCGCAATCGCATCGGTTTCTGTGTCCTGCATGGACCGTCTGCTGCCGGCCAACCCTGGGTGCTTGAGACAACAGATGGAAAAACCTCCGAGGGACACTTCCCCAAATTCATCTCGCCGCACCAACCAGCGAAGAACCTGCGCGCGATTACTCACGAGGTTGCGCCAGGCATACGAGCTCGCGTTGAATTCAAAGGCGACATTTTCGAAATGGAAGACCAACGCAATTGGACTGACGCTTCCTTCAAAACCTACTGCACGCCCCTCGATATTCCCTACCCAGTTGAGGTTGTCAAAGGCACAAAAATTTCACAGCGAATCAAGATCAGTCTCGATGGAAATTTCTCAACAACCACTGAAGGGCCATTGTCCAAGGGCACTTCAAACTCAGATTCAGACCTAGCATCAGGCACTGTCCTCACGCTGCATGAACACGAATCGTTATTGCCGCGAGTTGGCCTGCAAGTGTCGGGTGAAGCCGAGAACTTGACCGAGTTACAATTACAGCGCACCAAAGCGCTTCAGCTGGATCACCTTCGAATCGATCTGGCGCTTTCCAATGAGTCTTTTGTCAAAGATCTTCGGCGGGCCACCCAACAAGCTAAAGCCCTTGGCGTCTCCCTGCACATCGGCCTCAATGTTGGTGAGTCCCCCGATTTTGCAAGACTTCAGAATGAGGTCAACAAGCTTCAACCACCAGTCTCATGTTGGTTGGTGACCAACGGCGAAACAAACTTTCAACGGACACGCGACCAACTTGCAAAGGTTTTGGGCAAGGCCATGGTTGGGGTTACTTGGACGACCAACTTCGTAGACCTAAATCGCGCACGCCCCGAAGCCAAATCTATGGATGCGGTCGGTTTTGCGATCAATCCCCAGATTCACGCTTTCGACGATGCTTCGATGATGGAAACACTGCCAATCCACGCAGACGTCGTCAATAGTGCCAGGCAGTTCGCAGACAACAAGTCGTTGGTGATTGGACCGATAACGCTCGCACCCCAGTGGGTTAATGGTATCGATCCCCCAGGAGGACCTCCACCCGGCCCCTTTCCGACCTACGTCGACACGCGTCAGGGAACACCGTTTACTGCCGCCTGGACACTCGGTAGCTTGAAATATCTTGCCGATGCGGGAGCGTACAGTGCGACGTATTTCGAGACCGTCGGATGGAATGGAGTGATGGATATTGATAAACCCACCACGAGACCCGCGGGCTGGCCATCGCGTCCCGGTGAGTTGTATCCGGTTTATGACCTGCTGAATGAAATAGGTGAATTCGCAGGCGGAAAGGTGCGTCAAATCGATTCAACGGACACGCTCGCAGCCGTGGGCCTGGCGTTAACCAAGCCCGGCAAAATGCGCTTGCTCATTGGCAATTTGCGCGCCGAAACCCAGCTTGTAACACTGCGCGGTCTCAGTGGTAAAGCCGTGACTGTAAAGTTGCTCGGCAACACTGACACTTCTGTGCTGCCTGAACTACACATCAGCTTGCCCGCTTATGGTGTTGCCCGGATCGATAGCGCATTGCCGTAATAAACGCTGTGGAGCATTTTGGCGCGGCACAAGGTCACACGCTACGAGTTCGCACTAGAGCGTGCTCTAAAGTGAGTGCCACTGGGCGTTAGCCAAATGGCACTCACTTTGATGTTGTCAAAATGCGCGTGTACTTAGCGATTGGCGGCCGTAGCTGTATTCATCAGCCGGAACGCGTTAGAGAGCGTCC
>JANLQO010000250.1:0-11556 GCA_031367855.1 Planctomycetia bacterium | reverse complement strand
CGGCGTAGCGAGCGAACAGGTAGTTACCGACGAGTACCTTGAGTTACTGGAAAAGGAAATGTTACAGGCGGCCGAGGATCTTGAGTTTGAACGCGCGGCCTCGCTCAGAGATCGTATTGGTGAGCTGCGTTCGCAGATGGGAGAAGTCGTTAGCGAGAGCGTGGCAAGCTACGAAAAGTCTGGCGGAGGGCGAGGAAGAAAAGGGGGCAATCGGCGCGTTCCACGGCCTAAGAAGCATTGATTGCAAGCATTTTCGTTTAGACTAGTGGAGTTGCGGACTCGGCTTTGAGTCTAAGAGCCTGTCCGAAAAGGGGTCTGACCCTTTGGAGGCAACACGAGGGTCAGACCCCTTTTCGGTCAGGCTCTAAGCAGAACCCCTACTGCTATACAGTTCGTATCATGAGTCACTCGAGTTCACAACTGAGATACGGAAACCAATCCGGCTTTCGTGGCTACGGTAACTTACCGGCGTCGAGTGAACGCACAAAACGCGACATTGGAACGGCCGATGACGCATTCGGAGAAGCAGCTCCTGAACTGGTCGACGGAGTGCTCCTAGCCGGTCGCTACATGGTTTTGCGAAGGCTGGGACGTGGTGGTTTCTCCGATGTCTACTTAGCGCACGATCATGAGTTAGATCGATCCGTCGCGATCAAACGTCTGTTGCTCAGTGATGTTGATCCGCACTTTATCAAGGATGAAGCTAAGACGTTGGCAAGTCTTGACCATCCGGCCATTGTGCGGATCTACGACATCTGCAACGATCCAAAGCATGGCTACTTGGTCATCATGCAGTACGTACCTGGGCCGATGCTGCGTGAAGTATTGACCAAGCCGCTGCCCATCAAACGCGCTGTTGAAATAGCGATTCGTATAAGCGGCGGCTTGATTCACGCCCACTCCCGCGGTGTGGTCCACCGCGACATCAAGCCGACCAATATCTTGATGAGCAATGAAGGGGAACCGTTGATCGCTGACTTTGGCTTGGCATTTGCCCCTAACGCGCATTCCGATCCCGAGGGAGGCACGCCGCGTTATATGTCGCCCGAGCAGATTAGGAATGAGACCAAACGCATTGGTCCCAGCAGCGATATCTTCTCCGCTGGAATCCTGCTCTACGAGATGTTGGCGGGACGAGTGCCATTCAATGGTGAAACGGTGGAAGCGATTTCGCGGGCCACGCTCGAGCAGTCGCTGACATCGATCAATGAAATTAACGCGGACGTGCCTGTAGAACTCGATCGCATCGTGCGCCGGGCGTTGCGCAAAAATGTAAAAGATCGCTACAGTTCGATGGAGGCCTTCCAGGCCGAATTGATAAAATGGTTGAACAACTCGGATCTAAGGGATGAGTTGTCGACCGTGCGGACCTCGGATTGGGATCGGCATCCAGCCCAAGATTCAACCTTCGCTTCATCGTCGTTTCAGTCCTCGGTTCAATTCACGCATCGCGGTTTACAACCGTTCGAATCGGATGATGCCAAATTCTTCTTGTCGCTCGTGCCGGGTGCACGGGCACCGAATGGACTGCCGGAATCGGTACAGTATTGGAAAGATTGGATCGAGGGTTACGACGATTCAGAATATGGCCGCATTGGCATCCTCTATGGCCCGAGCGGCAGCGGAAAGACTTCGTTGCTGCGCGCGGGAATCGTCCCTTATCTTGCCCCAGATTTGTTGCCGATCAGCATAGAATGCCGCAAGGGAGAGCCAATCTCGCAATATACCTTGCAGATTGGGCGGCAGGTGAATAGTGAGTCCGAAGACTTGGCTCAGTTGTTGGTGCAGTTGCGCGATGATTCCGCCAAGCGTTCCGAGCATCGAAAAGTAGTGCTATGCTTTGATCAATTCGACAACTGGGCTGGCTCTGCGACCAATGGGCAGCTGGCACACTTAGCGGCGGCGTTGCGTCATTGCGATGGCGAATCGCTGCAGGCCCTGTTGATAGTACGCGATGACTTTTGGACCGCAGCGACCGAGTTCATGCGGTTGGTTGAGTTTGGCGTTGAGCAGTGGAAGAACGCTCGATCCATCGAACTGCTGGATATACATCATGCGCGGCGCTTGCTGGAAGCGGCCGGTCGCGGCTTTGGCTCGCTGCCGCCGAATCCTGAAGCATTGGACGATGAGCAGTCGAGATTTATCCACCAGGCAATCGATGAAATGGCTGTAAAGGGCCGGGTATTACCCATCCAGCTGGCCATGTTTGCAAAGATGGCTAGGCTGCAACGTTGGCATCCAGACACCTTGTCTCAGGCAGGGGGCGTTCAAGGAGCCTACGTAGGTTATTTCCAAGACCTATTTGAATCGACGACGTCGCCGCCTATTTATCAACGCGTGTCTAATGCAGTGGTCGAAGTATTGCACTGCTTGCTTCCCAACGCAGATCAAACCGCTCATAGTCATCAAGTTGGATTTGGCGAACTTGAAACGACCTTAGCGGATAAGAAGCTACAGAATCAACTTCATCGAGCCTTGAGCATCTTAGTCGAGGACCTACGGATTGTTGTGCGAGTCTCTCTCCCGGCTAGCGAATCGTTTAACGAGTATGCCAATCAATGCAATGACCGTTTCCACTTGGTGCACGATTTCTTGACGGTGCCCATCGCTAATTGGGTCAATCAAGTCCGCAAGAGTTCGTGGCGTGGCCGAGCGATCGCCAGGCTAGAAGAGCTCTCCGCGATGTGGAATCGGAAGCAACACCAGCGCTTCCTTCCAACGCTGCCAGAGTATGTTGCCATGCGTGTATCTGCCCCTGCAGACAAACGCAGCCCGCAACAACGACACTTTTTGCGATGCGCCGGACGAAAGCACTTGACGCGAGCAGTGCTCGTGCTAGCCGCCATTGTGCCTGTTGGTCTCATTGCAGTTTCGAGTTGGAGGCAACGCCAGCTAAACATCGAGGATCATCGAAAGCAGGTTGTCGAAAGAGTCGAGGGGACGATTCGCGGTGATGTTCAAGATTTCATCGACCTCTTAAATGATTTGGACCATGATCAGGCAACCATAGCCATAGCTTCGCGACCATGGATGGATTCGACCGTTGATAAACATCGGACCCGAACCCGCTTGCTTTCCGCCGCGATTAACCAATCAAGTTTTAGCCCATTGATCACGGAACTTGGCAAGATTGAACCACAGCTTAGCAAACAAGTCATCGCGGTTGCGAGTCAATGCGCGGATGCCAAACCACTGTTGCTGGATGTGGTCAAGCGGGCTTCGAAACTGGATGCGACGGTAGTTCGCGCCACAGTGTTGCTGGCGTGCTTGGGTGATACAGAACATGTGGTGCGGATGCTCGATGATACGCAGGGCCCGAACCAGACCAATCAGTTCTTTTACCATGCGCTCGAATGGGACGCCGACCCATTGCTCTGGTTCAATTTAGCAACTGCACGCCATTCGTCTCCTAGCGTGACCTACTATGCACTTGGTTTGCTCGGGAGTTATCCTGCGGCCGAGCTTCCAGCTCACTTGCCCTGGGGTAAGGTCGCATCCCTACAGTCGTCCAACGATGCGGGCGTAAGCCAGGCCGCCAAATGGCTGCTGGATAAATCGCCATCCTCCCAACAATTCGTCGCTCACACGGTAACTGCGCGACACCGCGTTCTGGCTTGCGGGCTGGAGCAGGTTCGGATCGAGCCCGGAGAATCCAATCGACCTATTTCCTTACTCAAGTTAGAGTTGCTGAATTCAAAAATCAAAGTCAGCGAGCCGTTTTGGCTCAGTTGCGCAGCGGTAACCAATGCTGAATTCGAAGTTTTCCAAAACGAATTTGCAGCCGCTGTGAATGCGGATATCAGGCCTCTCGAACGGTCTACACAACGCCGTCAAGATGTGGAGTTAGCGCCCGGTCGAACCGTCACGGGACTCAACCCGCTACTGACATTGGAGTATTGTAACTGGTTGAGCCGCCGAGCAGGTTTGGAGGAAGCCTACGAAATTCTGCCCAAATCGATCGATCTCCAGGATTCAGCACGTTTTAGAGTTATCGACGGAGCCACTGGGTTTCGACTCCCTTCGATTTCGCAGCTCGCCTATGCGGCAGAGTTTGGTCTGCATGAGACTCAAAAACCGCAATCCACGGTCAAAACTCCGGCGACGATGAAGTCGCAATTGGCCGTCAGGGCATTCCGCAAGAGCCAATGCGAACCGCTTAATCAGGAAGAAAACCGCTTCAAGGACTCAAGGCTGGCCAAAAACTTGATTCCCAACCGAGCCGGGGTTCACTTCGATCTGGACGCCTACGATTGCTGGGCCATGGAAGGTAATCAAATCTGCAGCTTTGGTATGACCCAACAGGGTTTTATCGCATTTCATCAGGAAAGTAATGATCCACACCACTTACTCTCGCTTTGGCTGGTTTCGGCGTGCCATGATGAGCCGCCGACGACAACCGGTATCACTCCTTAGGAAAGGTTTTGCTTGACAGTCAGCCGCTCCATCAGTCAAGATGTAGAATTCTAGTGCCGCACTGCTTGTCGGCATTTTCTGACTCGAAAGCTCTGTTCTCGTTAATTTCAATTGCTGGCCGCTTCCGCTGGTTTTTAACCCGGCATAGCGATTGTACTTTTCACCTGCATATTTACCAACCTGCTTGGCAACTTGTCCGCTAGAAAGCCTATTGGAGATTGATCATGGACCAACCGATGCGAGACTTCACTGACCTGCTCTTGCGAAAGGGCATTGTAAGTCTGGATCAGTTGAGCGAAGCGGCGAATCTGGCTCGCGAGACCGACATCCAAATCGGCGACGCGCTCATCAAGTTGGGCTATGCCGGGGCGGATGACGTCTATCGCTCGCTGGCAACTTTTCACAAGCTCGAGTACGTGGATCTAGCCACGATCCGCATTGCTGACGAAATCATCCAGTTGGTCCCAGAATCGGTGGCGCGGGAAAACAACGTCATCCCTTACCAAAGCGCGGATGACGATGCTCTGCGAGTTCTCGTGAGCGATCCGTTCGATTTGGAAACAATCGAAAAACTAAGATTTATCCTCAATCGCAAGGTCGAAACGGCTTTGGCACCTCGCGAAGCGATTTCCGAAGCGATTAACCGTTACTATGGTCAGGTCGAAGGCGAGTCCGCTGACTCGATCTTGCAGGAATTCACCGATACCCAAATTGACTTCACCGAGACCTCAGAAGACGGTAGCGGGGGCGGCGACGAATCGGCGGATGAAGCCAGTGCACCGGTCGTGCGACTAGTCAGTTTGATGATTCAAGAAGCCGTCCAGTTGCGGGCTTCCGACATCCACGTCGAACCTTTTGAAAATCGAGTCCGAATTCGCTACCGGATCGACGGAATTCTGGTCGAGCGCGATAGTCCGCCTCGGCGGCTTTTGGGCGCGATTCTTTCCCGTATCAAGATTCTTGCCAAGATGGACATCGCCGAGCGGCGACGCCCCCAGGACGGTAGAATCAAGGTCACCGTGGGCGAGAAAGAGCTCGACCTCCGGGTGAGCATCATCCCCACCAATCACGGTCAATCTGCGGTGATGCGTCTGCTAGATAAAGACAATATTAAGGTGGGTGTTCGCCAGTTGGGGCTGAGCGAACGCGACTTCAAAATATTTACCAACGTCATCAAACGACCCAACGGAATTTTCTTAGTGACCGGTCCAACCGGTTCTGGCAAAACCACCACCTTGTATGCCGCGCTGAACGCGATGAATCGGCCTGACCGCAAGATCATCACCGCGGAGGATCCCGTGGAATACTACCTTCCAGGGGTGAATCAAGTCGAAGTCAGGCATAACATTGGGCTCGACTTTGCACGCATTATTCGGGCCATGCTGCGGCAAGCTCCCAATATCATCCTCGTAGGTGAAATGCGGGATACTGAGACTGCATCGATGGGCATTCAGGCATCTTTGACTGGACACTTAGTTTTCAGTACACTACATACGAACGATGCGCCCGGTGCTGTTACACGCATGACCGATATGGGTGTACCCGGTTATTTGGTGGCAAGTTCGGTGGTAGCCGTCCTTGGACAGCGGTTGGTGAGGACGGTATGCAAGCGATGCAAGACACAAATCAAGCTGTCTGAGGCCGTATTGGCGGACGCTGGCATACCACCCGACGTGGCGGAACTAGCGACCTTTACGAAGGGTAAGGGGTGTGGCTATTGCCAGAAAACCGGCTACCGCGGCCGCATGGGGATTTATGAATTGATGGTGGTGAGTAGCAAGATTCGCGAGATGGTTTTTCAGAATAAGTCCACAATCGAGTTGGCTCGCCAGGCGATTAAGGAGGGCATGACCACCTTATTCTGCGACGGAGTGAGAAAAGTGCTCAAAGGACACACTACCCTAGAGGAGGTA
Source organism: Planctomycetia bacterium (assembly GCA_031367855.1). GTDB lineage: Bacteria > Planctomycetota > Planctomycetia > Pirellulales > Pirellulaceae > Aureliella. Next base: position 5,230 of record JANLQO010000250.1, on the reverse strand, counting down.
TACAGATCTGCCAAGCGATCGGAACAGGACGCGTTTGCAATCGAAATCGTCTTTAAGGAAATCCGAGAAGGCAAGGGTGTCATTGCCGCAGGCTAGCAGAGACGTTACTGGACACATGCTTACCCACCGAAATAACTAGCTTCCACGAGTCGTTATCTACAGATTCGTGGCCGAAATTGCAGGCTTTTGACTATGATGTTGCTAACGCCGCGCAACTAAATTTTACTTCGTATTTTCTCGCGACGTGCTTATCCAACCGAACTTATCCAAAATTACACTCGCTCTTTTCAGAAATACCCAGAGAAATACCCAGAGAAATACCCAGAGAAATACCCCCAGAGAAATACCGCCAGAGATCCCCCAAAAGCTCGATCCCCCAAAAATCAGCAAGGGCGAGAATATTGGCACAGAGAACAATCTCGTGGGTGATCATCCGCGAACATTTTCGAGACTAGATTAAAAGTGCGAACGGACCATTCGCTCCCCTTTTTTCAATGAATGAATCATGGCTACAGTTCTCATTGACAAGCTTTTGCAAGCTTGCGTAAAGCAGGGTGCTAGCGACATTCACATCGTCGTTGGGCAGCCGCCGGTTTTTCGACTGCATGGTCGCATGCGGAAGTTGGAAACCAAGGTGCTCGAGCCTGATGACACCATGGCGCTCATGAAGAGTATTGCCCCAGAACGCTGCCAGCGAGAATTGCAGGAGGCGGGTGGATCCGATTTTGGTTTTGCGTTTGGCGATTTGGCTCGGTTCCGTGTATCGATTTTCAAGCAGCGCGGCAACATCTCGATGGTGTTGCGGCAAATCCCGAACGACAAGTTGAGTCCGGAGCAACTGGGCTTGGCGGATTCGGTGGTGAAGATGGTTCAGCGTCCGCGTGGATTGGTGCTGGTAACCGGGCCTACCGGTTCGGGCAAAAGCACCACGCTGGCTAGTCTGGTGGACTTCCTCAATGAGACTCATGACCATCACATTATCACGATCGAAGATCCGATTGAGTTCTACCACGAGCACAAGAAATCGACGATCAACCAGCGCGAAGTCGGCGTGGATGTACCTAGTTTTGCCGAGGCGATTCGCCGAGCTTTGCGTCAGGATCCCGACGTGATTTTGGTGGGAGAGTTGCGTGACTTGGAGACGATTCAAGCGGCGATTAGCGCGGCGGAAACCGGCCACGTGGTGTTCGGCACTCTGCACACCAACAGTGCACAAGGCACAGTCAATCGAATCATCGACGCGTTTCCGGGTAACCTCCAGGACCAAATTCGCACGCAATTGAGTACATCACTGATTGGAGTGGTTGCTCAGACGTTGTTACCGAAGATTGGTGGCGGGCGAGTGGCGGCGTACGAAGTTTTGATCGTGACACCGGGTATCGCCAACTTAATTCGCGAGAACAAAACGTTCCGTATTAATTCGGCGATTCAAACGGGTGCCAAGTTCGGTATGACACTGATGGACGACACGCTTTTTAATTTGTGGCGCGAGGGCAAAGTTACAGTGGAAGACATTTTGGCCAAAAGCCATCGGCCTGATGATTTGGCAAAACGAATTGTGAATGCGCGACGGGGCTTGGAAGATACTGGCGCTGCGGTAGAAGAATCGAATGAGCATTAGGGCGAAATTGAAACACTGATCACTAAGACTTTGGAATCATCATGGCAGTTCGCAGAATCGGTCAAATCCTTGTCGACTTAGGCTTCATCACCGATGAACAGCTCGAGGTCGTGCTCGAAGAGCAGCAGCAGCGGCCGGGCGCGCTGCTGGGTAGGATCGCTGAAGACATGGGCCTGATTACGGATGATCAGTTGTCCCAAGCTTTGGCTGAGCAGTTGGGGATGCAGACCATTCAGTTGGCGGATGTGCAATTGCCGCCAGACGTGCTGGATAAGATTACCGAAACGATGGCACAGATGTATCGAATTGTCCCGGTACATTTTGACGGTGATACCCTGACGGTGGCTACCTGTGATCCTCAAAATTTGACGATCCAAGACGAATTGCGGACGTTTTTGGGATACCACATTCGCATGGTGGTTTCCACCGAACGCGATATCCTGTCGGCTATCGACAAGCATTACTCATCGGATTTGGATACGTTTGAACGGGTAGTCGCCGACTTGGCGAATGACACCGAATTGTTTGCGGCGGCTTCGAAGTTGACCGGTGATAAATTCAACTTGACGGACGCAGAAGCGCTGGCCGATAGTGCACCGGTTCGCAAGCTGCTGAACATGGTGTTGTTGCTGGCCATTAAGGACCATGCGTCGGACATTCACTTTGAACCGTTTGAAGACGAGTTTCGAATTCGCATCAAAGCCGAAGGTGTGCTCTATGAAATGGTGCCACCGCCACGTCACTTGGCCTTCGCGATTACGACCCGCATCAAAGTGATGGCGAACCTCGATATCGCGGAACGTCGCATGCCCCAGGACGGTCGAATTGAATTGATGGTGGGTGGTCACCAAGTGGACTTGCGAGTGAGCGTGTTACCGACGATGTTCGGTGAGAGCACGGTGATGCGGATTCTTGACCGCTCGGTGGTGTCACTGAACTTGGCCAACGTGGGCATGAACGAAACGATGCTGGCTACCTTCCGCAAGATCATCGATCGACCGAACGGTATTGTACTGGTGACGGGTCCGACGGGTTCCGGCAAGACCACGACCCTCTACTCGGCGCTCAGTGAACTGAATTCGATTGAAGACAAACTGATTACGACCGAGGATCCCGTTGAGTATGACATTGATGGCATAGTGCAGATTCCGATCGATCATGACATCGGTGTTACGTTTGCCTCGTGCTTGCGAGCGATCTTGCGGCAGGATCCGGACACCATTTTGGTCGGCGAGATTCGCGATTTGGAAACGGCGGAGATTGCCGTGCAAGCTTCTCTGACCGGTCACTTGGTGTTCAGCACCTTGCACACCAACGACGCGCCGAGCACGATTACGCGCATGAAAGATATGGGGATTCCGACGTTCTTGATTACAGCCTGCGTCGAAGCCATTTTGGCGCAGCGGTTGGTGCGTCGCATCTGCAGCAAATGCCGTGAAGAGACCGAAGTCAACCGCGAGATTTTGATGGACTTGGGAGTCGATGTCGACAAACTGGGCGACCAGAAATTCTATCGTGGCAAGGGCTGCGAGAATTGCAACAACACCGGCTACAAGGGTCGCGTTGGCTTGTTCGAGTTGATGATTATGAACGATCAACTGCGCGACATGATCATGGAGAATTGCACGACAGATGATCTGCGGAGCCGTGCGACCGATTTCGGCATGGTCACGCTGAGAACTTACGGAATGAACTTCGCCTTCCAAGGCATCACCACGGCGGACGAAATCTTGCGTGAGACGATTCAGGAATAGGCTTAAGTTTTAAAGAAATACTTTGTTTAAGCAGCGCCACCGCGATGCCTAAACAGCGCGACAGCGACAACGACAACGACAACGAATGCGAATGCGAGTACGAGTACGAGTACGAGTACGAGAAGATACGAAGATACGAACAGAAAAATGCTGAAACCTACAGCCTACCAGCCTACCAGCCTAACGCCTACAGCCTAAATTAAGGGACCATGCCATGCCTACTTTCCAATTCGAGGCGATGGACGCAACTGGCCAAGAGATCAAAGACGTCATCGAGGCGGCTGACGAAAACGAAGCGTCTACGACGATTCGTCAGATGGGCTACTTCGTAACCAAGATCCAGGTCAAGAAGGGCGCGGCCAAAGTTGCACCGGGGCAAAAGAAGAAACGCCCCTTCGCGATGGGCGGGGCCAAGACAAAGCATATTTGCGCGTTCACTCGCCAGTTGTCGATTCTCCAGGACGCCGGTCTGCCGATTCTTCGCAGCTTGAGAATTTTGGAGAACAACAACAAGCCCGGCAAACTCAAGAATGCGTTGATGGATACGTGCGACGAAATTGAGGCGGGTTCGACGTTGTCGGAAGCGATGAGTAAGTCGCCCAAAGTCTTCAGTCGCTTGTATGTGAACATGATCAAAGCCGGTGAGGCCGGTGGTGCTCTCGAAACGATTCTGCAGCGTCTGGCGGACTTCTTGGAAAGCTCCGAAGCGCTCAAACGCAAAGTCAAGGGCGCGCTGATTTACCCGGCCGCAGTGGTGATTATCGCGGCGGGTATTATCTGTTTGATCATGATCGTGATCGTGCCGACGTTTAAGAAAATGTTTGCCGAGTTCGATTTGACGCTACCAGCTCCGACGTTGTTGTTAATCGCCATGAGCGATTACATCGTGCAGTACTGGTTCTTGCTGATTTTGATTCCGTTCTGTTATTGGCTGCTGACCAAGTTGGTGCGCAAATTCCGGCAGGGCAGAATGGGCTTTGACATGTATATGTTGAAGCTGCCCGTGTTTGGCACTTTGATGGAAAAGAATATTTTGGCGCGCACCATGCGGACGCTTGGCACCTTGGTGTCCAGCGGTGTACCGATTTTGGAAGCTCTCAATATTACTCGCGAGACGGCTGGAAATGCACTGTTCGAACGTATCTTCTCCAAGGTCACCGAAGCCATTCGTGAAGGTGAAGTGATTAGCAAGCCGATGCGCGACTACTCGACGCCTGGATTCCATCCGCTAGCCATGTTCTTTTGGGCGCTGATGGGTACGTTTCCTGGCGTGATGGTATTGTCGGTGGCGTTAACCGCCGGCCGTACAGCGGGTGGAGCGAAAACGAAGGGAGCCATGGAATCGCTGCTCCAAGTGGGCGGCTTCATGACGGGCTTGGGAGCGGTTTTCGCGATCGCCTTTTACTTGATGAAGATGCGAGCTCGGGTGATCGACGAGTTGGTAGTGAACATGGTGGACGTGGGTGAAGAAACTGGCGAGTTGGATACGATGCTTTACAAAGTCGCCGATACCTATGACGACGAAGTGAGCGTGATGACAGAAGGTCTGACACGATTGATCGAGCCGATATTGATTGTGTTCTTGGGCGTTGCGGTTGGTTTCATTGTGATTTCGTTGTTCATGCCGCTTGTCGCCATGATCACCAGTTTGGCATAAAGCAGCGGGTAGCGAGTTGCGAGCCGCGAGGGAGATGCACTCGCAGCTCGTGATGAAGAGAAGTAGAGGTAGCGTGGGTTCGCTTAGGAATCAAATTGAAAACGCTGATTGACAGGGTGCTGTATCAGCCGGCAGGCGTTAGCCTCCGGTTGTTTACGAGCTGCGAGTGCATCGCCCTCGCGGCTCGCAACTCGCTAC
>JANLQO010000087.1:0-42114 GCA_031367855.1 Planctomycetia bacterium | reverse complement strand
CGGTGGCGGCGGCACCGCCCCGACAGCGGTCGCCCGTGCGGGGTGCTATTTCTTGCCCCTGCTGGGCCCCGCCCACCTGTTTTGTGGGTCCCACACCGTGGGCCCCCCCGGGGGGCCCCGACCCACCAACGCAAGGTGAGTCTCGAATGCGCATGTTATGCCCGGATGAACCAAGATTTAGGTTTCATAGATTGTTTCAACAAATCAAATTCCCGTGCAAGTCTCGTGTGTCCAGAAGCTACTCTCGGTCGTTGCGGACTTGCTTTCTGGCGATGATAGTGTTTAGCGTTGGCGGAAATGCGTTGGTATCGGGCCAAGAGTTCGTCCAGGAGGCGCGCGCTGCAACGCGTCACGGTCAATACTTCACCGGGGTCACGGCAGAGCCGATAAGTCCGCCCCGAGACGGCTTGCCGCAATCACTCTCAGAGAATGCGCCACAAATCCTGCCCGGTTCGAGCTATCCCTATCCGTCGGAGATTATTCCGCACCCGCTAGATCCACCGGTTGTAGTCTCTAATGAAGACCAACACATCAAAGTGCTTGAGCCCGACGACGTGATATCCCCGGCGCTTGACCTCTATGAACTGTCGATTGCGCGCTACACATCCTATCGCAGCAATGAGAACGCAATCACCTACATGCCCGGCGATGGCGACCAATTCGGTTGGTTAAGCTTCGAGTCGCCAAACTACTTGGATCGCGGCAGGCGTAACGGAGTCACCGCTAATATCAACATTCACCTGCTGTCTGGACCGCTAGCAGTTCACCTGCCGCCGCGACTCTACGACTTTGAACTTGGCTATCAGGCGCGCAATTCGCTATCAGATCTATTCAGTTACGAATGGTCAGCGATGGTTGGCGTCTATAGTGACTTTGAGGACAGCGCTCGCGATGGAGTTCGCTTTCCGGCGCACGCAGTAGGCATGTTTCATCCAAGTCCGCGGGCCGACTGGGTGTTCGGAGTCGACTACTTGGGACGCGATGATATCAAAGTACTGCCAGTGGCCGGATGGGTTTGGCACGATCCTCAACGACCCGAGTTGCGTTATGAAATGGTATTCCCCAGACCTCGGATCGATCTAACCCTGTCAGCGCAATCGCGTATCTATTGCCGAGGGTTGTTGGGGGGTGGAACATGGGACATTGAATTCCCTGATGATAGTAACGACGTCATGACCTATCGCGACTACAAACTGGCGTTCGGAATCGAGCGAGCCGACTCTGGCGGCGCCTTGAGCAGTTGGGAACTTGGCTGGGTCTTCAGTCGCAAGCTTGAATTCCGTAATCGCCCTGACGAACTGGGCTTTGGCGACGCTTTTGTCCTTCGCTACGTAACGCGTAAGTAACTACCTCAGTTTGCTGTCGGTTGCGGTAGTGCTGAAACGCCGTTCGCCTGAGCGGATCCAATCCAATTTGGTCGGACCACTTTGGTGGCGATCCGATCGTCTAAATTAGGACGAAAGATCGTCAACAGTACAGGCGGAAGAAACCAAGCCATATACAATCCACCTCCGTAGCCGTGCCAAAACTGTGCGGCAAGCATCACTGCCGCGCTACCACACATCAGCGTCCCAAGGGTTTTTCGAGCCGGCCAGAATGAGAAGGACAAGCTGAGGATGATGAAACCAACCAGCACCGGCAATCTGAAGTAAGGCGGGATTCCAGACCCCCATACCCCTTCTAATCCTTCCATCGTGGGCAACCACAGTCCAAACATTTTCTGCAAGTGAGCCAAAAAAGCAGTCATGCCGCCGAGCAGCAGCAGAATCGCCAAAACTGTCAGACTGATGAAAACGCCGCTCAGTAGTCGACCAATCCCGCGATGCCAATAGAAACTGATCCACAGCGGCAATAAAAAAAACGGATAGTAAACCAAACCCGCCCCAGCACCTAAAAATAATCCGGCCAGCAACGGAATGCGGTAACTCAAGATCGCTAATACCAGCAGCGCGGCCGGCAAAGCGTGTTGCACATTGCCGGTCATCTGTGCCGTGTAGGGAAGCAGCAAGTACATGGTCGCAGCCCCGATACCCGTCTTGATGTTGTCAAAGTGCCAATAGCCAACTCCCACGATGCCGAACACGATCGACAAGTTGGCAACGATGGCAATAATTCTGGCTAAATTGGGAAGCCAAGGGTTCGTCAAAGGTGGGCGCTGCCATTCGGCTACATTGGTTCCGGGAGTTGTCGGCAACTCTGGTAGCATGTTGAGCAGTGCGTAGCCGGGCCCCAGTGGCGGGCCCTGTTCAACTTGTATGCGAGGATCACTGGTGATCACATTGGCCAATAAGAAGATCAATAGTGAAACGCCAATGAAACATAACCCACCGATCGACAAATTCGGCTCGAGCAGCGGGCGACGGACAATCGCTGGATCAACCAACATTCGAATCGTCAGCAGGCCACAAGCAGTCAACAAAAACGTAAAGCCGTAAAACTCCAGATTTTCACTGTTCCAAGCCGCCTTAGCCGGCTTCACTTGCTCTTCGCTAGGCGAAATTGGCTTTTCATCATTCTGTAGCCCATCATTCTGTAGCAGATGGGTACTCGCCAGCTTGCCGGTTAACACGGGACGAACTTCGTCCACGCGCATTCGTCGGCCTTCGTAAACCATCATCAAGCCGGGCGCGAGCAGAACCAAGAGCACGAGGTCCAAATTGCGCAGGCTCCAAAAGCGATGAAAGACGAAGTAGAGCCCGAAGAATAAAAATGAAGACAGGAAAACCCAAGTTGCCGGTTCCGGGCGCTGGTAGTAGAGAAGTAAATGACTCATGGGCAGACGACGATCTACAAGAATCGGATTTCGAGATACCTGGCTACACCGCAGGTCCCATCGCAGCAGCGCACGCGAACTCGGCAGGACTTAAGGATAAGACTAATGCCGTTAAATACAAGCTCATTCTACCAACAAATCGAGCGGATAACTTTCCCCAAACTGTTAATCTGTAACAGTTTGCATAGCTCTAACGTGGCTTTTAAGGCTTCCACGCGCGTTTCGCATTCGTGCGACTAACTGGTCCGCGGCTTCCTCCGTCATTTTCTAACGATCATGGGCTGAAGCCAGCCGCGGCAACGGTGGTTTTAACATCGCTTGAGGCAGCTAAGGATGGTTGGGTTTCCGTCGCAACATTTTTTGTGCCGGCAGGTTCTAAAAACGAGCAAATTCTACTCGAGTAGAGGGTGACTGGTATGCGAAACTGACTAATCTGGGTTTGTCGACCAAAGTTTCCAAGCTATTTTTTTTTTGATAGAAGTGAGCGGTATGATGTTGTTAAAAGATCTAGGACTGGCGAGTTGGTTGGCGCTGATCGCAATAAGCGCTATTTCGAATGGGCAAGAGGCCATCGCCGAAGCAACCGTTGTAAGCTCGCCGCCCGGCGACGCGGGCAAACCCAAAGCGCTGCGTCCATTGACTGTAGCGACGGAATTAGTCGGCGAAACGAAAATCATGGGTACGCTGGTCGATTCCACTGCATTGCAGATGAAGACTTCGTTCGGCGAAGCTCAGATTCCGCTGAGCGAAATCGCCGGTGTCCGATTCGCAACCGGCGACGAAACGTCGACTACCGTCGTGATGCTCAACGGCGACTCAATCACGGGTGCAACGGATACAAAATTCATTACCGTCGAAACTGAATGGGGAACCGCCAAGATCAATGGATCGAGCCTCGTCTCGATGCTGTTCGTGCCTGGTCTGCAGTGGGAAAGTTCCAATGGATTAAACGGCAAACGCTGGTCACTCGTCGAAGCCAAACCGATTCCAACTTTGCCGACAAGGCCTACCATTCCGCAAGGAACGGTAGGTTCGCCCGCCATCAACTCAAATCCATTCGGCGGCGGAAGCCCGATCAATGGCGTTAACGTCGGTCGCTGACACCCGATGCAAGCATTAACGACGATTTCCAAGGGGATAAATCTGAGCGATCCGAATCGCGTTGGCGGCAACAAATGCGTAGAATAGGCATCCGTCATGAGGAGTCGCACGAGCGGCTCTAGGCTGTTCTAGCCATCGTGAACTTCACCCGCGAAAAGGAGTGCGCTATGACTCGTTGGAGTCACTTGGTTTCGGTATTCAACCTGGTTACCGTTTTCACGACAATTATTACGACCGCCAATCTTGCAACGGCGCAGAATGCTGCGACTCCAAACACAACTGCTCCCTCAGGAAATCTGACATCAACGACTCAGGTGTCGGTATCGGAAATGGTTTCGTTGCTCAAGGCGGTTGATCCTTACCTCCCTCCCAAAGACGCTAAAGCGCTGACAGGAACCGTCAAGATCCACGGTTCGACCAGTATGGATGCATTGGCTCATGTCTGGGCCAGTAGCTTCAACGAGTTTCACAAGGGTGTAAAAATCGAGATCGCAGCTTCGGGATCATTTGAAGCGTTTGAACAACTCGTCGCCAACCCCAGTTGCGTGGCGATGCTCTCGCATCCGGTGCGTGACGATGAAGTCGCCGCGCTCAAGGAAAAGGGATTGAAACAACCCGTCGCATTCGTTGTCGCGCGCGAAGCGCTGGGGGTTTTCGTTCACAAATCCAATCCAGTTCAATCGATCTCTGGCGAGCAGATGCGAGCGGTTTTTACAACCAACTCGAAATCTGAGGCGCCCACTTGGGGCCAACTGGGTGCCACGGGCGACTGGGCCAGCAAGCCGATTCATGTGATCGCCCGCAGTGAAACGAGCGGGACTCAAGTTTACCTGCGAGACTTTGTGTTCGGTGGTTCAACCATGCGAGAAGGTGTTTCCAAGCATGTTTCGAACGCGGAAACACTGACTGCCGTAACCGCCGATCCACTTGGCATCGCCATCTGCGGATTAAAGAGCACCGGCGAATCGGTGCGCGCGCTGAGCCTCAAATCCGGTAACGCCTTGATTCCAAGCGACGAACACGCGGTCCTCAGCGGACAGTATCCACTGACGCGAGCACTGACGATCGTTATCGATATGGGCCAAACCGATGCCAACGCCAAAGCCGCGCAAGAGTACCTTCACTTCGCGCTCTGCCAATCCGGCCAAGCCGCAGCAATCGGCGCGTCGTTTTTTCCTGTCGAACTTCCTCTTCTGCGCGCAAGTCTTCACAAATTGCAAGGCGAACAATTGCGTTAGTAAAAATGCGGGTAAAGACCAACCAACCCTGCGCCTTCGTTGGACAGCGTCACATCGCACTGATAAGACGTTTTGGAACTTCGCTCGGCCCCCTGCTAGCTTGCAAGCTGGCAGGGGACTGAACCCTTGCAAAACAAAGTTTTATAGTCCTGGTGCCTTGCTCATCGCGTTCCTTGCATTTCCGAGAAGTGCTCGTGCGTAATCCGTTTGTGCGAATCGGTTGAGAGCGAAGTTGCGAACATGATAGTTGGCGAGCTTTTCGACGAGGTCTGCTCGGTTTGACTCATTCGCCAGCTTGATCAGGAATTCAACGTCCTGAGCCCGCAGTTCGTGGCGCTCCAGCAGAGGTTCGACGGACCGCAACACTCGACTAACGCTTATCCCCGATTCATCGGGCTTGAGAATTTTGGTCCCAAAAATAGACCCAAAGTTTATGGCGACGCGGGTGTACAGTAGATCCGCATGGGGCTGGGGCAATAAATCGGCGACGGACCCAAGATAGGCTCCACCTTCGCCTGGACTACCTCCCCAACGCGGGAGCATGTGCAGACAAAGATTCATATGGTTTGCTGCCGAGTAAGGATAGCGCTCGATAAGCTGCTTGATAAAAGGCTGCAGGTCTTTCGGTGCTTTACCCAATTGCATGCCGTTTAGAATTGCCAGGCGCAGTAGTGCTAGGGAAGGTTCTTTCATTTTTAGGAGCGGCCGAATTTCCTTTTCAATACTCTTATTCCGTTTTTCGAGTTCGTCCCAACCGGATTGAGATACGGTATCTGCATAACCTGTTCCCCTCGCTTGCTGGCCGATAGCGTAGTGTCGAAAACCAGAAGAGAGAATCGCCAGTTCTGAGCCTTTCGATTTCCATTCTTCGAGTGTCTGCAGAACGGATTTAGTCTTCTCGGGATCATTGTTCGCGGTTTTATCGATCTCAAATTCTGCCCATTTAGCACCGATAGTCTCAGCCAGCGACATATAGTAACTCTCGCCATAATTGTTTCGCAAACGCGGCTGCTTTCTCAAGTCATTGGCGGTCAACTCAAGTTGCTCAAATCTTCCGTCGGTGGCCAACTGCGTCAAACGGTCGAGCGTCCAGGCTCCACTGAAGTCTTTCCAGCGTTGGCGTCGGTAGATTCGCAGTTGACGCGCATCGCGTATCGCACAGACATCGGTGAGTTGATCCATGCTTATTTCCAACACAGGCTCCGGACCGAGCGGAAATTCAACGGAAAAGACACCAGCTTCGACGTTTAAGTCTTGAAGGAAGTATTGCCGTGTTCCCTCGCTGTTTGGGCGGCTCATGCAACTCGTAATCCATTCCTGCGTACCGTCAACGGTCCCCATTCCGCTAGCATGCGTTAACGGGTTCATATCGCAATTGAGAAGTTTCAGTTGTTGCGTTTCGCGATCGTTGTAGCAAATCGCGTAAACTTGCGGCTCGACCAAATAGTCGATAAAGCTCCCCGCAATGGGAATCAAAACCTGCTCCTCCTTGCCAAGTCCACCAAGCTTCTCCATTTCTTCGCGGTTAGGAGAAATATGCCAACGAAACACAATCCCATTCGCTAAACCGAGGATCCAGTTCGCATCCGGCCGTATCGCAATCAAGGGCAAATCTAACAGCGGACCTTTGAATTCGTGCGTTGTCTGGAGATCTTCTCCCAGGGCATACATTTTCTTACTTTTGGTAGACACGGCACAGGTCGCCGAGTTGGCCGCACGCACCACAAACACAGGCTCATCCGAATGCGGTGGCTGCCACGACGTCAGCACATGTCCGCTCGCCGCCACCACGCGATACACAGCGGTGCTATCCATGACTAAGGCTTGCTCTGGGTTCATATCCCAAATTACGCGCGTGCATTTGCTCGATGGAAGCGGGGATGCGGTCAATCGCTTCGACGCCTTTAGGTCCCAAACTTCAAGTTGCTTGCCGAGCAGCATGAGTCGGTCGCCAGTGGAATTGACGCAGTACATGCCATTCGCAGTCGCTGGAAACGGTATCGTCAGAAAAGGGTTCGTATCGAAATACGGTTCGGTCAGTCGGCTGTAGGTGTAGTACACATCATCATCCATACCCGCTGGACGATACGGTTCCGTGCGTTCGGCAAACGACAAGTTCGGCAAGTTTGCTCGAACCACTTCTCGATCAACTTGGCTTAAGACCTCAAGTTCCGAGGGCGCGGTAACATCGAACACGCCATTAACACTGAACCAATCGTAGCTACCGCGACCAGACTCGGTGACAACACCATCCGCGATGGGAGTAGCGTCTACGACGCGCGACAATTGCGGAACATCTTCGCAGCCAAAAATCGCAGCGGATAACAGCAAGATAACGCAGCTAAAAAGTAGATTGCAAAGCTTCACGGCATTACCTTGGCGCGGAGTATTATAGTTCTTCACAAAAGCTGCTCCTGGTTACTTACTCGACGTTGTCTGGACGAATGGATACGGGAGCGCGAAGGCCATTCAGCACCTTGAATAGTCCATATCCAAACGATTCGAAGGCCGTCATAGGTGGCCCAAGTGGCTGACCTGTAAGGGCGCCGAGATCTTCGTCAAGTCCGTCACCCTTTCCAGCACCATTCTCCAATCTTGACCCGCGGCTCGTACGCGATTCGAATTCAGCTCGGGGGTCTTGGTAATTCGGTGCAAACCTCAGTGGATCAATATCGCCAAGTTGAGGAAGGTCTATTTGTAGGGTGCGCCCGTACCTTGCTCCTGGACCATTGAAGAAAATAGTGCTTCCCGTCCCGCTACTCATACCCATTCCCATATCACCCTCGTCGCCGTCAAATTCAGTCGCGCGATTCTGCGTGACAAGCACGTCTAAAAGCTGCGGGTTGACGTTGCTTCCCTTAAGGGTGAAACGTGCGTTGCGCAGCTTTTGAACGAGGTTTTTGAAACCAACCTCGCCGAGCATCGCAGAATTCAATTGAATCACAGACAACTGCTGCGGGGCCGATTCTGCAAACGCATTCAGCAGTTCGTCACTCAATTCACAGTTGGAAAGATCCAGTGATTGGAGGGAACTGAGCTTTGCGATTTGACGCATGTTGTCAGCCGTCAGCTCGGCGCCGACCAAAGTGAGTCGTTTCAATTTGGTTAGACTCGGTAAAAGCTGCGTGACTTCCTCGGAGGTTAGACTCAGTTCACCCAAATCGAGTACTTCCAAATTCTTGAGCTTGCTGAGCGTAGAAATTGAAGCATTATTGATTGTAATTTGGTCCAATCGCAAAGTCCGAAGTTTTTCCAAGCCGGCGAGTGAAGCCAGAAAATGGTCATCGATCTTTGTACCTGTCAGTACTAGGTATTCAAGTTCGCGAAGCTCCGCAATTCGCTGAATTGTAGCGGGTAATAGATCGGTATATGCCAAAGTCAACCGCCGCATCCCTGCGCAATTCAAAACTTCATTTACGATTGAATCGGTACATGATGGACCGCCCGCAGCAAAGAATTTTAGATCGCGAACACCCTTGACGATCGCGTTTACGGGAAGCGGTTCTTGAAAACTAAGTCCCGCGAGCGCAGGTGCGGATTCGATGTGCAAGAATAGTAACGGCACATGCGTGACGAAATGGTCCTTCAACCTGGGAGCGTCCACGATCCGCAGCGCGTCCAACTGCGATTGATCTTGGTTCATGAATGGGGAGTACCCATTTTGATTGGCCTCTTGTGGTTTCTCGAAGATACTCTCCAAATTGGGAATATGTTCGAGCCTCAACCGCTGAACGGCAAATGGCTCGCAGGTAATCTTGCGTAGGTTGGGAAGAGTCTTGGCCAGCCACTCAACCGCGCGTCCATCTACAGGGATTGCAACCAGCGACAGTTCTTCCAGTTGGTCCATACCCTTCAATTCGCTCAACTGAGAACTCGCTACACCAGACTTACCTAACTTCAGTTGGCGAATCGACTTATTGGCAACTAACGAATGCAATTTCACTCCCTTGAGCGGCACAAGCTCCAAGTCTACGCTCTGCAAGCCATGGCACTTCGCTATATCGTCGATCCAATTCTGGCGAGTCGCCAGCGGTATGTCTGCGTGCGTCAAGTAGCCCGGCTCGCTATAGTCCATGCGCGAGCCACTCATGATGCCCATGCCCATACCAGTCCGGTCGCTGCGACTGGCCCCCTTATTGAAGACACACAATCCAAGTGTCATGGATTCTTGATCGATGTCGATCGATTGAGTTTCGGCGCAGAAAATAGAAAGCTCTTTCAAATTGGGAACATTCTTGATCCGCAACCTTCCGGCCCATACGAAACTTGGGACGACTTGCTGGGGTGTCGTGCGCTGCTCCCATTGTAAGAACGTGGGCTCGAATTTAGACAAACTGGGAAGCTGCTCGAAATCGACATTGAACATTTGCAACCCATCGAGTTCCACAGTGGTCAGCTTCGGTAGATTCTTCAGAATTAGCGCCACCGGCTCGCGATTCAGTAGTTCATCATACTCATAACACGAAAGCTCCACTAACTCGGGCCAGTCCTCTAATCGCAACGAATCCCCGCCACCCTTGCGAGGATGTGGCAAACTGAGCTTCTTCAGAGTTTTCGCAAACGCTGGCGACCCGAGTTCCGAAAGTTGAACGTCCGTATGAACCAGGTTGAGTTCCAACAAGCGGGGCTGCCCGATTGCAGCAACTCCGGCTGCGGTGATATTCGTTCGCATCAAGTTCAGTTTACGAAGCGATTGCATCGAACGAATCGCAGCAATCGCATCGGCGTTTAGCGGCCGTCCGACGATACCAATTTCGGTGAACAGCGGATTGGTTGATAAGTGATTGAGCGTGCGAAAATCATAGTTGCCCCCAGCGATATTTAAAGTTCTCAGATACGGAAGCGCGACTACTTTGGCTAGTAGCGCATCGTCAGGGTTCACGAGTCGCACTTCGGTTGTACGTAGACACGCCGCGTGTCCACCCACTCGCAGCAACTCGCTAGCTATCCACGGTAGCATCGCGGATCGTTTTGCCCCGCCCCCTTTGTTGGTGACCTCTGTCGCCAGTTTCTTATCTAGCTCTCCCCGTTTGCGAATCGTTTGCCAAAAACCAAACACGCCTGCGATCAAAGCCGTAACCACGAAAATGTCCGCAAGTTGCAGACTGCGTCGCTTCGGCTTGTTCGGTCTTTGAAGCTTGGAATTCAGGACATTGGGACTTTCTTGGGTAGCACCTCGTTCGCTGTCGTCCTCTTCGAATTCAAGCTTATCGCTTCGAATCCTCTTACGGAAAATGAGCTGCTCGTACAGCACGATAGCAAGCGGCACTAATGACCAGAAGCAAATGGTGAGCAACATGGCTGACCACTTGAAACTGGCAACACGCAACTCGCCGGTCGCCCCGATACTTTGATAGAACTTGAATGGCCAGCCCGCAAGCGTAGGCGGAAGTGGTCTTGATGTCGCGAAAGAGGATATTCCTACGGAGCCTGGAAATAGCTGCACACCCATCCCGAACGGTTCGCTGAGCACTTCCTCGTAGACATAGGGCCAATTAGCGACCAACACCAGAGCAAGGAATCCCAATATCTTCAGCACTCGCGACATCGCGTTACCCGCCTGCTAATAAAACAAGTTATGAAGATATAGAAACGGTTCTCAGCATACTTTGCATAGAAATTTCCATATAATTGTAACCGGAAAAAAAACTCAATTGGCAATCCCCGAACGAAAGACAGGGCGGGGTAAATGCAGAAGTTTTCCAGAACTAGCACATTACCAGTGCATTACAAAGCCGCCGTCGACATTGATCGTTTGCCCGGTTACATGAGCTGCGCGATTCGACGAGAGAAATACCACCATGTCGGCGATGTCTTCAGGGGCTTGGAATTTACGCAGCGGCACGACGGCAGCGATTTTGCGAGCCGACCACTCTTCGTAATCCAATCGATCGTCGGCAGCCGTCTTATCGTACCATGCTTGCCAAACTGAACGATTTAGCGGCGTGCGGACCATACCCGGGCAAACGGTGTTGACTCGGATGCCGTGCGGCGCGAGATCTTTGGCAAGGCACTGCGCGAAGTTGATGTTGGCGGCTTTGCTGGCGCTGTACGGAGGATCTGTTTGCGAACCGATCTGTCCGGCGACTGAGGCGAGAAAGACCATGGTGCCGCTCTGTTGATCGATCATGTGAGGCGCGACAGCATGTGCCACGTGAACCATCCCCATCATGTTCACCTCCAACGTACGCGGCCAATCCTTTGGCTGTAGGTTCGTGAACGGAAATCCGAATTTGCCGGAGCCAATCGCGGCGCAATGGACCAGATGGCCAACTGAGCCGAATTGCTGCAGCGTTTCGGCCATGGCTGCTACGACGGATTCATTATCTGTTACATCGACTTGGTAGCCGCAGCACTGTACCGAAAGTTCGTTGCCGAGCGACTTGGCTATCTCAGGTGTGTTGCTAGCCGAATCCCATAGCGCTATCTTCGCGCCTTCACTGGCAAAACCGCGCGCCGAAGCCAAACCAATGCCGCTCGCGCCGCCAACAATCACCGCTACGCTGCTCCTCAGTCCTAGTTCCATCGGTGATGTCCCAAACTTTGCAAATTGCGTTTTAACTACCGAAGTGATCCAAAGCGACTTGACGCATGGCTTTCAGATCCAGTTTGCCGCTGCCTAGCACAGGCACTGCGCTGACCGACAAAAAACTATCTTCGCTAGGCAGATACAGGTTCGGCAAGCCTGCGAGCGACAGTTTTTGAAGCAACTCGCTTTTACCGAGCGGCAATTCGGTGTGCAACACCACCAATCTTTCGCCCCGTTTCTCATCGGGAATCGCAGTGATCGCAACGCGCATCGATCCATCTTCATTGCCGCCGACAATCTCTGTCATGGTTTCTTCGATTTGGATATGCGGAACCATCTCTCCGCCGATTTTGGAAAATCGACTCAGGCGACCGGTGATGTGAATATAGCCATCGGTGTCAATAAAGGCGACGTCTCCCGTGCGATACCAATCGTCATGCATCACTTCTTGTGTCAGATCGTCGCGGTTGAGGTAACCTTGCATCACGTTCGGACCGCGAATTTCAAGCAGGCCTGTAGCGCCGACTTCTAGAACCTTGTCATCGTCCAAACCGACCACGCGGGCCTCCACGTGGCAGACTGGCCTGCCAACGCTACCTTCGCGCAAGCCCGAGTCTTTGCGATCGCCGACACGTTTGCTGGGAATATTGACCGAGACCAGCGGGCTCAGTTCGGTAGTGCCATAGCCTTCGACCGGACGAACGCCGAATCGCTTGTCAAATTCCTCAGCCAACGGCAGCGGCATTTTCTCCGCGCCAACCACCACGACTTCTAATTTCTTGAACTGCGCTGGTTCGATGCGGCGGATGTAAGCTCGCAGAAATGTTGGCGTCGCCAGCAGAACCGTCGCACCATAATGTTCGGCCAGTTTGCCAATGGGTCGCGCTTCCAGTGGACTGTAATGGTAGATTCCCGCACAAGGCAGCGACAAGGCGGACCACAACGTTACGGTGTAACCAAACGAGTGGAAGAAAGGTAGAATTCCCAGCACGACGTCGTCACTGCGCAAGCGAATCGATTCGTCGATGCCTTGAACGTTGGATTCAATGTTGCCACACGACAGCACAACACCCTTGGGCACTCCGGTTGAACCTGAAGTGAAAATGATTGTGAGCGGATCGCTGTGTTTTTTCGCCCCCAAACCCAAGGCGCGATGCAGTCCGTCAGCCGATCGCAACTTTGCATTGGCAGCCGCGACCAGCTTGTCCGTCCACGAAATCTTGTCTTTGAGATCCTCCAGGTAAATTACGGGTGCACTGATCTGCATGCCCAGTTTTTCCATGAACTTGCGACTGGTAATCACATGCTTCAGATTGCTAGCCTCGCAGCACTGCCTGAGTACACTCTCGCTAACAGTGTAATTCAAGTTTACGGCAACTCGGTTGGCTAAACCCAACGCAAAGTTCGTCACTACGGCTGGAACACTGGGCGGTAAGAACACGCCCACGTTTTTCTCGTCCGCCTCTGAACCGAGTACTTCGCGTAACAGATAGCGCCTGAGTACCAAGGTACGAATGAGCAGTTCTTCATTGGTCAGCTTGGCGCCAGTCGAGTCCGCAACCTTAAATTCATTTTTGCCTGACTTCAGTTGCCGCAACAGCCGCAACGTAATAACTGGCGTCGAAGGATCGATTTCAGGTGGTTTGATCATGTTGTTGTTCAGCGACTAGCCAGTGAAGAAAAATGAACATCGAACCAAACTGAGTATTGTGAGCCGTGCGCGCCAGCATTGAAAGATCACTTCCAGGTTTTTGGATCATCCGGATTGACCCTGCGACCCCAAGTCGCTTGAGATGGGTTAGAGTCGAATAGCGATGCACTGGCTGCTATTGGGGCCAGTCGTTTTGCGGAGAACCAGGACACCGTCAGACATAGCCGGTAGTGCTCGATACTTACCCGCGGGGAGTTGCGATTCGGCAATTGGCTTGTAAGTCGTTG
Source organism: Planctomycetia bacterium (assembly GCA_031367855.1). Taxonomy (GTDB): domain Bacteria; phylum Planctomycetota; class Planctomycetia; order Pirellulales; family Pirellulaceae; genus Aureliella. Next base: position 28,535 of record JANLQO010000087.1, on the reverse strand, counting down.
CAGTTGCGTCTATCAGTTTAATGGTTCCATCGACGGAGATAACCAGTACTTGCTGGCCGATCGCGATCAAGTGCGAGGTGCTAAAACCGGGCTTTTCCCAAATTGTTTTTTGCGTTTGCGGATCGAATGCACGCAGTGTGGATGCACCAGCGTCTTCGCGACCGTCGATGCCGATGATACGACCACTGACGAACACGGGCGTGTTGTATTGGCTGCTGAGCAGTTGATTTTTGCGATAGGTTTCGATCAACTTGCCGTCGCTGGTGTTTAGCAGGGTTGAACCAATCCCGTAGCTTGCGGTTAGCAGGAACTGATTTTCGGCAACTTCGATGGGAGTGGCTGCGTTGACGGTCGGTCCGCGGCTGCCAAAGTCAGTTTCCGCCAGTAAGCTGCCGTCAGCGGAGTCGAGTAGGACTGTTTTGAGGCGTGTGACGACGAGTGCAAGCGGTTTGCCGGAGGGGCCGATCTGTTTGAGTTGAATCGGTGCGGCATAGCTGGCATCGTAGCCAGTGGCGATCCAACGGTTCTTGCCAGTGGCGATGTCGATGCCAACTATGCCTGCTTTGGAACCGCCCACTCCCACGATGACGAGATCACCGATTACGAGCGGCGAGGTGCCGGCTCCAAAGTATCCGTCTTCAGCGTTGTATTCTCTTCGAATCGCTCGCGACCAAAGCAGTTTGCCGTCCGTTATTTGAACGCAGGCCAAATCGCCCGCCGCCCCGTAACAAATGGCTTTGTCGCCCGCAATGGTTGGGACGCAACGCGGGCCGTCGTCAGGGTCAATTGAACTGCGATAGGTGGCTTTCCAGCCCACTCGCCAGCGTTGCTTGCCGGTGGCCACGTCGAGCGACTCAAGCGACTCTTGGCTGCCGATGCGATGCATGATGTACACGGAGTCTTTGACGATCGCCGCTCCGCCATAGCCATTGCCGATGTTTTGCGACCAGGCCGGAATTAGAGCCGCTGGCCAGTCGGTTTTGAGCGGTTCGGTTTCCGTGGTTTTTCCATCGCGGTTGGGTCCAAGAATTTGAGGCCAATCGGCGCGAGTTGTAGAAGTGCCTGCGAGTGTCAGCAGCAGAAAAACAGCGGTTGCGACGTGGAGGGTTGGCGGTTTGGCACTGGCGAGAGCGAGTTGGGATGGTACGCTGGGTGCAAATCGGTCGGTATGCATAGTGGAGATCTCGGGTGGCGAAGCTGTTTAGGCTGTTTGGAAAAAAACGTGGCGGGCGCATGAGCGGCTGGTGGGTCGTGGGCAGTGTCAGCGAAGCTGCATTTTACGGCCTACTTTTCCTTTTAGGCATTGTATCGCTGACCACGGTCGTAACCTGGCGAGTTTTTTGGCCAGCCTCGAGTATTTTGGAGATCGGTTTCGGATTTTGGCTGATGGTGATCGCATCGAGCAGTTTTGTACTGATCGGTCTGACGGCGTTTCTTCTGCAAGTTTCTCATGTGATGGCGTCGCCTGAGTTGCGATCGGCCATGTTTGACCGAGCCAAACGCGAACACCACCGCCGTTCGCGAGGTCAGGTCGATGCCGCCGCCACAAGTTTGCCGGATGCAACGATTCTAAAGGATAGCCCTGGCGTGCGACTAGCCTATCGCTTGGCCGCAAATCAAGGCGATACCGCAACTTTAGCCGTTAGTGCCGCGTTTGGGGTGGCTTGGAACGCAATGCTGTCAGTACTGATCGTGATCTGCGTTGAAAATCACTTGGTTGGAAACCATGAAATATTCCTGACTGTCCTGCTGATACCATTTGCGGCGGTTAGTTTTTTCGCGACGCGATGGTTCTTTCGTCTGTTCCGACGGCACATCGGCGTCGGACCAACCACGTTGGAAATCAGTGAATTGCCGCTATTGCCTGGCAATCAGTACGCTTTATACCTATGTCAGTACGGACGTGTGACGTTTAAGGACTTGAAGGTTTTTCTGGCGTGCTATGAAGAGACAACCTATCAACAGGGAACGGATGTGCGGACCGAACGCAACGAAATGACGCGACGAATCGTCCTCGGTCCAAAACAATTTGTCGTTGAGCCCGAAAAGCCGCTAGAATTGGATTGCCAATTCACCCTTCCACTTGATACGATGCACTCTTTCCAGAGTCCACATAATGCGATTGTCTGGAAAGTAGTTGTTGAAGGAGATGCTCCCCGGTGGCGAACGTTTTGCAGAAGTTTTCCAATCGTCGTACATCCACGACCGGTCCCGCAGCGCGACGCAGTGAACCTCACCTAAGTTTGCGCTTGCTTTCGCTGCAACCGGGTTTGGAGCCAGGTGAGTCGTTGGAATTCGAGTATGCGGTTAATCGCGTTGAGTCCCGCATGGTCGATAGCCTTGAAGTGTCGGTGATGTGGTACACCGAAGGCAAGGGCAGCGAAGACATTGGCATCCACATGTTTCAGCAAGTTGGTCGCGAAGCATTGACAGCCATAGCACTGGACCAACCACGACGACTTTCATGCCAGTTGCCCGCCTCGCCGTTGAGTTTCGAAGGACGCCTGCTCAAGATTCGTTGGTGCGTACGGTTGAGATTGTTTTTGACCGACGGTCGCGAGCTGACAGCCGACAAACAATTCTATCTTGGTCATTTGACTAGAGAAATGTAGCGATCTGATAAAAGCTGACGATGGTTCCGGCATTACAGAATTGCGAAACGTGAACAGTAGCCTGAGCAGCCTCTCTTCCAATCCGTTTGCGACTCGCTTCGTTTCGCCTGGTAAAGTTGCTTGGGTTGGTGCGGACGATTACCTTCAGCAGCTGGCGTCGCGTTGGCAGGCATTGAATTTTCGGGCTGCGATCGTCGGTGTTCACGGGTCGGGGAAATCGACGCTGCTCGAGCACTTCGTACCTTGGATCGGCGATGTCCATTGGCGACGCGATGCCGAAGGAAAGCGGATCTCCACGCTCCACTGTAACAACGTTTCCCGCAAAGAATGCTGGCCAACGGTTTGGTTGCAACTTCGCAAGTCCAATCCGCAGTCGATGAACATCCCCTGGGCTGAGTTGATTCGGGGTCGCGTGTTGATTTTAGATGGATACGAGCAACTGGCCTATTGGCACCGCGCCATGCTGGTCTTGAGAACAGCCCAGCGAGGCGTCAAATTGCTGGTCACCAGTCATCGACGGACCGCCCTGGCGACACTCTGCGAACTGTCCATTAAGGCCTGCACCGCGCGGCGGATCGTGTCGCATTTGACCGCTGGGTGCGGGGATGTAGCGACATTCAGCGATGCTGAAATCCAACAGTGTTTGCAGGCTCATGGCGGCAACATGCGAGAAATTCTGATGGATTTTTACGATCGCGTCGAGGAACGCCGAGCCGCTGGTACGCCGAAAGTAAAAACTAATTCGTAGGAGTGGCGACTTGCGAATTCGAGCGGTTGCGGTCACAGTAGAGCTACCAAGTCCCCAATTATTTCGACACTTCTCGCTGATCGCCACACAATCCTTCCTAAGTTCAATGCGAGCCATCGTTTAACCGCGTGGGCAACGCCCTGCGTGATCAACTATCGATACACCGTCGCGCGCCCGTTGGGCACGCGATTAAACGATAAAAACGTGTACTGGCGTTCAACGAGAAGTGTCATTATTTCCGAGTGAATTATGGCTCCCAGACTAGCAGTTGTTGTTTCCCAAGCGCCGATGCGCGACGCTCGCATCGCGGACATCGAGGAATCGATCGTGGCGGAACTCATTATGGTTGGCGGCCTGGATGCAACCTTGGTAGGAGCGCTAGAACGCATTCTGCCAGATAGCACCGATCTGTTGTGTTTGAGCGGTTTTACCCAGGATCTTGCCTTGCTTTCATGGATGCCGGCCAACGAAGCGTCCAGGATCTGGGCAGGACTTCAATTGAGTGGCACGGTGGTTCCGATGTCGCTCGATGGGTCAGCGGAAGTACCTAATTCGCAGATGCGTGGGCGCCGCGTTTTTTACATTCAACTCACCGCTCAATCTGTGCCCAAGCAAGTCTGCAAACAACTTAGGGCAAGACTGGAATTGCTGCGCATTCAGCCGGTGAGTTTACAGATGAATATGAAATCACCGATGAAGAGTTTGCCGGTCGCCAATCCAAAGACGGCCATTGATGCTCCGACACAGCCACTTGAAACAACCGCCATGTCACCGTTTGTTACTCCACCGAGTACCGCCAACGGGCGGGAAGCCCGCGCTAGTACTTCTCCCCCTGCGCTATCTACTGCGACCAATGCTTCAGCCGATTCGCAATGGAAGAATTTGGATCAGTTGGTAGATGAACTCGATTTGCTCGACCTATGAACGGATTTACAGCCATGAACGAAGGCGAGCTTGCGAAATCGGAATTGGCGACCGAGGGCAAGCCATCCATTGATCCACAATACCAATGGTTGGCCCACGAGCTGCACGATGGCTTGTTGCAGTGGGTCATCGGTGCGCGGATGCAAGTTGAGTCAGCGCTCGCTAAGCTCGACAAAGACTCAGCTGCGGCTCGGAACTTGGAGCAAGCTATTGCTCACATGTTGAACGCTCTCGCGGAAGGGCGTTCGCTGATCGGTTTCTTTGAAAATCAAGAGATCGGCGAATGCGACGTAATCAAGGAAATTGGGAATTTCATCGATTCCTTGCAGTCGCTGGTCGCCGACCGCCAGCAATCGCTGCACCTGGAATTACCGAATCCGTGTTGGCCAGAGTTGCCGAAGCAGGCGGCTTGGTCGCTGCTGAGATTTGTGCAACAAGCGGTACAGAACGCGATACAGCACGCGGGTCCGACGCGCATCGAAGTTCATTTAGGTTGGAGCGTCACCGCGGCAGAGCCGATGATCCTTGCCAGCGTTGAAGATCATGGCATCGGTTTCGATACCTCCTTGCAAGCACAAGACGGGCACTTTGGCTTGCAGAGTCTTCAGCAACGCGCGAACATGTGCTGCGGTCGGCTGGAAGTGGAATCGTCGCCAGGCCAAGGCAGCCGAGTTGCGCTGCGTGTGCCTGTGTAATCGGACTCAGCAATTCGGACTGGCCGGATGGCACAACCTGCGACTTCGAGGGTGTAACTCCTTGCGAATTTAGGACGCCTTGCGCACGGCTTCAGAGCGTGTCACCCTGCTACTCGCACCGAAAAATCGCGCGAGCAAACGCTTTACTAGCTCCGGCTCAATGAATGCAAAGTTCGCGATAATCATGCTGGTACCGAATGTGAACATGCCCAGCACTAAGGCTATACCGCCGTGGACGCAGATGGCGGTGGCCAGCACGATGGGGCGAGTGATACGAGGCCAAACGAGAGCGCAGTAAAATGTTTCCCAGAAAATCGTAATGGCCGTAAGCGACGCAATCAGGAACGGATATTTGCCAAGCCAAGTCATATCCATCGACTGGTATTCGTAGTTTACGAGCGCGTACCACATCGCTGAGCCATCAAACCACATCTCGCCGCGCATCTTGCTGAGGCCTCCGAAGAGGTAAATGATACACAAGTGCAGTTGTATTAATCGAGTCGCGATGTTGTTTAGAACGCTCGGTTGACTGGTCCCACCTGCCCAAGCCCGCTCGGGCATCCATGCATCAATGCTCAGCACACTGCCGCAGGGAGCAATCATCAAGTACATGCACAGCATTACCACGACTTGGTCAAGTCCAAACAATGCTCCCAGCATGCGATGACAAGTCATCAAAGTGAACCACCATGCTAGCGGCGTGGCGATTCGAGTCGCGAAACCGAGCAGCATGGCGATACTAAAGATCATTGCGAGCCATTCATGCAAGCCAAGCAGCATGGGCGAATCAACGTACCATAGCCAACTCCAGGCCCACTCCGAGCCGCTCTCCGGTGCATGTAGTTTGCGAATCACCGAGTTGTCGATCCAAGCATTCTCCCCCATGAAATCGGTCGCAAAAATAGCCCAAATCAAATGGACATAAAACAGCAATGCGCCGCAGCCTATGCGAATAAGAGCAAGCGTGTGTGGCAGCCGAGGCCTGAACCAAAACTGGTCCCAGGCTTGGGCGACATCACGGCACCAGCTGCCAACCATGTTCGACGGCAGGGGCCTCATTGCCGCCCCTTTTCGGTCGTACCCAACTCAGTTTCCAGAATCGGCTTACCGGCTTTCGTGTCGCCAGGAATCGCTTCAGGAATGGGACCACTGGTAGGCGCGACAATCGATACATCCGGTAGCACTACATAGAGTCGTTCGTCGTTGAGCGGAATCTTGTCCCGGAACACTTCAATGTCGCTTGGCAACCGATGCTCCAAACGAAAAATCTCAGCCGAATCGACGCCATAGCGGTGCTTCAAATGCTTGATCATCGAATCTCGCACCCATTCATAGCGGGCTCGTTCGCCACGCCATGCATTCAAAAGTTCCTTATTCGGCGCGCTGGCTTCATCTTGTTCGGTGATGGCATCAACATGCAACTGATGAAGAAACTCAGCTAACATGAAGTGCCGATGGTAGAGCAATCTCGGCCATTGAGTGCGCCGATCAGGCAATCTCAATCGACCCTGATCACCATTGGCGGACTTCAGTATGCACTCCAGTAAGTGGCTTGGGCCGGGATTGGGAGCGAAAAAGAAATAGCCGTGGTTTAGATAACCAAATTCGACGTAGGCTGCCAGGTTCTTACGAATCGGCGATGCGGCCGGCGATACAGCGTTGGCTCCGCGCGTAAAGAGTGCGAACGGCTCAGCGATAACGGCGAGAAGATGAAAAACGAGAATCAAGCTAATTGAAAGCTTAACTTTTGCGCTCAGAGCAATGCTTCCGGGCGTAGTGTCGGCAGATTCGATGACGCATTTGGCCATTTAAGTTCTACGGAGCGTGAGGCGATGGGTTAGCACAGGCGACTATGGTAAACGAAAAGCCCTCGCTGATGAAGAACCAGCGAGGGCTTCGTGAGTTTTCGCTTACGTGCACCGAATCGGTAAACCGATTATTTAGCAGCCAAACGGTTCGCATCGTCAAAGTCAAAGCTCAGCTCCAACTTGTCCCCAGCGATCAATCGGATCGATTGGGTCTTAACTTGCTCGCCAACTTTGACTTGGATTACATAGTCATCCCACACGTCGCCAGCTTGCAATTGACTCGTCTTGAAAACACGCGTGGTGCCTTTGACCTGAGTTTGATTGCCCGCTAGCGTGACTTCTGCGTTTTCTGGAACATTCAACACAACGGCCGTGTCGACTTTCGCGTCAGCCTTAGGAGCCGCCTTCATGGCAAAACGTACATTCTCTTGTGCACCAGCCGTTACAACAATACTTTGAGTATCAGTAACAATCGTACCGTTATCATCGAGTTCAGCGCGAACATCAAAGCGATAAGACTTGCCAGCTTCCAGGCCACGGCTAACGAATTGACGCACTTCGCCGGTGCTCGTGGTCAAACGATCGTTGACGTACACCTTAGCCGATTCGGGAACGGATACGTTGAGCTTTACGGAGTCATCGGCGCGGCTGTTCGATACCAATGCAGATGCAATCACGGGCGATGTCGTCGAGGTGCCATGATAAACTGAACCTACAGAGCCGCCAACGCTTCCGTAGCCCGAGTGAATTACTGAGCCGGTGCTGCCGTAACCTGTTGAGCCGGTGCTGCCGTAGCCAACCGAGCCAGTACTACCGTAACTCATCGAGCCGCTGCTTCCGCCGCCCGTCGAACTGTATCCGCTGTAGTAACCTCCAGAAGAACCATAGCCAGCGTATCCCCCGCTCGATCCGCCACTGCTACCATAGGAAGCGCGGCGAGCATGTTTGGCGGCAATATGGGAATGGATGTGAGTATGCAGCCGACTGAGAAGACCAGGACGGCCAGAGCTGCCACCAGAGCTGCCACCAGAGCTGGCTCCACCGCTTGATCCGCCACTCGAACCATAGGAAGCGACGTAGCTACCACCGCTGCTACCATAGCCAGCGTAGCTTGTGCCGCCGCTGCTGCCATAACCTCCGGAACTGCCGTAACCCGCGCCGCCACTGCTGCCGCCGCCGTTCGAACCACCAAACAAGCCACCGTGGCTGCCAAAGCCAGCGTTTGCTGAGTTGCCGACAACCGCGCCGAGCAGAACTGCGATTGCTAGCCGAATCATTGTGTACTTCATGTCACTTCTCCACACGACCGAGGTTGACCAATCAAAACCTGCATCACCAGCAGATTCGTTAAACCGTTCCCATAGCATACCCGCATTGTGGTAGGGTTCAAGCAGTCTAGGTAGAATTTTCCTATTGCGCAAAACGGGGGATGCAGTTAAATGTAGCTTAGTTTGGCAAGTTGTGAAATTAACTTTAGATTTTGTAAGGCAAGTAGGTTGGGCCGAACCGCAGACTGTATTTTGGCAGGCAGCCAAAAAATATTCTTAGTCCGCAACCTTCAATGTAATCGCATCGTACGATACGGTTCCAGTCGCCCCAAACAGACCGATCGATACGATCGCTTCTCGCGCTCGGCTGGGCACTCGGATCACCCGCTCATGCTGTTTCCAGGCTTGTGTACCCCGAAATGGCCCCAGCCATTGCGTTTCGAGCAAGTTACGTTGGTCATCGAAAAACCTTACCGATACGGCAGGCAACTCCGTTGCGTCCAAACCCGCTTTAACATCTGCCGTTTTTACCGAGGCTGATAAACTGATGCGAGGCACTTTACGCCCGTCGAGCGCAACGCCTTGCAATAGGTTGGTCGGTCTGCCTTGCCGATCATTTTCAAAAGAAACGTAGTGTTTTCCCTTGGGTGCTTTCTCGTCGGATTCCCAAGTTAGACCTCTTTGGTAATACCAGCCGGGCATATGCCCATTTTCCAATGGTTTTTCTTCGAAATCGCCATTAACCAGCTGCGGCTTGCTAGGATCTGCTTGGACTTTACGATTGTCTTCCGCTTCGCCTGTCATCGGGACGAACAGCGTTGGACGAAGCGCCTCTTTTTCCAGTTTTCCATCGCGTTTTCGCATTAAATAGAGCATCTGCTGATAACGCTCGCCGACAGGAATCACAATTAAACCGTCAGGAGCCAATTGATCGATCAGCGGCTGTGGAACGTCCTCGGGACTACAAGTAACGATGATGCGGTCAAACGGTGCGTGTTCTGCCCAGCCAAGGAATCCATCACCCACTTTGGTAAACACGTTTTTATAGCCGAGCGAATTGAGAACTTTTTTCGCGTGATTGCCCAATTCCGGAACGATTTCGATTGAATAGACTGCTTTAACTAGCGGGCTCAGCACAGCGGCCTGATACCCGCTGCCAGTTCCAATTTCCAAGACTTTGTGCTCGGGCTTGGTCTTTAATTCCTGAGTCATGATGGCCACGATATACGGACTGCTGATCGTCTGCGAAGAACCGATGGGTAGTGCCCGATCGTAGTAGGCTTCCGCACGCTGGCTGGGCGCCACAAATTCGTGGCGTGGCGTGTTGCGAATGGCGCTCAGTACCGCTGCATCCGTGACACCGCCTGGAATCAGTATCTCGTTAATGAGTTGTTCCCGAGCTGCTTCGAAGCCATTGAAAGGCGGCAAGCCAACCTGCGCGAAGCCAAGATTTGCCAACATAAGCCCCAAAGCGAGTGAGTTCGTTAAAACTGTTACAATTGACCGCAGCATCAGATTTTGCCTTGATTTCTTAAGATCAGCCGTTGAACTCCATTCTAGCACTATTTCTTCGCGCTGCGCTTTTTTCGGCATAACATTGCACAATCGTTAAAGCGTGCATTTCGACGGCGCGAGGCAATGGGTTTGGCTCTAATACATGAGTTGAGCGGTATCACAGGCTGACAGGCTGCCGAATATCTTCAATGCGGCAAGGATTGACCGCTCGAAAAAAGTCATACTCTAAGCGAATGGATTCGCGATGCGCACATTCAATTTTCTCTGCGTTTGCGTTTGTCTCGGTGGCTCTTTGGCTCAAGCCGCTGAGCGCCCAACGCTCATCAACACTCGCGACCCCAGACCCGATATTCTGCCGCGCCCGTTTTATGACAACCACACAGAGTACCGTGCTCAGTACAATCGCCCTCGCTTCCTCACGGGTTGGCTGGCATATGAAGTGTCACGCACCAGTCAAGAAGCCATGGTTTGGAAAGAAAACTACTGTGCAGGCAACTACGACCAACATCACATGCCTCCCGTCTACAAAACGTATTATTATCCCAAGCCTTGGGAAGCGCTGGACGTCGGCGCACGTCCCGGTTTCGCTACTGCAGCGCCAAAAACGCAACGCGTTCCGGCGTTAATCGAAGGCAGGGGAGACGAGAAATCGTCGCAGGACGAATCGATCCGCAAGCCTAAGGCCGAATCCAACATTGGGGAGAAGCCTGCCGACGGTGGACCGGCCGTCGAAAAGGAAGTCGTACCCTCACCGAGCGACAATGCTGCGGGCAAACCTATCTCCACCAGACCTCAATTACAGTCACCGAAGACTAGCCTGCGGAAGAGTTCATAAGAGCTTTGATCGCTTGAACCAGAGCGGCGGGGTTTTCACGCCAAGTGACTTCCGAGCTGGCTTTGGTACCGAGGTTTTTCAACTGACAGGCACCGGCATCAAGTTCTTGACTGCCTGCGATCAAAGCGACTTGGAATCCTCGCTGATCCGCATATTTGAGCTGCGCGGCGAGCTTTCGAGGTTCTGGATACAACTCCGCTCCGATGCCGGCGCTGCGAATGATCTGCGCCAGTTGCAAATAATCTTGCAAGCGATCTTTATCGAAGTATACGACCAGGACCGGCGCGGGTGTGCGCACCGGTTCGATCATTTTGAGCGTCTCCATCGCGGCCAGTAAGCGATCCAATCCCAGTGAAGCGCCGATGCCCGGCAAGTGCTGCTTGGTATACAGTTCCGCGAGGTTATCATAGCGACCGCCGGAACATATGCTGCCGATGCTGGGCAGATCATCCAGGAACGTTTCGAAAATCGCGCCTGTGTAGTAATCCAAGCCGCGCGCGATCGAGACGTCTAATTGAAACCGTTCCGCTGGCACGTTGCACGTCTGCATTGCTCGCACGATCTGCCGCAATCGTTCAACTCCGCCTTCACCCAGTTCGTTGCCGACGACCAAGGGATCCAGCTGCGTCAGAATCTCGTCCACCGAACCCTTGATCTCGGCTAAACGCAATACCTGCTGAGCCTGGTGCTCCGACAAGCCAGCCGCCTGCTGCATTTCCGCTGCTACGGCCTCGCGACCTATTTTTGCAAGCTTGTCGAGCGCCCGCAGGACCGGCACCGATTTGTCGGTCAATTCGAGCTTCGCCAATACACCGCTAAGCACTTGGCGATTGTTGATTCGAATCGAGAAGTTCTTAACGCCAATCTCAAGCAGCAATTCGTGAATCACCAAGCCCGTTTCAATATCCGCCACAACGGATTCGGTACCTATCGTATCAAAATCGCATTGTACGAATTCGCGGTAACGACCAGCCTGCGGACTCTCGCCTCGCCACACCGGTGCGATGTGATAGCGCTTGAATGGCGTGCCTAGTTGCTGGATGTGCTGCGCGGCGAAACGCGCTAGCGGAACCGTCAGGTCAAATCTCATACCGACTTGTCGCCCACCGTGATCTTCAAAGCGGTACAGTTGGCGATCGGTCTCTTCGCTGCCGTTGCCGGTTAGAATCTCGAGGTACTCGAGCGCGGGAGTATCAATGGGGCTGAATCCGTAACGTCGATAAACACGCCGGGCGGTTTCCATAATCCGTTCGCGCGGCATCATGACTTCGGGCAGGTAATCGCGAAAGCCCTTAAGGGTCCTCGGTTGAATCAGTCCACTCATCAGTGCGTCCTGCGTTTGGGGGTTGGTGTCGCTGCTTGTCCAAAAAGGGGTCTGACCCTCTCCGGCAACGACAAAGGGTCTGACCACTTTTCGGACAGTCTCTCAGTGGGTCGCATCTGCGGGTCGCATCTGCCGGATGCGACCGGTCTGTTATTACCACTTCAGCCCGAACTGATCGCCACCCGCTGGACGCGTAAAGCCACCCTTGAGTGGTCCGCGATGCTTGGGTAAAACAGATTTTGGCGATTCTTCCTCAGCTAGGGGTTCAGGTGCTTGTTCTTTCACGGGCGCCGCTTGAGCCGCTTTCAGCGATAGACTAATGCGCTGCTTCTCAGGTTCAACCGACATCACTTTAACTTCGACGTCTTGACCTTCCTGGACGACATTCGATACCCGATGCACGCGATGATGCGCCAGTTCGGACAAGTGGACTAAACCTTCGATGCCCGTCGCTAAACGCACGAACGCACCAAACTCAGCGATGCGTGTCACGGAGCCCTTTACCACAGCACCGATTGGGAAGCGAGTTTCGATATCGGTCCACGGATGATCTTGCAGCGACCGGTAGGACAGCCCAATCTTGCCGGTCACCGGGTCGATCTTGTCCACACGTACTTGAATCTTCTGTCCTTCAGTCAGGATTTCACTGGGATGCTTGACGCGCTCATAAGACAATTGACTGATGTGCAGTAAACCATCCAGCCCACCAATATCGACGAATGCGCCAAAGTCCATGATCTTGCGAACAATGCCGTCGACCGCCGCGCCAACTTCCAAAGCTGCCAATCGCTGTTGTTTCTTTTCTTCCTTGTCGCGTTCGAGAACGGCGCGACGGGACAATACTAAGTTGCCGCGGCGTGGATTCGCTTCGGTGACGACGCACAATGCTTTTTGGCCAACGAACTCAGCCGTGTTTTCGACGCGGTACTCCGCGATTTGGCTGATCGGAATAAAACCATCGATGCTGCCGACTTTGCATTCAAGCCCACCGGTATTCGCGCCCGTGATCATGACTTCGATGATTTCGCCTTCGCGGAGGTCCGACCAATCGGCGACACTGATCGCGTTGCCTGGATTGGTCAATTCGTAAAGGCCTTCTTGCGGCAGAAAGCCGCGCACAATGACTTCTAATTGAGCGCCGATTTCGGGTAAGATGTCAGCGAATTGCAGTTTTGGAATCATCCCTTCGTTGGGACCACCAAGGGCTAGGAAAACATGTTCGCCGTGGATCTTCACCACCGTAGCTTGAACGCGCTGGCCCTCTTCCAGCGTGTGCGTTAGCTGCAGCATATCGTCACCGATCAGCAGTTTGTCGAGGTCGTCTCCCAGCAAGGCTGCGTCGATTTCAGCTTCGAGATCCTCTGAAAGGGGTTGGCGAATGGAAGGTACAGCCACTTTCGAGGCGAAACTGATCGGTTCTTGGACCGTATTGTCGCGACGCGGACCGCGCCTGTCGCGCCGATCGTCGCGGGGTTTCTTTTGTCCGCCAGAGCCCGCTGCCGAACTGGCAGCATCGCCAACTGAGGCGGTCTGTACGGAATCGCCCTCGGTCGCAGTTAGCGGAGACGTGCTCGCGGCAACGACTTGCTGGCGATCACGGCGCGGTGGTCGGTCGGCTGGTTTGGCGGTTTGCTCCTGGCTTTTCCGCAATTCACGAATTCTCGCCAAGCTAATCGGGCCGCCAGCGGTCGCTTCATTAGTTGAAGTGGGTTCCGATGTCGCCTCAGCTGCTGCTTGAGAAGGGGCTGGAACGACATCCGTTTCTTGCGGGTCCGACATGGATTTGATACCTGACAATGGGAGTTTGGAAAAGTCGACGATTTGTTGCAACGAGTTAAGCCAACCGCAGCAAGATTTTGGATCACTAACTAGGGCTAGAGAGTCTAGATGTTTATTCTAAATCGCACCGGATGCTAATCTGAGAAGCAATAGTCTAAACTTGCCGGCGGTTCCTTCCAACGCCCTCGCACTTAGTTGTGACAATTTTCCCCCCGAGCTGGGCTGAAGAGTTGCCGATGAATTCTGCCTCCGATCCGCCTCCGCCCCAACCAAAACCGATCAAAGACCCGCCGATCGTGGTCTTCCAGCCCGAATTCAACGATCCGTTGGAACAGCTCTGGAGAGCCCTGATCTCCACATTAAACGAACCCGCCTACGGCGCACAGCGGGTTTTTGATTTGTTCACGCTGATGGCAATAACCCTCGCGTTTGGCTTACTTTTTGGTGCTCTGAAGGCACTCGGCGCCATCCCCGATGTGTTCTTTGGTGTAACTTCGTTTATAACTTTTGTGGCCATCGGTCAAATGCTCTTTTTTGGTGGCAACAGCCCGCGCATTGCTTCTTTGGTGGGAGGCCCGATTTCTCTTGCGCTCACAGTGACTTGCCTTGGCATTTGGCACGGGCGTTGGACGGTTTGGGAAGTGGTGTGTTCCGTGCCCTTTGGTGTGCCCACCGGCTATCTGGCCGGCGGCATGGTCGCAGGCGTCTTTCTTTTAGCCGATCTGCTACGACAAAGCTTCACGCGGCGCAAAGACGATGTAGCAGCAAATTTCTGGGACGAAGAGAACTGACATATGAAACATATCACAAAAGGTGTCAGGTACCGTTTATGAAAATTAGCGAAAAGGTACCTGACACCTTTATGCTATTCCTCCGCGTCTCAGAGAGACGCGGCCACGTGATAGAGTACTAGTAGGGTACTTCGAGCGCTTCGCACAAAAAGGTCATCAGTGGCTTCGCGGCTCGAATGCGTTCAAGAATCAGTTCAATAAGTAGCTTGCTCTGAATCTGTGCGGCGGACAGATTTGCTCCGCCGATAAAGCTCCTGCGCCGCAATTCATCGATCATCGGGTTATCCTTCGCATAACCGCGCGGAGCGCTCTTCAGCCGATCATCGAAGAGTGAATACAGCGAACTGAATTTCTTGTTGGTAATTGCTTGGGTGTATTGTGTCGGGTTTAGCAAGAGGTGCTCGCGAATTCGCTTCAGCGGTTCGGCTTCGGGTTTCCAGATGCCAGCGCCCACGAAACACTCATCGTTCGCAACGTGAAAGTAAATTCCAGGAGCATGCACATCCTTGCCCGCGAGGTGCCGAAACTGGATGCCGATATTCGTTTTGTAGGGTGTCTTGTCATTCGAGAAGCGAGTGTCTTTGTAAATCCGCATCAGCGACCCACCCATTTTTTTCGCTTCGACGCGCAGCATCGGCGTGAGCTTAGCCAACGATTTTTCTAGTTGACGGATTAACTCCAACGAAGGCTCCAGAAAGCTCTGCTCATAACGAGCTTTGTTCGCCGTGAACCATTCGCGTGTGTTATTCGCTCGCAGGTCATCGAGAAATGCCAGTGTGTCTTTGGGGAATCCCTTGAGTTGCGTCATCATCAATTGTCTTTGGTTGTCTGAGTGTGCCAGCGACCTTTCCGGAACGATTGAGGGCAATCGTTCTACAATAGTCTTTTTAGAATATACTGCTCCCGCCAACTGCGGACACTGTCCCTCTCAGTGTTTCCTAACTGGCAGCATGTAATTGGAGCCTTAAGCGATGCTACCCTGGACTCAACATTACGATCCGTGCGGCAATCTGTTTTTGTCCGCGATTTTGGCGGCGCTGCCGATCTTTGTACTGCTCGGTTTGCTAGGGTTCTTGCACGTGCGCGCCCACTATGCGGCACTGGCAGGGCTAGCCGTTTCGCTGCTGGTTGCGATTGTGGTGTATCGTATGCCCACGACGCTAGCGCTCGCCGCGGCCGCAAACGGGGCCGCATTTGGATTGTTTCCAATCGGCTGGATCGTCTTGTCCGCGATCTTTGCTTACGACGTTTCAGTGGCGACCGGCAAGTTCGAAGTCCTCAAGCGTTCCATCGCAACTCTCGCCGATGACCGTCGTATTCAAGTTCTCTTAATCGCGTTTAGTTTTGGTGCGTTCATCGAAGGGGCGGCCGGCTTCGGAACCCCCGTCGCCATTTCCGCCGCGATGCTGATTGGTCTTGGATTCAAACCGTTGCAAGCGGCCGGTCTAGCACTGATCGGAAACACTGCTCCGGTCGCTTTCGGCGCGCTTGGCGCACCACTCATCGCCTTGCAGGGTGTCACCCATGACCTGCCGCTGATGTCGTTGAGTGCGATGGTTGGTCGCCAATTGCCACTGTTTTCTGTAATCATTCCGTTTTGGTTGATCTGGGCTATGGCGGGTTGGCGAAGCATGCTGGAAGTTTGGCCAGCCTGTTTAACCGCAGGTCTAAGCTTCGCCGTGATGCAGTTTGCAGTCAGCAACTATCACGGTCCTTGGTTAGTGGATGTCATCAGCGCGATCGTATCCATTCTTGCCATCGTTGTTCTTTTACGTTTTTGGAAACCGCGTACGACTTGGCGGTTTGAAGGCGAAGCAAGTTCTTCGATAGAGACTCCGCCGACGCGTCGAGAAGCCTTTTCGGCGTGGTTGCCTTGGTTGATTGTCTCGATCATGGTGTTCGCCTGGGGCATACCGGCGGTTAAAAATCAGTTGAACTCGCTTTCACGCTTTGAGTTTCAAGTCCCAGGATTGCACTTGAATGTGGTTCGCGATCAGCCCGTCGTCGCCGCACCTGAGCCTGAAAAAGCCGTTTTCCAATTCAATTGGTTGTCGGCGACCGGCACCGCACTGATGCTGGCAGGCCTCATTTCAGGTAGCCTGCTTGGACTGTCGCCGGTACAGATCTTCCTGTTGCTCCTGGGTACGATTCGCCGAACTACCATCTCGTTGGCGACGATTGCTGCCATGCTGGCGATGGGATATACAACGCGCTTCAGCGGGCTGGATGCTACGATGGGACTAGCGTTCGCAAGTACAGGCTGGCTGTTTCCATTCTTTTCGCCGCTACTCGGTTGGTTAGGTGTTGCTCTTACAGGCAGCGACACGGCATCGAACGTGCTTTTTGGAAGCTTGCAGCAGATCACGGCCGAGCGGTTAGGCATTTCCCCACTACTCGCGGCGGCTTCGAACAGCTCGGGAGGTGTGATGGGCAAGATGATCGATGCACAGTCGATTGTGGTTGCAGGCATCGCGACTGGTCAGCATGGACAAGAGGGCACCATTCTGCGCTACGTCTTCTTCCACAGCATCGCGCTGGCCGTGCTAGTTGGACTGCTGGTCTCGGCACAAGCGTACCTTTGTCCACAAATGATCCCACTGATTGTTCCAGCAGTCTCGCCTCGCTAACCTAACACAGGTCGCGAGTTTCAACCATTACGCAGTCCGCACGTTCACGCAAATCGCAGATAATCCAAGCCAATTCTCCTTAAGGAAACGGTGAAAGTGAGGCGCATTTTATGGCATTACCTAAGGGTGTGGAAAAGACGGCTCGCGCGTTTGCGCGCGCGATCATCGGGAAGAAATGGGGAGTTGTCCTGACACTTCTCGCTGCGGAACTCAAGGAACACACAACAGCCGAGACTCTTGCTGACGAATTTGGTTGGGACCAACTTGGTCCTCGCCTGCGGCAGATGCACATCGCGCTGACGCGTGAGCCGGACGATGCGATTCCTGAGCTGGACCCTCCAAAACGCTTCGAGGTTTTCGAGGTCGAAGAGCGCCAACCGCCAGCTGGTCTCGACTCGACAATAGCTGTCAACTGGATAGAAGTGGACTTCCAACCGGCCGAAGACTCCGAGTTTGACGTCTGTTACAACTGCTTCCTCGCCTTTGTCGATGAAGGAGCACCGCGAGTGATCGCATTCGTCATCGAGATCGCAACTGAGTAAAACTCAGCAGATGTAACTTGCTCCTAATTTAGTTAGCTAAACGCGCACCCAGAGGCACCAGTTCATTGAAACGATCTACGGGTTCTTTGGCAGTCCACGAAATTCCGCGAAGCAAGAGCACGCGGAAGATCGGATCGTCAAACGTCCAACTGTAGTGACCTGGAATGCTAACAAAGACGCGACCGGCACCCTTCTCATATGCCCAAACTTGCGGAGTCGCTTCGCCATCTTCCGTGCTGGTAGCAAACAGTGTAACGTTCTTCACGTCGCCCGTGAGCTGCCAGTAACTCTCGTCGTACAACTGCAACTGATCGATGTTGCGCATAATCGGATGTTCGGTGTTATGCATGTTCAACGTCAGCGGCCCATGCCGGTAGCGAATACTGCCTCCCTTAGATGACAGACCAATGCGCGTCGAAAACTCAGCGACGCGATCATCACCGTTCACCGCCCAGTGAATGTAAACCGCTCCGCCACCACGAGCCAGGTACGCGTCGAGCTGCTTTGCGCGAGCGTCGTTCCAAGCTCCCTTTTGAAAAAAGATCACAACGTCCGCTGCTGACATTTGTTCTTCGCTGGGAAAGTCCCAGGCAGCGCTAACATTTACGTTCGGTGCAGCAGCCAGCAACTGACTCCACTGAGTTTGCCATGCTGGGTAGTCGTGTTCGCCGGGCCCATGATCTTTCTTGCCCGCAACCAAAATAATATTCAGCGATCGAAGCTCCTTCGTCAATGGCATCGAACCCGCCAGTACCGCCGCCAATTCGGCTTGCGAGCGTATTGGCGGTGCCGCAAGCGGCGCATCCATGGGCATATGCGGCGGGGACGTCAGAAGATAGGTCATCAGATCGCGCAATTGCGATTGCGTCAATTTTTCATGTAGGCCTGGGGGCATGACAGAAACCGGAGCTGATTTCATTTGTTCGATCTCCGATCGAACGATCTTGATGGAATTCCCTTTGTCGTCCCCCAGGAACAGTTGCCCGTCTTCGTCGCGCAACACACCGGTCAGAACTCGACCATCGCCTAACGCAATGATATGACCTAGATAGTCCGGATTGATCGCAAAGCTTGGGTTTACGATATCCCGCATCACCGAGGCATAATCGCGATGGACCAAATTGGTTAAGTCGGGCCCGATTTTCGCACCCACGCCGCCGGTCGCATGACACTTAAAACAGCCAGCTGCTTCGCTGTAAAACACGCGGCGCCCCAATCCCCAATTGCCACCTTCGATCTCTGCAATGTGCATCGGTTTGTCATCGTTGAGCTGCGTAGCGTCTTTCGATTTGACCCACGGCATGTAGAAACGGTGAAGCGGCAACGGTCTGGCGCGAGGATCTTCCGCGGTGTGAACCGATACGTTCAAATGCGGTGCGGCGAGAGTGGATTTAACAAGCTTAATCTCGAGGTCAATCAAGTCTGTCGCATCACCCGAGCACGTTAACTGAACCACGTTGTTGCCATCGCTGACTTGCGACTCGATTTTCCCTACGGATGAAATAACCGAGATTGGCTGCGGCGACTGAAGGACGAGCGTAACTGTTTCAGCGGGCCATTCGTAATCGATCTTTGCCCCCGGCTGGACGACGGGGCGCAAGAAGTGGTGCAGATCGACGTTCGTCCGCAGTGTCAACTCGCCCCTCGCGTCCATAGCCGACCACAGTGAATCGTGTTGAGCGCTTCCGGCGGTGGATTCGCGGGCCACTTGGAGATTTAAATGCGGTAACCAACTGGTGGTGTTTAACGATGCCTGCGTAGCAGTCTGAGGAGTCCAGCTGGCTTGAACGCCCGCTAACGACAGGTCGAGATCGATCTGCGGGTGCTGAGAGGAGGTTGTAGTTTGGGATGTGTCCGCATCACGCGGCAAAGTAATTGCATAATGCGAGTTGGCTTTCATCGTGGCGGTGCTAACAATCAACGTCCGCAAGTCGCCGGTGAGCGAGGCACCCGCGATTTGTAAAGGATATCGCGGTGTGGCCAATTGACGCTGCACAACAGCGTAGGGAGGCACGAGTGTCTCGAAGCGATCGCCGGCGCGCACAAATTCGCCATACTCCACTTTCACTTGTTCGGCTAAGTTGCGAAGTTTTGTTGGATCGAGCGGACGGTCGAAGGCAATTCGCATTTCGTTGGGTGATTCCGCCCAAGCGGCTACGGGTTGCGGCGCGGATGGGTTCGTGTATTGGATGCGGAACAGCTTGCCTTTGCCTGTTGGACCCGTACCCCAATCTGGCGGGCCGCTGTGACACGCAACTACAAAATCTCCATTGGGTGCCACGCAGCCGTCGACCGTGAGCATTTGCAAGGCTGCGAATAACTGCGTCGAAGCGACGTAGCCAGCCTCAGTTTTGAACAACTGAGTGCGCCAAAGTTTTCCGCGAGACTCACCGCAAACCAAGGCTTGCTTAGCCCAGGCGGTTGGGCCGAAGTTAGGGCCGCCGTTCACCGAGTTGTTGAAAACCATGCCGCAAGTCGACTGATGTTGCGGACCATAGTCGAACGTGGAAGGTTCATCGATTACGCTTGGGTTGTGGCGCGGATGACGGGGCGGGAAACCATAGTGGCGGCCCGTTTGAATATGCAGCAGTTCATCGAGCGGATTGCCATTGGGCAACCACGTGGCTCCCTCTTGCTCTGTACAGAATAGATCGCCGGCTTCGTTGAACGCAAAAGCAATTGGAAAACGGATACCGGTACACACGGTTTCGCGTTTGCTAAAATCCGGTGAAACTCTTTGTACAGTGCCTCGTTCGCTTTTCAGGTCATAGGCGGCTTTGCCTGCATCGTCAACCATATAAGCATTGGCATAGTTCGCCGTCCCCAGGCCGAAGTACAACGCACCCTCTTTGTCCATGGTGATGCCCACTGCATCCACGTTTTGTGGGATCTCTTGCCAGCCCGTGGCGACGACCATTTCTTGGTCCGCTTTGTCGTCGCCGTCCGTATCCACGATCAGCGAAACTTTGCCTTTGCTGGGCACAAACGCCCCACGTCCTTTCGCATAGCCGGGCGGAGTTAGCAGCAAACCGAGTGGACCGCGCAGGCTCCCTGCGTTCTTCCAAAACAGCTCCGATTTGTCTTCCAAGCCATCGCCATCGGAATCGGATAACAGATGCAAGTCGCCATTATAACCGAGCGTCATCAAGCGACCGTCGTCCCGAAAACGAACATTGTTCACGTTCGTCAAATCGACGGGCAATTCGCGGACTGTGAAGCCTGGCACAAGCATTTGAATCGGTGGCATTTGAATCGGTGGCGGATTAACCGCTTTTGCCAGCGGTTTGTGCGGCACTAGTTTCAATTCCTGCGGCAACTGCTCCGCCAACTTGGTGTGCTTCGTGTTCAAGTACTCGCGCACCGCGGCTGATTCAGAGCTGCTGAGTATGCGGTCATATAGTAGTACTTCAGCGATATCGCATTTCAGTGGTCCGCGCACAATGTGTTCACCTGGCCCGTTGGTATAGAATCGCGCAGCCAACGTCAACTGATCAATCGATAGCGTTTTCGATTCAAACGGTCGTTCGCCGGTTCGTTTGCCATCGATCGACAGGGTGACTTGCTTTTTCGCGGGATCCACCGCCGCCTCGATCGTGTGCAGCGTTCCAAACGGTACTGATTTACTGAACAAATTACGGGCACCGCCAAACCCAGCTCCTTCGACGTTTACATTTTCAAAGCTAGCTGTCGGCGCAGGCCCGAGGTCGACTGTCATTCCCGATTCGTAATCGCGTTGGTTAGGCGAGTTGGTCGCCAATAGGCCTCGAAACTCACCCAGGTTCTGATGGGGTGCGGCGACAATGAACACGGTCGCCGCGTTCACTTCTCCCGCCAGCGACATACATCGCATATGATCTGTATCACCATCAAATCGCACGCTCCAAGCGTCGCCAAACTGGACAAGCGTCGGTTGATCGGCGGTCATAGACTGTACAAAATCCCGCCCGGTTCCTGATGCGTCATTCCATTTTGCAATTGCCGCACCCGTGGTCAGAGCCGGTTGATTCTCAGATTTTCTAGCAGCTTGAATGGCGTTGGCATCCAACCAAAGGATCAATCCTTGGCGCACAGGCAATACTCTATCCGCCCACTCCGGGGTTTGAGCGAACGCAAGTTTCGGCAGGAGCGTCATGACAGCGGTGACCAGCCAAAGGCAGCCAGCGGCAACTGAGTTAGATTGAGGAGTCATGGCAAGTTGATTTCAGCTGAACGAGAGAGTGCGAAAAGCATCGGCCTACTTGTATCGTGAGCAGAGCAAGTGAATTTCGTTTAATTCTAACATGCAGGGCAGTGAACAGGACAATCCCTGTCAGAATATCGTTTCGTTCTCATTGAGCCGGTTGACATAACATCCCAGTAAACATCCCAGTAAACATCCCAGTACGGCTGGTCTGGGAGGGAGCCGCCTAGGCAGTTACAATGAATTCTTTAATACTGTCAGCTACCTGCCCAAGTCCATCGTCACAGGTCCGCACCCAATGAACCGCCCTATCATCAACGTTTTGTTCGCCTTAAACCTAATGGCTTGGGCGCCGTCAGCGCTGCAGGCGCAGCAAACCCCCGAGCGGCCGCTCGAAATCGCGTTCAACTCGTTTGTCGAGAACAACGAAATTGCCGGCGCGGTTGGGCTAGTCGCTGACAAGCAAGGCGTAATTGCCGTGCATTCCGTCGGCTTTGCGGATATCTCCGGCAATCAGGCGATGACTCGCGATTCGATCTTTTGGATCGCGTCAATGAGCAAGCCCATTACGGGTGCGTGCATCTTGATGCTGCAAGACGAAGGCAAATTGTCGCTCGACGATGCGATCACCAAGCACTTGCCAGCCATGAAGGATTTGAAGTTGTCCGATGGTTCGCCCGCGGTCATCAGCATTCGTCAATTGCTTAGTCACACGTCAGGCATGGCTGAGCTGAAGCAAGATGAAGCGTACACGTCGCGAGATTTGGCCGAAGCTGCGTCGCGATACGCGAAAGTGAAAGTGCAGTTTGCGCCCGGCAGCAAATGGCAATACAGCCAAACTAGCATCAACACTGCCGGCCGCATCGTTGAAGTCGTTTCTGGGCTGACGCTGGATGAGTTTATTGATAGTCGCCTGAGCAAGCCGTTGCAAATGAATGACACAGCGTTTTACCTGTCCGAATCACAGCTCAAGCGGCTCGCCAAGTCGTATCGCAAAAATGAGCAAGGCACGCTGGAGGAAACCAAGATCAGTTTGCTGTCTGGATTCTTACCGACCGATCGCACACGTATGCCGGCGGCGAATGGGGGTTTGTTTTCGACAGCCGACGACTACGCCAAGTTTTGCCGCATGCTGCTTTGCGATGGCGAATTGGATGGAAAGCGAATCCTCACAGCGGAAGCTGTTAAGCAAATGCGGACCATTGTGACCGGCGATTTGGTTACCGGCTTCACGCCGGGTAACGGATGGGGCATCGGTTGCTGCGTTGTCCGCGAACCCCAAGGGGTTTCCGCGGCGCTTGCGCCAGGTAGCTTTGGCCATGGCGGCGCTTATGGCACTCAAGCGTGGATCGATCCGACCAATGAACGCATCTATATTCTGATGACACAGCGGGCCAACTTCCCGAATGCGGATGCTTCGGATTTTCGCCGCGAGTTTCAAAATGTCGCAAGACGATTGACCCGCTAAGCCCAGGATGATTCATGTTTCGAAAACCTGTTGGCCCTAGCCTGATTTGTGTTCTGTGCTATTTCATCACATCGGTGCATGCGGAAGACTGGCTGGCGCGACGAGGGCCAACCTCGAGCGGAGTATCGCGAGAAAGCGAGTGGACAGTTCATTGGCCCGAAAGGGGACCGCCAATTCGCTGGCGTGCGCACGTTGGAATTGGTTTCTCATCGATCACCACTCAAGGCAATCGGCTCTTTACGATCGGCAATGTCGACAATCAAGAATCAATCCATTGCCTGGATACTCAATCGGGCCAAACCCTTTGGCGGCATACCTATGAATGTGCGATCGATGACCGCTTTTTCGAAGGCGGTCCGACTTCGACTCCAACCATTGACGGCGATCGCGTCTATGCGCTCAATCGACAAGGCGATTTGATTTGCTGCAGAACCGCCACTGGCGAGCTCCTCTGGTCCAAGAATGTCGCCGAAGCAACCAGTGCAAGAATTCCCGGCTGGGGTTTTTCATCGTCACCCGTAGTTGTTAATGAGCATTTACTACTGGGCGTGGGCGAGGCAGGATTGCTGTTAAATAAAGCCAATGGTGAGGTCATTTGGCAATCGGGGGATGGCGAAGCGGGCTACATGACGCCGCAAGTAGTACAGATCGACGGTCGCGCGCACGCCTTGATCGCTTCGGGAAAGTTCTATCAGTGTGTCGACCTGGAATCCGGCGAGGTCAAATGGAAGCAGCGTTGGTTGACAACCTATGGGTGCAACGCGGCGGACCCCATCGTCGTACAGAACAGGGCTTTCATTTCGTCGGGCTATGGTCGCGGAGCCGCCGTGCTCGAGTTCAGCGACGCCGATGTCAAAGTGGTTTGGTCGAACAAGGACATGCAAAATCAACTGAATTCAAGTGTTTTGGTGGGCGGCTTTGTGTTCGGTTTCGATGGCAACGAAGGCGGCGAGGTGATGTTAAAATGCCTAGAATTCGCGACCGGAAACGTTACTTGGAGCTACCCTGGGCTGGGTGCGGGATCGCTGATGGCAGCTGGCGGAAAGTTGATTGTACTTAGCGAGAGTGGCGAATTGCTGATTGCAACCGCATCTTCAACTGAGTTCAGTCCTACGGCGCGAGCCAAAGTGCTCGACGGCAAGTGCTGGACGGTTCCGGTCCTGAGCAATCAATCAATTTATTGTCGCAATGCAGCGGGTGAGTTGGTTTGCGTCGATGTTCAACTTGTGAAGGTACAGTAAACATGACCCTGCATCGAAGAAGTTTCGTTCAATCGTCCGTTGCCAGTGGATTATTAGCCAGTGGACTGCTCTTAGGCGCGGCACCACGCATACATGCTACTAGCAAAGCGAAGATGTATCGCACGGCCCTCATTGGTAGCGGTTGGTGGGGTATGAATATCTTAAGAGAAGCGATGGCGGCAGGGAATTGCAGGGTTGTGGCCTTGGCTGACGTCGATCAAGACGTGCTGGAGCTGGCCGCTGAAAAGGTGACGGAATTGTCGAGCGACAAACCCAAGACCTACCGAGACGTTCGCGAGTTGATCGAAAAGGAACAAATTGATATTGCGATCATCGCCACCCCTGATCATTGGCATGCGCTGAATGCAATCGCAGCCATTGGAGCCGGTGCGCACGTGTTTGTCGAAAAACCCACAGGCCATACGATCCTTGAAAGTCGCGCGATGCTCAACGCCGCTCGAGCCGCTGGTCGAACGGTTCAAGTTGGATTGCATCGACGCATTGGTCCGCACTATGTTTCAGGCATGAAGTTTCTCAAAGATGGAAATGCAGGCGACATCGGTGCAGTTCGCATGTTCGTTCACAGTGGCGGAGGTAAAGAAAAGCCATCGTCGAATAGTCCGCCTCCGGAGAAACTGGATTGGGACATGTACTGCGGGCCAGCACCGCTGCGTCCGTATTGTCGCAAGATACATCCTGGCGGTTTTCGTAACTTTCTCGATTTTGCCAATGGGACGCTGGGTGACTGGGGCGTGCACTGGATCGATCAAGTTCTGTGGTGGTCCGATGAAAAGTTTCCCAAGAAGATTTTTTCAACTGGCGGCCGCCCAATCAGCGGCCAAGCCATTCTAAACGACAAGGAACAGACCACCGATGCCCCCGATGCTCAGATTGCAGTCTACGAATTCGAATCTTTCACGGCCACTTGGGAGCATCGCAAGTTCGCAGGAAATTCCGCCGAACAACATGCCATCGGATGCTATTTTTACGGAACGAAAGGAACGTTTCACATGGGATGGCGCGATGGATGGACATTCCATCCGGCGGATCCGAAGCAAGCCGTTGTTCACCAGGACGCCCAACATTCCGAACCTGATGGACATAGCATCAAGCTCCTGTGGGCAGACTTTATCTCAGCGATTGAATCTGGCAAACGTCCGACTTGCGATATTGAGATTGGCCATCACGCGACCAACATGAGCCTGCTGGGGATGCTGTCCTATAAACTTGGTCGCAGCATCCAGTGGGATGGCGTGACAGAACAGATCATTGGTGATGAGCAAGCAAACAAGTTGCTGCGCCGAGAATACCGTGGTCCCTGGAAATACCCAGACGCGTAAAGGCATTATTTACTTTGCACTGAAACGAAACACGGTTGTCGAATGAAAAGGCGTTCCAGGTCGCACGACTGTAGTTGGAAACTCTGGGTGATTGGGTGAATCGGGATAGTGCTGAGTCTCCAAGCAAAAACCGCCATGTTTCGGGAACGGATTTCCATTGAAGCCGTTGGCGGTGTACAGTTGCATACCCGGTTCCGTAGTCAGGCACTCCATGGCACGACCTGATTTCGGTTCCACCACGCGAGCCGCAGCACGCACTTCGCCGGGATTCCCCAAGACGATGTAGTTGTGATCATAACCTCGGGTGGCTTCGTACAGCTGTTCGATCCTTTCGCCAATGCGATGCGGAATGATAAAATCGAGCGGCGTACCGACGACGGAAGCAATTTCGCCGGTCGGGATCAAGGCTTTATCGGAGACTGTGTAAGTCTGTGCCATGATTTGCAATTCGTGATTGAGCACCGCTTCGCCAGAATCGCTAAGATTGAAATACGCGTGGTTCGTCAAATTAACGACTGTCGGTTTGTCCGTTTTTGCTTCGTATTGAATCGACAACTCGTTGGCATTCGACAAGCGGTAAGTGACTGACACGAATAGTTCGCCCGGAAAGCCTTCCTCGCCATCGGTGCTGCGATAGGTCAGTTTCACTGCCGCGCTATCCGCATCTGCTTCAGCGGTTCCAGTCCAGCGAACTCTAGCAAAATTGTCTCGACCTCCGTGAATGTGATTGTCGCCCGCGTTCTTAGTGACTTCAAAAGTTTGGTTATCCAAAGTGAATCTGGCTGCACGAATGCGATTCGCATAACGACCGATCACTGATGCCGCCGGGAAGCCCTTGAGGTAACTATCCAGCGAGTCGGATCCTAGAATGACATTGGAGAATTTTCCCTGGCGGTCGGCGGCAAGTAAACGCGTCAGGGTGGCCCCATACTCGATGATGGTCGCTTGCATGCCGGAACGATTGTAGAGATTGAACTGTTTGATCTCTTGACCGCTGGACAGCTTACCGAACGGCTGCGTTTCAACACGCGGTTCCGCTGCACTGACGGGATTGAAGCAAGTGATCAATAGCCAACAGAGGGTGAAGTAGCCAAAGGAACATTGCATCTCAAGACTGCTTTCGATTTAGATTTTTCGGTGCGATGATTATGACTCATCCGGATTTAGCGTACTGTCACCTAATACCGATGCGTTTTTAGTGGGTCGCTCCTGCCGGGTGCGACTTCTTGCGCACACCATGGCCCAGGTCAACTGGATTATGCATGCCTCAGCGATGGTCGCACCCGGCAGGCTCATGCTTACCCATAGAAAGTTACAAGTTATTGTAAGAATTACAAACTCGGACATTGCCGTCAATTCGTTTTATCTGGCTTTTCCCTAGGAAAATGAATTTGTCGTTCATTGGTATCGCAAGTGCTATTAGGTCCCTTCCCCCACGGGAGTAGAGGGGGGACACAAATCCAGGATGGATCTCATGTTGAAATTATGGAGATCTTCATGTCGTCGTTTGTTGAACTGGATCCGATAGCGTGGAGTGAAAAGCACTTTGGCCAATGCCAGCTTGGAGATGCCAGACGCACTCGTCGGTTAGTCCTTTATGCGCAGCAGATGGCAGGAAGCCCCGACGGATCGACACCGCAACAAACTGAAGGTTGGGGCGACTGCAAGGCCGTGTATCGCTTGTTCAATTGCGAAGAGGTGCAGTTTGCAACGGTGACGGCGGAACACTACCGTCAAACATGTTCGGTGCAAGCTGGAACGTACTTCGTTATCCACGATAAGACTGAGATAGACTATGGTTACAAAAGCAATCGGGAGGGACTGGGACGACTTGGCTCGGACGTCCACCGCGGCTTTTTCCTGCAATCTGCACTGATGGTAGAGACTAGTTCAAGCGCCGTCGTTGGTTTAGGAGCACAAGAGCTTTACATTCGCCCCATTGGTAAGGTCAAGCGAGTCAATCGTGTTAAGTCTTGCAAGCGAACGACTGAAGCTGAAGTATGGGGCCGCGTAATGGATCGGGTTGTTCCATTGAACAAAGGAGTGAAACTAATTCACGTCTGCGACAGAGAAGCCGACAACTTCGATGTTTTCGCACATTTGCACGTTAAGGGTGACAGTTGGATTATACGTGCAGCGCAGCTTAGACGTATCGTCAAAACAACTTCAGGCGAACGCATTAAACTTCAGGACTTGTGTGAATCACTACCGCCGATAGGTAGATACCAAGTATTCGTGAGAGCGAACAAAAAGCAAAAAGAGCGATGGGCAACTGTCGAGGTACGCAGTTGCCCGCTAATGCTTGTTCGCCCTCCTGAGGGTTCGACAAGCTTTGTAAAAGAGCACGACATTCGAGAGATTACTACCAATATGGTCGAAGTCCGTGAAGTGGATACACCCAAAGGATGCGAGGAAATTCGCTGGGTACTTTATACTCGCGAACCGGTGAGCACTAATAAGGCTTCGATCGAAGTCATTGGCGGTTATGAACATCGGCCCATCATCGAGGAATTTCACAAAGCGGCCAAAACTGGATTGGAAGTCGAGAGCCGTCAATATCAACTGGCAGATCGCTTACAACCATTGATTGGCTTGACGAGCGTTCAAGCCGTTAGGCTACTGCAGTTACGAGATGTAGCTCGTATCGCACCTGATACACCAGCGAAACGCCTTGTGCCTCCTCAATGGTTGGAGGTCATACGCAAAGTCCTTCGCCGACCAGTTGTTATCAAGACAGTCGGTGAATTCATGCGAGCCCTTGCAAGTCTCGGAGGATTTCTCGGAAGAAAAAGTGATGGCGAACCGGGCTGGATCGTCATCTGGCGTGGCATGAAATCA